>JAUQOZ010000361.1 GCA_030550625.1 Chloroflexota bacterium | reverse complement strand
GCCAGTATTCGAGGGCAGACGGAACGTATGCTGTTGATGGCTCTCACCCCCATCCCCACTCTTCCCTCACGGCGGGAGCGGGGGAGCTGCGCGATGGCGGGCAAGGCATTGCGGGAGTGGAACGCAGAAGCGCCCCTCTCCTGCGCTAGGGTTCGAGGGCGGACGGAACGTATGCTGTTGATGGCCCTCACCCCCCAGCCCCCGCTCCCACTGTAATTCAAGGGCGGATAGAACATTTGTCTGGAACCCGGCCCTGAAGGGCCGGGCTAGGGTTACGAAGCCCGCTGCGCGGGCTGATGCCCCCACCCCTTGCCCCTCCCCCGCTGGGGGAGGGGTGATGAGGAGCGCAGCACGGGGCTTTACGGCATCGCACAGCGATCGACAGTTGTACTCGATCAATCGTTCTGTCCGCCTCTCAACCCACTGTGCCGACAGATCTACGTTCTGTTTGGTAATGTCTAGCGTGCGGTAGTGGCACTGCCGTATAGTAGTCGCTACCGTGGTAGTGAAAGCATCCTGCCCAATGAAGCCGATCAGCCTACCGGCATAGTGCCGTGTCGCTACTCATCGCTCCGCGTCACCCCCGGCACCTCGCAGATCAAATCTGGTCCGTACAATCCTGCCGGGGTGTGAAAGCCGGCAGTTGCGTGTCCATTCAAGACCCGCTGCACGATCAGCAGCGCCGTCTGCACGGTGAGCGCATAGCCCTCTGGACCGGTCAAACGGCTAGTTGCGCGCCGTCCCGTTGCATCGGTGACTTCCCCAACGATGATGCTTCGCCCAGTAGCGCGGGTGGCAGCATCGGGGCCGCGCAACGTCCGTGCTATCAGGTGGCGCAGTCCGTTTCGGATCACAGGAAGCTGCGCGATGGGCAACAGCCGCCGCGTGAGATCGATCCAGCGCTGTGAGCGCCGTGGGATTGCCACGAAGGTCTTGATGTTGGGAATGCCGGTCGTGTAGTAGGCTGTGGCGACATCACCCCACGGAATGCTTACGCACGGCTGCGGCCCTCGTCCAAAATCGAACATGCGCACCTCGTGCAACGGTGGCGTCATCATGAGCTGGCCGTTGCGCCGCTCACAACCGCGAGTGGCCATAGTCAACATCGTGATCGCCGTGCCGCGTGAGATGCTGCCAAGGGCGCGAAACGCCAGCGCCAACGACGTCGCCTCTGGCAGCCGGCGGGCAAGGTGAGCGGCCAGACAATCGGATGGTACAACATCAAAACCAACTCCCGGCATCAACATCACTCCCGCTTGCCGGGCAGCGGCGTCTTGCTTGGCTGCGGCCTCAAAGACACTAATTTCGCCGGTGATGTCGAGGTAGTGAACACCTGTTTCTAGGCATGCCTCCACCATCGGCGCGCTGGTCTCTTGGAAAGGGCCGGCGCAGTGCAGTACCACTTGCGCGCCTTGCAATGCTTGACGTAATCCTGCTCGATCCTCAAGCCGGCAAATGGTGAATGGCAATCCTAGCGAGTTGGCCAACGCCCTAATTGCATCTGCATTACGTCCGGCCAACCGCGGTCGCAGACCGGCTGCCACTGCCGCACGGGCAATCAGTTCGCCGGTGTATCCGTTCGCACCGTAAATGATCCAGTCGTTCATTGGTTTTGGTTTCTCTCGTCCAAGGAGCGAAGATGAGGCTGGTGCTGTGCAATTTGTTGCTCGTTCTCATCATACACCACGGAATAGCCACCGAAAGACGCAAAAGACGCAAAATCGGTGGGCTATCCGTATTCCATCCCAACTCGCGGAGCAGACTTCGGCATAATCGCTCGGCCCTTGCGGATCGAGGAGGTGGCCTCTTGCCTCTCCCCCGCTGGGGGAGGGGCGGACAGCTATGGCGTGCGGCAGTTTGACTGCCGCACGCCATATCCGGCAGGCGGGGCGATACTGTACAGACGCAACGCAAGCCAAGGCACAACGACGGTACACGCCAAGACGCGAAGGGTCGTAGCGGGTTGGGAAGGGGAGGTGCAAGGATGGGCGGAACATGGGATTCGGAACCCGACTCAGAAGGGCTAGGCTAGGGTAACAAAACCCGCTTGCCGGTTGTCATTGCGAGGGAGTGGCGGCTCCCAGCCGCGCTGGGCGCCGCCCGACCGAAGCAATCTCCCACGAGAGCGGGAACAATGCCTGAGCGGAGTTCCGTTCGTGCTCGCGGGGGATTGCTTCGCTGCGGGACAGCGCGTTGCGCTGCTCCTCCGCTCGCAATGACAGCGGGGGCGAAGCCGGAACCCAGTAACGAAACCCACTGCGTGGGAGAGGGGCTGCGGGTGAGGGCATACCGGCGCATCGCAAAGCTATAAACTACATCTACGCTCATACGTTCTGTCCGCCCTTGAACCCGCTGGGTGAGGGGTGATGGAGAGCTGCACACAACCTCCACGTTGACCAGCGTCTGTTTCGCCCCTCTTACAAGCGGTTATGGCTATTGCCGCTCACCTCCGTGGACTGCCGGCTCTCACCCCTAGGCACGGGCATTAGAATAGCCGCAAAAAGACGCAAAAGGCGCAAAAATGTTGATGGTTCCCCTTTGCGTCATGTGTGTCTTTTTGTGGCTATTCCTAAATTATCCCTGTCATCATTAGATTGGCTTGCAATCCGATGTATCATAACCTCTGCGAGCTGCGATAGTGACCGATCGCTATCATCCGTTGCCTTGAACGAGAGATTCCTATGCACACCGACCTCTGTTTGCAACCGGCGACCGCCATTGCCCGTTTGATCCGCCAGCGTGCCGTCTCGGCCAGCGAAGTGCTTGAGGCGCATCTAGCCCGGATTGAAAAGCTCAATCCATTGGTGAATGCGATTATCACGCTCGATGTGGAAGGCGCGCGTGATCGCGCTCGCGCCATTGACAAGGCGCTGGCGCGCGGTGAGGATCCCGGCCCGCTGGCCGGCTTACCGGTGGCGCACAAAGATCTGGCCGAAACCAAAGGCATGCGCACCACCTATGGCTCGCCGATCTTCGCCGATTTTGTGCCCGATTTCGACGCTCTGATTGTTGCGCGCCTCAAGGCTGCTGGGGCCGTGACTATCGGTAAGACCAACACACCCGAATTTGGCGCCGGTTCACAGACCTTTAACCCAATTTTCGGCCCCACCCGCAATCCCTACGACCTGAGCAAAACCTGCGGCGGCAGCAGTGGCGGGGCGGCAGTGGCATTGGCATGCGGGATGATCCCAATTGCTGATGGGAGCGATTTGGGCGGCTCGCTGCGCAATCCAGCCGGCTATTGCAACGTGGTCGGTTTTCGCACCTCACCCGGTCGCGTCCCGGTTTGGCCCGATCCCACCCCATACCTGCCGTTTGCGATCGATGGCCCAATGGCGCGCACGGTGGCCGATATTGCCCTGATCTTGCAAGCCATTGCCGGCCCCGATCCGCGCGCGCCGCTCTCGATCAGCGAGCCGGCCAGCATCTTTGCCCAACCGCTCGAACGCGATCTGCGCGGGGTGCGGGTGGCGTGGAGTCCAGATTTGGGCGGTTTGCCGGTTGATCCGCAGGTGAGCAACGTGATTGCCGCGCAACGGGCCGTGTTCGAGCAGCTCGGTTGCATTGTGGAAGAGGCGACTCCTGATCTCAGTGACGCCGACGAGATCTTTCAGGTCATGCGCGCCTTCCGCTACGAACTTGCACTCGGTGAGCTGCTCGATCGCGAACGCGCGCGGATGAAAGATACGGTGGTTTGGAATATCGAGGCCGGGCGGTCGCTGAGCGGGCCGCAAGTCGGACGCGCCATGCGTTTGCACGCGACGTTGCTGGCCCGCCTGCACGAGTTTATGCAGCGCTATGAATTCATTATCGCGCCGGTGAGCCAAGTGCCGCCGTTCCCGGTCGAACAACCATATATTACCGAGATCAATGGCGTACCGATGCGCAACTATATCGAATGGATGCGCTCGTGCTACTACATCTCGGTCTGTAACACGCCGGCCATCGCCGTGCCAGCCGGCTTCACCAGCGACGGGTTGCCGGTCGGGTTGCAGATCATTGGCCGTCCGCGCGCCGATGTCAGTGTCTTGCAACTGGCTTACGCCTATGAGCAGGCGACGCAGCACTGGCGGCGCCATCCGCAACTGGCGACGGCGTGAAAGCGACAGTGCTATAATGCAGACGTGCAAACGAGATCACTGCCAGCCGTCATACCATCAACGCTGGGACGGCCCCACATCATCTTCTTCTGTGAGCTTGAGGGGCCGGCCCTGCTTGAGTTGCTCGCAACACCGGGGTTGCTCGACTTTCTCGCCGCCGGTGAGTACGGCGTTGCTGTCGCCCTGCACAATCTCTCGGCAGAGACGGCGCAAGCAATTGCTACCCTCAACCAACACCAGATTCCGGTGATTGCATGGTTGCTGTTGCCGGCGGAAGAGGGGTTTTGGTTTAACCTCCAGAACTATCCGCAAGCGATTGAGCGCTACCGGGCCGCGCGGCAATGGGCGATCGCGCACAAGCTGCACTTTCAGGCGATTGGGCTTGACATTGAGCCGCCACTGGGGGAAGTGATCGCCAGCCGGCGGCGGGGGATTCGTGACATTGCCCGCCGGATCTGGCTCGCCCACGAAAATGTGTTGTATGAGAGCGCGCGGGCCGCTTACGTCGATCTGATCGCCGAAATGCATCACGACGGCTACGAGGTGCATACCTACCAGTTGCCCTTGATTGTCGATGATCGGCGTGCTGCGACCACAACTATTCAACGCGCGCTCGACATTGTCGATCTGCCGGCAGACGTTGAGGTGTTGCTCTGTTTTAGCAGTATTCCGATCGAAAAATTGGGCAACGATCTCGGTGGCGCACTAATTGATAGTTATGGCCCGGCGGCTGATGCGATCGGGGTCGGTTGTATTGTCGGCAGCGCCGTGCGATCAAGCAGCGCCGAAGATTTGCCCCCACTCGCGTGGGACGCACTCGAACGCGATTTGCAACTCGCCGCACATTACACCGATACCATTTACCTCTTTTCACTTGAAGGGTGTGTGGAACGCGGCTTATTGCCGCGTCTTAACCAGATTGATTGGACGGCAACGCCACGCCCTGACCTTGCTAAGCGGCTAGTGATTCAGAGTTTGCGAACCGTACTCCTCATCGTAATGCTGATAATGCGGTTTAGCCGCCCGCTGTTGGCATGGTCGGGCTGGATTGTCGCCGCTGTCTTGTTCTTCCGTTTACGCCAACTCAAACGCTATGACAACCACCGAACTTACTGAGGTAGAAGCGGCGCTGCGCGCCGAGATGGTTCTATGCGGTCGTTTATTGTATGAGCGCGGGTTGATCGTTGCCGGCGACGGCAACCTCTCGGCGCGGCTGCCCGATGGGACGATCCTGATGACGCCGGCGGGCTTGGCGAAGGGGATGTTATCCGTTGACGATTTAGTCGTGGTTGATCTCGATGGCCACTTGATCCGGGGTGCGCCGGGCCGCCAACCATCGTCCGAGCGCTATCTGCACCTCTTCGTTTATCGCCAGCGGCCCGACATAATGGCGTGCGTCCATGCCCATCCGCCAACGGCGGTAGGCGCGACGTTGGCCGGCGTTAGTTTGGCGGAACCATTACTGCCGGAGGCGCTCATCGCCTTAGGGCCAATCCCAACCGCACCCTACGCCCTGACCGGCACTCCGGAAATGGGTGCGGCGATTGCGCCGTTTGTCGCCGATCACGAGGCCATCTTGCTGGCCTACCACGGCGCCTTGACCTACGGCGCCACGTTGATGCAGGCGTTTCACCGCATGGAACAAATTGAACACTGCGCGCGCACCTTGCTGGCGGCCCATCTCTTTGGCGGCGCGCGCCCGTTACCGTCCGAACGACTTGCCGAACTGGCCGAGGTGCGGCGCGCGTTTCGGGCCGCGGGGCGCATTTAGAGGAGGCACCAATGAAGCTTTCTCCAGCGAAAGTTGAGCAACTGGCGACGATGCTGGTTGATGTGTTGGCTGAGACGGATGGGGTGCTGTTTCAAGCCGGTGATCCCGAATTAAAAGCCGCGATCAAAGAGATTATGATCGACGAGCTCGAAGTGGAAGATCGCCTGAATGCCGAAGTGCATCAGATGTTGCAAGCCTACAAATACGAGATTACGCACGAGCGACTTGATTACGACACGCTCTTTCGCCGTTTGCGCCAGCGTCTGATCGCTGAACGCAAGATTGTGCTCTAGACAAGGTTGCCGTGTGAAGCAATGGATTGCCGATCACCTCATGACCGATCCGCGTGAGCAGACAACGGCGGCAACTGATTTGGCGCTGGCAGGCGCGGCGCTGATTGCGATACAACGCTTACGCGGTGTCGCAGGTTGGCGCCGGCGCATCTGGCAAGCCGCTTTTGCCCTCTTGGCCGCCAGCGGTGTGCTGGGGGCTATTGTGCATGGGTTGCGCCTCTCAGCCTCGACCCGTGAGCGTCTGTGGCAGCCGCTAAACGTATTGCTGGCACTGATCATCGCGCTCTTTGCTACCGCTGCGGTCAGCGATCGCTGGGGCGAACGAACCGGGCAGCGGGTCTTGCCGGCGCTGGCGCTAGCCGCTCCCGGTTTTGCGTGGCTCAGCCGGCGGTTGCAGCGGGGTTTTCTCGCATTCATTATTTACGAATTGGTGGCGATGGTCTGCGCATTGGCGATCTATGCCGATTTGGCCCGTCGTCGCCAATTGCCCGGCGCTGATCGGATCATGCTGGGGATTTTAGTCACGATCGCTGCCGCTGGCATTCAGACCAGTTCGCTCGAAGTCGTGATTGGCGAGATACCATTCGATCACAACGGCCTGTTTCATCTGGTACAGTTGGCAGCTTTGCCGTTATTGGTCGAAGGTGTGCGGCAATCGCTATGATGGGTTTCATTCGTTTACTCAGTTTGGTTGTCTTGCTTGCTCTTGTAACGGCCTGTGGCAATAGCGCGACTCCATTGCGCGAAACGAAAGTCGTTGATGGCTTGTCAATCACTCTCGACACACCCGACCGGGCCAAGATGAATACGGCGGTCGATTTTGTGGTGTTGCTCAATGACGAGCAAGGTAATCCGGTTAACGACGCCAACGTGTATCTCGATCTCGATATGCCGGAGATGCCAATGGGGGTGACGCGACCGGTCGCCTTGCCAGACGGGCCGGGGCGTTATTGGGCGCGCACAGCGTACACGATGGAGGGCTGGTGGGAAATTACCGTTGTGGTGGAACGGGCTGAAACCACGTATCGCGCCACGTTCCGCCGTGATGTCTTGCAATAGAGGAGAGCGTTTGTTATGCACTCGCGTCTTATTTTGGCGATGGTGTTGCTTGTGGCCGTGTTCATTTCAGGTTGTGGCCGCCAAGCAGCGTCACCTCCCGCCGAGGCGGCGCCAATTGCACCAGTGATTGCCGCATCGGAACTCGTCGTTGGTCTCAACCGGCTGCCGTTTGGCTTATTGCAGGGTGGCGTGCCGCTTAACGATCCAAATCTTTCGCTTGACGTAACGTTATACTACGTTGGCCCCGGCGGTGATCGCACCCAGCCCGTCACAACGACCAAAGCTGTCTATCGTGGTCAAGGGCTGCCGGTCGGTCTCTACGTTGCCTATGCCAACCTCGATCGGGCCGGCGGTTGGGAAGCCGAAATTGCCATTCCGCAGGCAGATGGCGTGCAGAAGAGCCGGATCCGGCTCGATGTCAGCGAGCGCGCCTTTGCGCCGATGGTTGGTGATAAAGCCATCCCGTCACGCAATCTGACCGCGGCTGATGTGCCTGCACTCGATCAGTTGACGTCGGATCCGCGGCCTGATCCTGATTTTTACCGGATGACCATTGCCGATGCTATAGCGAGCGGCAAGCCATTCGTGGTGACGTTCTCAACGCCAAGTTTCTGCCAAACAGCGGTTTGCGCGCCGAATATGAGTGTTTTGAAGCAACTCAAGAGTGAATTTGGCGATCGGGTCAACTTCATTCACGTTGAGGTGTACCCCTATCCATTCGGCGAGTCGTTTCAACAGGCCAAGCTCGTGCCGGCGATGCAAGAGTGGAATCTGCGCACCGAGCCATGGACATTCCTTGTCGATGGCAATGGTGTGATTCAAGCGCGCTACGAAGGCGGGATTACCTTCGACGAACTACGACCGGCGATTGCCCAACTCGCGGCTGGCCAACCGGTTAACCCGATGCCGTAGAGCAGGGTTCGAGCGCCAACGCCACGCTTACCGGCCCGTCTTGCGCCGCTTCTTGCGGGGTCAAGACGGGCGAAACGCATGCGTCGAGCGGTGCGAAGATTGCCATCCATTCGGCTAGTGAACGCTGGCGAAACGCGGTTGCTAGCGCAGCGATGAGCATCGGTTGCGCAGCAGGTTCGTACTGTGCTGGAATGAGATCGGGCCGGTTGAGCGCCGTGCAGACTCGCTGCCAGAAATGGGTTTCGAGCGCAGCGACCGCGAGAAAGCGGCCATCAGCCGTCTGATACAGACGGTAACAAGCGAGATTGCCACCAAGCGTATCGTCAGCCGCTAACCCGGCCATAGCCAGCGCCAATGCTGGTGTATTGAGCCAGCGCGCAGCGGCTAGCATTGAGGTTTCGATTCGCCCGCCTTGGCCGGTCGTAGCACGGGCGAGCAAGCCGGCCAAGACGGCGCTGGCAGCCATCAAGCCACTCACCATATCGGCGGCGTGAACACCGGGCACACGCGGCGGTGGTTCGCCGGCAGCGAGCAACCCGCTCAACGCCTGTGCATTCAAATCGTGCAACGCCTCAGCGCGGCGCGGATGGGTTGCCGGCGCGCCGCCAATGGCTACTATCAGCAACCGCGGATTAGCCTGCAACAACACCTCATCAGCCAGACCGAGCCGGCCAAGCGCACCCGGGCGCAAGCCATCGATCAGCACATCGGCTGATTGCACCAAATCTCGCAAAACAGCCTGATCGGCTGGTTGGCGCAGATTGAGCTGCCGGCATTGCTTGGCATGATTGAGCAGCGAAAAGAGCGGGTTTTCACCAGTCTGATCGAGGGGCGGTAGAGTACGCATCGGATCACCGCCGGGGCGTTCAATCTTGATCACCGTTGCCCCCAACCCGGCAAGGATCGCCGCACAAAGCGGCCCCGGAATATAGCTGGCGATCTCAACCACCGACACACCGCGCAACGTTTGCGAAAGATTCAGCATAGCTCCTCACTGCTCGTCGTTCTGACCAATGCCCCTTCAATCGTAACACAGCCAGCGCGCACGCTTCGTTGCGAAAGTGGTGAAAAATTCACAAAATTGCTCATGCTTCAGAAATGTGATTTAAGGCTTCCTAGAGGGAAGAAACGCGAAATTTTATACCCTCTTGACAACCTACGACCGGCGTGCTATACTACGCGGGCTGGAACGAACGAGGTCTCACTCGCGAGCAGCGAGGCAGACCAAACAAGTGGAGAGCAAACCCGAGCGAAACGCGCTGAAGACAATTCAGAGACGTCGCCAGGAAACTTCAGTACGCTGAATTTTCCTGGTTTTGTTTTCTCCCTCGTTCCGCAGAAGCACCTTCACAACTGAATGACGAGTGAATCAGAGATAAACGCCACGTCAATTCGGTGACGGGAAACAGCGCAAGCTGTGGCTCAGCACCAACAATGTAGAGTTTGATCCTGGCTCAGGACGAACGCTGGCGGCGTGCCTAATGCATGCAAGTCGAACGCAGCGGCCTTGTGCCGGCTGCGTGGCGAACGGCTGAGGAACACGTGGGTCACCACC
>JAUQOZ010000147.1:9038-9691 GCA_030550625.1 Chloroflexota bacterium | reverse complement strand
TTCGTGCCTTTTGCGTCTTTTCGTGGCTATTCAACACCCCCCTCTCCCGCCGTCAGGTGGGAGAGGGGGCCGGGGGGGTGAGGGCAACACCCCTCCCCCAGCGGGGGAGGGGCCGGGGGTGGGGGCCAACCCAACACCGCCAAGCGCGCAACGAGGGTTGGGGAAGCGCCGCTCCCCCCGTGTCATTGCGAGCCGAGCGGTCGGGCCGAGCGCCGCTCGGCCTGCCGTGAGGCGAAGCAATCTCCCGCGAGGGCGGGATCCCATCACTCAGCGATCCAACCCGCGCAGCGGGCTTCGCACGTCAAGCCCGGCTCTGCGAGCCGGATGCCCCGTCCTGCCATCGCTGAGCCGGCTCCTGCCGCTAAAGCGGGAGATTGCTTCGGTCGGGCGGCGCCCAGCGCGGCTGGTCGCCGCCGCTCCCTCGCAATGACAGCCGGCAAGCCGGCGAGGGCTTCCCCCTCACCCCCCCTCTCCCGCCGTCAGGTGGGAGAGGGGGCTGGGGGGTGAGGGCCATCGAGCAGCATAGCCACCAAGAGCCACAAAAGACCCAACAAACATCTTTTCGTGCCTTTTGTGTCTCTTCGTGGCTATTCAACACCCCCCTCTCCCGCCGTCAGGTGGGAGAGGGGGCTGGGGGGGGAGGGCAACACCCC
>JAUQOZ010000147.1:0-9028 GCA_030550625.1 Chloroflexota bacterium | reverse complement strand
GGGCTGGGGGGTGAGGGCAACACCCCTCCCCCAGCGGGGGAGGGGCCGGGGGTGGGGGCCAACCCAACACCGCCAAGCGCGCAACGAGGGTTGGGGAAGCGCCACAAAAGTGACAAAAAAATATCTTTTCGTGCCTTTTGCGTCTCTTCGTGGCTATCCAACCCGCGCCGCCGGCCGCGTCACCCCTTATGACCGCAGCCGGCCCTGCTCGACATCATACTTACCGGCCAAATCATCCTGCACCGTCTGCGGCGCGCGCTTGACGCCGGTCAAATAGGCAGCCCGATCCAGCATATGCGCCGCAACTGGCGCCGTCAACCAAAAGAAAGCGATCAGGGCAATCATCTTCGCGGCGGCAATCAGGTCACCATGATGCACAGCCACGGCCAACAGCACCCCCATAATCCCCAACGTGCCTGTTTTACCGCTCGCGTGAACACGGGTATAGAGATCGGGCAACTTGATAATCCCGATCGATGAAATGAACACAAACGCCACCCCAATCGTCGCCAATATCAGGGTCACAATCTCTTTCAGATCCATTAACTCCGCCCCTCCTCAATATAGCGCGCCACCGCCACCGTGCCCAAAAAGCCGAGCACTGCGACAATCAAGATCGCATCAACTAGCGCCAATTGATCGGTAATCACCACATAGAGCGCCACCAATGCCACCACGTGATTCATAATCGCGTCAAACGCCATCGCGCGATCAGGAATGCTCGGCCCAATCAGTAAACGCGCCATAGAGATCACCATCGAAATGGCGAGAATTCCCATCAACCCAGCGATCAGCATTTCAAACAACGTCATGGTGATTAACCCCTACGGTAACAGTTCCATCACCCGCCGCTCGAAGTTCTGCTTAATGTCATTACGCAACGCGTCGGCATCCTGTACATCAATACAGTGAATATAGATCGTGCGCCGATCGGTAGAGACATCAAGCGAGACAGTGCCCGGTGTGAGCGTGATCAGATTGGCCAGCACCGTCACCCCAGCATCGCTCTTAACATCGAGGGGAATGGCGATAATGCCGGGGCGAATATCGGCGACGCGCCGGAAGAGCACGATGCGCGCCATATCGATATTCGCCTTCACGATGCTCCACACCGCAAAACCGACAAACGCAATCCACTTGAGCGTCAGGCGAGCATAATTGCGCGAATCCATCCGCGAACGGCCCAACCCGCCATTGGTAAAGGGAATGCTCAAGAACCGGCTCGCCAACGCGACGATAGCATAACTGACCGCCAGCCCAACAATCAGATCGGGAAGCGTAAAGCTGCTTTGCAGCGCCATCCACGTGAGGGTAAGAATGAGGACTAAGACAATCATACCGCCCCCTTTACTTCAGCGCCGCCCGATACACCGCTTCGCAACCATCGGCGCCACAGACGGCGGTAATGTAGACGTTGCGGTCAAACGCCTGCTGGCCAGCTATCGCGTTGTAGTCAACCAGCGGCCCAGCCAGCAAGCCCAGCGCCACGCTGAGAACAACCAGCGCCGCACCCGGAGCCAATAAGCCTAGCGGCACTCGCGGCAGGCGATTGACATCGTCGTAAGACTTCTTCCAAAAGACCTCATTCCAGATTTTGAGCATCGAGAAGAAGGTCAAAATACTGGTACCAGCAGCCACCGCGGTGATCAGATACGCCTGCTGGCTGACGCCTACCTGCAAGAGGATCAGCTTGCCAATAAATCCGCTGAGCGGCGGGATACCGGCCAGCGATAGGATGCCAAGGAACCAAAACAGGGCCAACAGGGGTTCGCGCCGGGCCAAGCCACCCATCTTCTTGAGATCGCCGGTGCCGTAAATCTGCTCGGCAGCGCCACCGATGAAGAACAGCGCCATCTTGACGATCATCACATGCGCGGTAAAGACCAAGCCAGCGGCCAAGCCTGCGGCGCTCGCCAAGCCCAATCCCATCACGCTATAGCCAATCTGGCTAATAATGTGAAAACTGAGGATACGGCGCACGTTCATCTGCGCCACCGCTCCCAACACGCCGATCACCATTGTCAAACCGGCGAGCAAGATAATCCACGGCCCGTATGTAGCCAATTCATTCTGAAACAGCAGCCCAAACGTCCGGTACAGCGCATACACCCCCACCTTCGTCATCAACCCGCTAAAGATAGCAGTGACGGCGACCGGCGGCGTGTGGTAGCTAGAAGGCAGCCAAAAGAAGAGCGGTACGATCGCAGCCTTACTGCCAAAGGCAAACAGCAGGATTCCAGCCAGCACCGTCTGCAAGCCGGGATTGGCTAATGTTGCCATCCGCTCGGCGATATGAGCCATATTGAGCGTACCGGCAAACCCGTACACCAAGCCGCAGCCGGCGAGAAAAGCGGTGCTGCCAAGCAAATTGAGCACCACATATTTAAGGCCGCCTTCAAGCTGATCGCGGCTGCCGCCCAGCGTAATTAAGCCAAACGACGCCACCAGCAACACTTCAAACCAGACATACAAGTTGAAGAGATCACCAGTGAGAAAGGCGCCGCTGACTCCAAGTAGCAAGAGCAGCAACAACGGATAATAAAAATGATGTTCCCGTTGCTCGTCAATCGAATAGAAGCTATAGATAATCGTCGTCAGCATGAGCAAGGCTGCCAGCATCACCATCAGCGCGCTCATGCCATCGGCCACCAGCGAGATGCCAAACGGCGCCAGCCAACCTGATCCCTGCGCCACCAGTGGCCCAGTTGCCGGCACAACGCTCATCAACCACAGGCCATAACCCAGATTGATCAGCACACTGATCAACGCAATCGCTCGCGCTACAACCCGCTGCCGATTGAATAACACGGCCAATGCGCCGCCGATCATTGGCGTAATGATCGGAATAAAGAGATGAAAGACCATATCTATATTCCTATGCAAACGTTATAGCCGGTCGGTCGTCGAGAGATCATCCAGATCGTCGCTGCCTGCGGCCTGATTCGAGCGATAGGCAAGCGCAAGCACAAAGGCGATAAACCCAAAGCTAATCACAATCGCTGTCAAGATCAACGCCTGCACTAACGGATCGGCAGCGCCAGCCGGTGGTTGGCCGCTCGCATCGATCAACGGCGGCGCGCCACGGCGCACACCATCACCCATAGTAAAAATGAGTAAGTTGACGCCATGGCTTAGCAAGATCAACCCGAGAATCAATTTCACTACCGAGCGACGCAACACCAGATAGGTCGCACCACCAAAGAGCGCGCCAATTGCAATTGCGAGCAGAATGATCATGCGCCATCCTCCGTCTCTACCGGCGATGGTTTCATTGCCGGCAATGGGAAGAGGATCGGTTCCTCTACCAGTAACAGCGCGATCTTGGTCGTCACCCCAATAACGGTCAAATAGACGCCAATATCAAACAACACTGGCGTGCCAAGCTTGCCCACGCCGGGAATCGGTTCGGGCAGCCAAAAGGCTTGCATATACGGCAGACCGGCAACCATTGCCGGCAGACCCCAGATCGCGCCAAAGAAAACGCCAAACGCCGCCAATAGCAGGTAATTGACCGGCAAAATACGCCGGGCCGTTTTAGGGCCAAACGCGACTATTTGCAGAATGATCGCGCTTGCTGCCAGCAACCCGCCGATAAATCCGCCACCGGGCAGATTGTGCCCGCGCAGCAGCATATAGATCGAGAGCAGCAACAGCAGCGGCATCATCAGCCGGCTGACCGTGCGCAGAATGAGCGAGTCGTACAGCGCGCTATCTCTGGGTGTCGACCGGCTCGGCAGCCGGTTCGGCGGTGGTAACTCGTTCCGGTGCAACATCGTCTTTCCCCTGTCGTAAACGGAGCAAGCCGTAAATGCCTAGCAAAGCGATAAACAAAACCGTAATCTCGCCCAAGGTATCAAACCCGCGGAAGTCAACCAAAATTACGTTGACCACATTCGCGCCTTTGCCCTTCTCAAGGCTATTTTCGAGGAAGAAGGGCGCCAACGGCGCGAACGCATCGTTGGTTGCCGTCGCTAATACTAACCCGGTCATCATGATGCCGACCAAACTCGCGACAATCGCATCACGCCGGCGCACCCATGCAGCCGAGAAGTTCTCAAAGCGCACCGGCAAGACCGAGAAGACGAGTAGGAGAAACACGGTTGACAGCACTTCGATCAGCAACTGCGTCAGTGAAAGATCGGGCGCTGAGAAGAGCACGAATAGCAACGCCACCATTGCTCCAACCACGCTCACCGCAATAATCGCGCCCAAGCGCGTGCGCGCATTGATGGTGGCAATCACGCCAATCGGAATCAGGGCCGCGGCGAGTATTTCGTAGAACTGCAATTGCGGATCGAGGCTGAACCGGATTTCACCTAGGCCAAAGCTGACAAACGGCACACCCACAAACACCAGCATCGCCAGCGCCGTAAGCAGGATGTAGCGGCGCAACCGGCCTTCTTGGATGGTGCGGGTCAGCGCGGTGGCGCCGGCGAGTGTGCGTTCAATCAGCCGATCGAAGATCATGTCACCGCGCGACCACGCCGGCCACCCGCGCAGATTGGCTAACTGCTCGCCAAAGCGGGCCAAGCCAGCACCCACAGCAATCGCGCCTAGACTCACGAGCAGCGCCGTATTGACACCATGCCAGAGGGCTAATTTGACCTCAAGCGGCTTGCCATAGATCGCCGCGCTCGCTGGCCCGATCAAGCCGCTGATCGGCCCGAGGAACGCCAATGGGATGAGCAGCGACAGCACTGCCGGCACGCCGGGGCCGATCAGCATGCCCGGCGTTGGGTCGGTAATATGCTGCTGCATCGCCGCCATGCTGCGCTGGCCAAGAAAAGTATTGCTGAATAACCGCCAACCGGTGACCAGATAGGCGACTGCTGTCACTGCAATCGCCGCCACTGCTAGCAAGCTCAGGGTTGCGCCGAGATCGGTCTCGAGCGCCGCTTCGAGCATCAACTCTTTGGCAACAAAGCCAAACATCACCGGAATGCCGCCAAACGAAAGCAACGCTAGCGCAGTCACCACCATCGTCTGCGGCATATAGGCGCGCAACCCGCCTAACCGGCGCAGATCGCGCGTGCCGCACTCGTGATCGATCACGCCGGCCAGCATAAACAATGCCGACTTATACAGCGCGTGCGCCAGAATGTTGGTCGCTACCCCTTCAGCGCCATACTTGCCGCCCAACCCGATCTGCATCGTCAGCGCGCCGAGCATACTGATGGTGGTGTAGGCCAGCATCGCCTTGAGGTCAAATTGGCGCATTGCCACAATCGCGGCAAACGTCATCGTTGCGCCGCCAACCACAGCCAGCGTCACATCCCACAGCGCCGTGCCGCCCAGCGCCGGGCTGAGCCGCGCCATCAGATAGACGCCGGCCTTCACCATGGTGGCCGAGTGCAGAAAGGCACTGGCCGGGGTAGGGGCTTGCATCGCCCCCGGCAGCCAGAAGTGGAAGGGAATCTGGGCCGATTTGGTGAAACAGCCGAGCAAGATCAAGATCACCGCCGCCGGGTACAACGCATGCGCGCGCAAGACATCGCCGGCAGCCAGAATATCGCTCAACTCGTAACTGCCTGCCGCCTGCCCAAGCAGCAGCAAACCAACTAACAGCGCCAACCCGCCGCCCGCGGTCACCAGCAACGAATGCAACGCGCCGCGCCGCGCATCGGCGTAATCGTGCTTATAGCCAATCAGCAAATACGACGTGACTGAGGTCAATTCCCAAAAGACGAACATCGTCAGCACGTTGCCGGCCAGCACCAGACCGAGCATCGCGCCCATAAACAGCATCATGTAGGCAAGAAATCGGCCAAGACCGCTATCATTGGCCAGATAATGGCCAGCGTAGCCAACGATCAACGTGCCGATGCCGGTAATGATCAGCGCAAAGAGCAGGCTCAACCCATCGAGGGTAAAACTCAGATTAAGCCCAAGAGCCGGCACCCACGCAATCCGTTCAACGACTTGACCGCCTTCCCACACTGGCCCGGCCTGCGCCAACGTCAAGCCAAAGATCGCCAACGGAATGAGGGCCAGCCCCCACGCAATACGGTCACGACCGGCAAAGCGCGCCACTAACGCAAATGGCGCAGCCGCAAGCGCAATCAACACAAGTGGATAGAGCATGCTTCCCTCGACCAACAACTAACGCTCGTTATCGCCAAACAGGGTATCATTTGAACAGCGCGCCGGCAGACACGGCTAATCAACGCTGGCAATGCCAGAAACACACAACGATACCTTGCTCAAGGTATCATGTGCATCGTTGCATAGCTAGTTCAACATGTAAGCAACATTCCGCAATGATTTGGGTCTGCCACCATTGTACCCGAAAATGGTTGAACTGTCACAATACAACGCCTCCACCATCGCCGCGCATATTTCTGGTACAGTTATGGAGAATACAGGAAATCATCGTATGTGCAGAGTGCTATCAATGAACCCTATGACCCTCTCCCGCTTGCGCCGGATACTGTTCACCGCCGGCATCATCCTGATCGGATTAGCGTTCCTCACTGCCTGCGGCGAGCCATTGCGCGAACGCACCATCGAAATCACAGCCACCGAGATGCGCTTTGACCCAGATCGGGTCGAAGCCCAAACCGGCGAACAGATTTTCATCCGGCTGCGCAACCGCGGCCAAGTCGCCCACAGCCTGACCATCGAGCTGCCAAGCGGTGATCGCACTGTTTCCGCCGATCCGGGGGTGGACGCGATTCTAGCCTTCCGCGCCCCTGCCCCCGGCGAATACCGGTTTTATTGCCGCATCCCCGGCCACGAAGCCCAACAAGGAACCCTGATCGTCTTACCGTAACGCCCTCGGTAGCGCCGCACGGCCGTGCGGCTCCTATCACGTGACAGCACGCATCACCCCGCCCGGCAGTGCGGCGCCGGTCAGGCCCGCGGCGTCGCCCAATCGCGCCGGCGAACGGCATTGACCGCCAAAATCAGTAACGTAATCACAGTCATCGGCAACACAAACAGCGCCATCACGCTGCTGAAAGCCGGCAAGGCATCGTGCTGGGTAGCCGCCAAGATCAAGTAGATTGTATACACGGCATAGTACCCAAGGAAGAGCGCCCCTTCCCAGCGATTGATGCTCAACCCAGAGACTAAGATAGGCAGCGTTGCGAAGGCCACCGCAATCATCACCGGCAAATCAAACGTATTAATCGAAGGAGCGACCAGTAAACCGCCGGGTGTGATCAAGGCCGCGATGCCGAGTATGCCGAGAATATTGAACACATTGCTGCCAATTGCATTGCCAATCGCAATGTCACGCTCGCCTTTGAGGGTGGCCACAATCGAGGCGACCACTTCGGGCAGCGAGGTGCCTGCCGCGACAATAGTCAAACCAATAATCACATCACTCACCCCAAAGGCCCGCGCCAACGTGGTCGCGCTCTCGACCAGCCAGTTCGAGCCAAGGGCCAGCAGGCCCAACCCGATCACAACAAAGCCGATGCTGGTCAGCCATACCTTCGCATGACCCTGCGCCGGCAGCTTCTCCGGCCCAAACTCTTGGGCAAATTCAGCCCGCGCCTCGGCGCTCTCTTTCCGGCTAGCGTAGATCGACCACACCGTATAGCCAATCAGCAAACCAAACAAGAGCGCGCCATCCAGCCAGCCGATGTTGCCATCGAGCGCAAGGCCGGCTAGCAATAGCGAAACGGCGATCATAAACGGCACTTCGCGCCTGATGAGCTGCACCGCCACGATCAACGGGCTAATCACCGCACACGCGCCGAGAATGAAGAGAATGTTGAAAATGTTGCTGCCCACGACATTGCCGACTGCAATATCGCTCTTGCCGGCCAACCCAGCTTGAATGCTGACGGCCAATTCAGGCGAACTGGTGCCAAACGACACCACCGTCAACCCAATCACCAACGGCGAGATACGGGCCAACGCCGCTAACTGGCTCGACCCGCGCACCAACAACTCGCCGCCGATTGAGAGAAGCGCCAGTCCGCCAATAAGAAACCCGATCGTGATCACATCCATACGGTATGTCCATGGTTCATTCCTAAAGCAATATACACGATTGTTTAGTATATCGATAAAGAACGTGCTTGGCGAGGGCGGTTCTTCGCCATTATGGCTACCGCCTGCCCGTAGCGGAGGTGGGAAATTTTCCCCTATCAGAAATGGCAAAAATACGCTATAGTGCGAACCGTTGGGGAGTAGCCGCCTGCTTCGGGCAGGTTGATGCAATCGTCAAGACGGAATCCTTGCATTCCCGGTTGCATCGAGTACTGGAATACCAGACTGGCGAGACCGGCGCAGTGATGAGCTGCCGTCGGCTCGCTTTTTTATTGTGATAAAACGTATCACATGTACAGGGAGTAGCAAAACCATGTTCGATGCAGTATGGGTCTGGGTCGGTTTCAATCTTTTTGTCTTGGCCCTGCTCGCAATTGATTTAGGCGTCTTTCACCGGGAAGCGCACGAAGTTTCACTGCGCGAAGCAGCCATCTGGAGCGTCGTTTGGATCTCGCTGGCTTTGCTCTTTAATCTGGGCTTGTACCTCTTCTGGGATACCATCATGCCAAACAGCTCGCTCAGCGCGAGTGATGCCGGGCTGGCCTTCTTAACCGGTTATCTGATTGAAAAAGCGCTGAGCGTTGATAACATCTTTGTCTTTGTGCTAATCTTCTCGTACTTTGCGGTACCGGCCAAATACCAGCACCGCGTACTCTTCTGGGGCATTCTGGGCGCGCTGGTCATGCGCGGCACGATGATTTTGGCCGGCGCGGCGCTGATCAAGCAATTCCACTGGATTATCTGGATCTTTGGTGCGTTCCTGATCTTTACCGGCATTCGCATGGCCACGGCCCAAGACGAGCAGATCGAGCCGGAGAAGAACCCGGTGGTGCGTCTCTTCCGCCGCTTTATGCCGATTAGCGACCGCTACGATGGTCAGAAATTCTTTACCCGCCAGAATGGCGTGCTAATGGCCACGCCACTCTTGCTGGTGCTGGTGATGGTTGAGACGACTGACCTGATCTTTGCCATTGACTCAATCCCAGCCATCTTTGCGGTGACGCAAGATCCGTTTATCGTCTACACCTCA
>JAUQOZ010000326.1 GCA_030550625.1 Chloroflexota bacterium | reverse complement strand
TTCCTGCCCCGGCGCGCAGCAATCCCCCGCGAGCATGGAAAGGAATCCTCTCAGGCATCGTTCTCGCTGAAGCGGGAGATTGCTTCGGTCGGGCGACCCCAGCGCGGCTGGGGGCCGCCGCTCCCGCGCAATGACAGTTGGACACTCATTCCGTTGTTGGCCGGTTATTACGATATGAAACTATTTTGATATATTCAGATATTTGTATATTCAGATAACACTTGACAATCAAAATAGATTGGTGTATATTCACTCTATCGGTTCCCGATGAGGAAAAGCAAATATGCTGTGTAGGGAATGAGGGGCAACCATTCCAAAGTGATGAAGGGTGCAGTTCCTTCATCGGCTTCTGCATGCGTTTCGCCCTAGTCGCTGCCAGCAAGGAGGGACAGGAGTGCCGTAGCGAGGATATCTTTGCCTTTGCCGGATTGAGAACAAGTATCAGATGTCGGATGGACGGTTGCTGGAACCCACACGATTGACGCCAATGGTTGGCTTCGTTTTCTCAAGGAGAGGACAATGAACAAAGTCTGGCTGGTGTTGCTCATGCTGGCGCTCGCGTTGTTTCCGCTCACTGCCTGTAGTCGCCGCCAAACGCCGGCGACGGTGATCGATGTTGTCATGACCGATTATAAGTACGAGCCAAAAACTTTCATTATTCCGCCGGGGAAAGAGATCACCCTCAACATTACGAATAAAGGTGCGGTAGAACACGAATTTGTGATTATGAAATATGGCACAACGGTTGGCGAGAGTTTTGGCGACGAAGATGAAGAAAATATCTATTGGGAAATTGAAGTGAAACCCGGTGAAACGACAACGGTTACGTTCACCTCACCTGAACAGATCGGCCAATATCAATTTGTCTGCGGTATCGAAGGCCACTTTACCGCTGGGATGTTGGGTACGTTGCAAGTGGCGCAACCGTAAGCCTCAATCGTAAGTGAACGTAAACCGCAGGCGTATAGCAGCGCTGTACGCCTGCGGCGTCTCGCAGGAATCTCCTCTTGACGCGCCCCTGCCTGCTCTTTATACTAACCTTATTCCATCGAATGATTGATGATATGGCGCAACGCAATGGTGCGGAAGCAACGAACGAACGCTCACGCTGGCCGGCTGTCACCGCCGGATGAGCGCCTGTTGCAGGCGGCGCGGTTTGGCTAGCATGAGGTCGTGTGGTTTGGCGTTATCGGTTATCCCACCCGGAGATGCTCAGCAATGGCGGACGTTGAACCAATGGAGAGCAAGGCCGGGGGGTTGTTGGCTGCGGCGACCGCGCTGTTTGCCGGCGATGGTTATGATGGCATTCCGCTGCGAACGCTAGCAACTGCCTCCGGTCTTGCTGTCGCGCCAATTGATTGTCATTGCGGTAGTAAACGCGATCGGTATGACGCCGTCTTGGGTCGCGCGGCCAAGCGCGAGCATGTGCTCATTCCCGCTCATAGCGGCAATTTGCAGCGCTTGTGTGCGTCGTTCCCCCGGTGTTGCAGCAACTTGTCAATCCGCTCATTGATGCCCTCGTCGATCTGTCTTTGCCCTACCTTGAATTGCGCTGTCTTCGGGTGTGGTGTTGGGTGGAGCAAGATGGCTCGTTAGCAGGGATCGAGATTGAGCTTTTGTTGCCGCTCTCTGCAATCGTGTTCGATGTGCTTCAACAGGAGTAAACTACTAGCGCTATTGGCCTGCTCTGCCCTATCTTCGCTTCATCATCCACAGCTTGAGATGGATTCGCTATGGCGATGTTGTTGCTGTCCCGCTCGTTCAAGCTAGTACCCGGCTCGTTCCCGCTGATCCGGCCCGCGTGGCTGCCTTTAAGCAGTTGTTGCCTCTGTACGCTGCCCGGCTGCTCGTGATCTTGATGGCGTCTCATTGAGGGAGGAGTGAGGCATGAACCGGCTGCTGCGCTATATCACCTATTCGATGGGCAATTTCGCAAATACCATCGCCTATCAGGTTTTTGGCAATCGCATCCAGTTCTACTATGTCGATATTCTTGGTCTGAATGCGGCGGTGGCCGGGATTATCTGGACGATCTATGGCCTGTGGAATGCGATCAACGATCCGTTGATGGGCCAGTTGTCTGACCGCACCCGCACACCGATGGGTCGCCGGGTGCCGTATGTGGTGTTTGGCGCTGTGCCGCTAGGTCTAGCGTTTTTCTTTCTCTGGACGCCGCCGGGCCAGTCGCCGTGGCTGCTGGCTGCCTATTTTCTGATCATTCTCTTTATATTCGATACGCTCTACAGCTTGACCATTATTGCCTATAATGCGCTCTTTCCCGAAGTTGCGCCTACCTTGCGCGCGCGGATCGATCTGTCGGCGACACGCGAGATTTTGGCGACGATTGCGTTGCTGCTGTCGTTTATCCTTGCACCCATCCTCGCTGAGTCGGTAGGCTATGTTTGGATGGGCGCGATCATGGGCGGGTTGGTGGGCGCCGGTTATCTGATCGCGATGATCGGCGTGCGCGAGGATCTCAGCAAGATTGGCAATGATCAGGTCAATTTGCTGGCGGCGCTGCGGATTACGCTCTCAAGCCGGCCCTTCCGCTGGTTTATCGGCGCGAATATCGCCAAAGAGTATATCTGGCTGGCACTGGCGGCGATGCTGCCCTTCTGGCGCAAATATGCCCTCGGCATTCAAGGGCCGGTCGAGGTGGCCGGCATTCGCCTCAGTGGCGGCGACGCCGAGGCAATCTTGCTCGGTATTCCCATTTTGCTCACCATTCCGATGCTGTTGGTGTGGCGGCCTGTGGTGGCCCGCATCGGCCCGCGCCGGGCATGGATTATTACCAGCCTCTGTTTTATTCCCGGTTTTATCGCGATGATGCTGGCTACCGATTTTCTCACCGGCTTGGTCGGTACGCTACTGGCCGTGCCGGGATTGGCCGGCTCGATGCTGATGCCGTTCCCGCTTATCGCCGAGGTGATCGATGACGATGCCGCTCGCCATGGCGCTCGCCGCGAGGGCATTTTCTTCGGGATGAATGGCGGCATCACCAAGTTGGCTTTTTCAGCGCAAGGCGTGCTTTTTGCCACTGTGCTCTCGCTGGCCGGCTATGTCGCCGGCAGTGACCTGCAAACCGCAAGCGCCATTTGGGGGATCCGGTTTCTGATCGGCGGCACGACCATCATTGCTGCGCTGGTGATCGTCGTTTGTATGTGGAAGTATCCGTTGCAACGCGCATCGAAGGTTGAATTGGCGCCGGAAAGGATTGTGCCGTGAGTTTTCCTGCCGAAGGCTTGCCTCCTGCCGAGATTCTGGCTGCATTGCGCAGCTTCAAGACGGCTGATCTCGATTGGCAGCGGGGCCGGGTGTGGGCGTATATCTATCAGCCTGATGAAGCAGCCACTACGTTGCTCGAACAAGCTTATCTGCTCTATCTGAGCGAGAATTGTCTCGATCCGACCACCTTCCCCAGCACGGCTCGCCTTGAGCAAGAGGTGGTACGGATGGTGGCCGATCTGCTCGGCGGCGACGAGCAGGTGTGCGGCAATGTGACCTCAGGCGGCACCGAGAGTATTTTGCTAGCGGTGAAGACGGCCCGCGATTGGGCGCGGCTGCACCGGCCTGCGCTCGATCAGCCTGAGATGGTGTTGTCGCGCACGGCTCATGCCGCATTCCACAAAGCGGCCCACTATTTGGGGGTGAAGCCGGTATTAGTGGATTTCGACCCCGCGACCTTTACGGCTGATGTGCAGGCGATGCGATCGGCGATAACCGATCGCACTATCTTGTTGGTAGCGTCGGCTCCGTCGTATGCCCAAGGCGCGCTTGATCCGGTGCCTGCTATTGCGGCGCTGGCCCAAGAATACGGCTTGCTCTGTCACGTTGACGCCTGTGTCGGCGGGATGTACCTGCCCTTTTTGCGCCAGCTTGGTCGCTCGCTCACGCCGTTCGATCTGAGTGTGCCGGGAGTAACGTCGCTTTCGGTTGATCTCCACAAATATGGTTACGCGGCCAAAGGCGCATCGGTCATTCTCTACCGTCATCGCGAGCTGCGCCGCTGCCAGTTGTTCGCTTCGACCGACACCACCGCTTATACCCTGATCAATCCCACCGCGCTTAGTTCACGTTCGGCAGGGCCGCTGGCGGCGGCGTGGGCCTTGTTGCGCTATCTCGGTGCAGCCGGTTATCGCCAGATGGTGGCGACGGTGCAGGAAGCAACCGAACGTCTGATCGCCGGCATTGCTGCTATTCCCGGCTTGAATGTGCTCGGCCAGCCGGTGATGAGTATGCTAGCAGTGGCTTCACCGACGATCAATGTCTTCCAATTGGCCGATGCGCTGCGCCGGCGCGGGTGGTATGTGCAGCCGCAACTGTCTACACCGCACTCGCCGCGCAATATTCATATTTCAGTCTCGTATGGCGTTGCCGGGCAGGTTGAGGCGCTGCTGGCCGATCTGGCGGCGTGTGTCGCCGAAGCGCCCCAGTGGCCGCCTGTCAATCGCGAGTTGGTCGAGATGGCGGTTACTCTCCTCTTGCGCGATCGTTCGCCAGCGGCATTGCAACAGCTTTGGCAAGCGATTGGTTTGCGCGCCGGCGAGCTGCCCGCCGAGATGGCCCTGATCAACGAGGTGCTCGATGCCTTGCCCGACGCCATCGCCAACGAGCTGGTGATCGATGTGTTCAATACCTTGTTTTAGGACGCAACCAACCTCAACGAGTCGCCTATAGCAACGTTCGCCCAACTGCGCGCGTGTGCAGAGCGCCGCTTGCCGGTCATCGTCTGAGTCTGCGGCAGCGGGTTGCCGGCGATCATCAACGTGACGATCGCTCCCGGCCAACCGAGCAGTATTGTTGCATACATGAGAGGAGAAGAACAATGACCGCCTTACCTGCTGCTCTCGCCTATCTCGCCGAACACCGCGCTCGCCACGTTGAGGCGCTGTGCGCATTCCTTAGCATTCCCAGCGTGAGTATGGATCCGGCTCATCAGGCCGATATGGCGCATGCCGCCGAATGGCTAGCCGCCTACCTCCGCCAGATTGGTATGCGCCACACTGAGATCATTGCTGAGGGTGGTCTACCCATTGTCTACAGCGAATGGCTCGGCGCTGAGGCGGCGCCAACGCTGCTGATCTATGGCCATTACGACGTTCAGCCCGCCGATCCGCTCGCCGAATGGCATACACCGCCCTTTACCCCAACCATCATCGGTGACAACCTCTACGCCCGCGGCGCTTCTGACGATAAAGGACAGGTGATGGCCGTGATTGCCGCCCTCGCCGCGTGTTTGCAAACGAGTGGCCGGCTGCCGGTCAACGTCAAGTTGCTGATCGAAGGCGAAGAGGAGGTCTCTAGCACTGCGCTCCACCGCTTTGTCGCCGCGGCTGCCGAGCGGCTGCGTTGCGATGCCGTGCTGTTAGTCGACTCGATGATGCTTAGCCCGCAACAGCCGCTCATTCTCTACGGCACGCGCGGCAACTGCTATCTCGAAGTGACCGTGCGCGGCCCGGCGACCGACCTCCATTCGGGTACCTTTGGCGGAGTAGTAGACAATCCATTCAACGTACTGGTGCGCCTGCTGGCTGCCCTGCAAGACGGTGACACGCGGCGCGTGTTAGTGCCCGGCTTTTACCACAACGTGCGTGAGGTTGATGACGCCGAGCGCGCATTGATCAACCAACTGCCGGTGAGCGAGCAGGCGTGGCTGGCGTTGACCGGCGCGCCGGCATTGGCCGGCGAGACCGGGTTTACCGCGCTTGAACGGGCCAGCATCCGCCCGACCCTCGACATTCACGGCATCGGCGGCGGCTTTACCGGGCCGGGGAAGAAGACAGTGATTCCGGCGCAAGCGACGGCCAAGCTCTCGATGAGACTGGTACCCCGGCAAGACCCGCATGAGATTGCCGAACTCGTGCGCGCGTTTTTGCAGCGGCTTGCGCCGCCGAGCGTCACGTTAAGCGTTGAAGTGCTGAGCGCCTCGCATCCGGTGCTGGTTGATTATCGCCACCCAGCCGTGCAAGCCGCCTCGGCAGCCTTCGCCGCCGCCTTTGGCAATCCGGCAGCGTTTACCATTGGCGGCGGCACCTTGCCGATTGCGGCGACGTTTCAGACATGCCTGCGCGCGCCGTTAATCATCACCGGTTTTGGCCTGCCTGACGATAACCTGCACGCGCCCAATGAAAAAATCTCGCTACCTTGCCTGTTCGGCGGTAGCGAGATGGTAGCGCGCTATTTGGCTGAATTGGCCGCTATCGCCTAATCAGCCGCCATGACTCGTTCTTTTTCAACCACCGTCAAACCGAGCTGTTCGCGCAACGGGGTGCGCGGGCGGACATAATTGCGCACCTCGCTGGCAATAATCTCGGCGGTCATGCGTAATTGGGCTAGCCACGGCGCCGGGGCCATCTTTTTGTGCATATAGCTGTCGAAGGTCAACCGTTGCACATCGTAATTGCGGCACATTTCGGTAAACACCTCCATTTGCCGCTCGTTGCCATAGCCCCAGATCTGCAAAAAGCGCAGGAAGCGGTACATCGTGCCGTACTGCTTCCACCAGCGCCGTTCGTAGTGGCGCAAATTGGACGCGCTCGGCGCATCGAGATACTCGGCCAGCGTTTGCGCCGCCATCTGCCCGCTCTTCATCGCCCAATAGATGCCTTCGCCAGAGGTATGCACCACCAGTCCAGCCGCGTCGCCGATCAGCATTGCCCGGTCAAACGCCATGTGCGGGCGCGGTTCCATCGGCAGCGCATGGGCTTCGCGCAGAATCACCTGCCCGCCATCAAGGGCCGGGCCAAGCCGCCGTTTGAGATTGGCCAACAACTGCTTGGCCGCCGAGCCGTGGCCGGGGCCGGCGCCAATCCCGACCGCAATATGGTCGCGTTTGGGGAAGGCCCATGCGTACAGGTCGGGGCTAACTTCGTGGCCAAGGTACAGGTCAGCCGTCTCTTCCCAGCGCGCCATCTTGGCAGGCGGCAACTTGATCCGCTCTTGCATCGCCACTGCCCGCGGCAAGTTGGGCAGGCCGAGGAACTTGGCCGTTGGCGAGTAGGCGCCGTCAGCCCCGATCACCACATCGGCCCACACCGCCCCCTCGTGGCCGGTCGGGGTGCGGTACGTCGCCACCACCCCGCGCCGGTCAACCCGCAGACCGGTCAATTGGGCGTGGATCAGTTCAGCGCCGCGTTCTTGGGCGCGCTGGCGCAAAAAGCTATCGAACACCTCGCGCCGCACCATCGCGACATAATCATCGTCACTCGGAACTGTTCCGGCCACCGGCACGTGGGTCTCTTGACCAGAGGGGGATACGATCAGACACTGGCGCACCTTGCGATCGATCAAGCTGGTTGGCAAATCAAATTCGCGGAAGGCCGCCGGCGGCACCGCACCACCGCACGGTTTAGCCTTCACCAGCTCCTTCTCGATCATGATGGTTTCAATGCCGAACGACCGCAGCGTAATTGCTGCGGTCGCCCCGCCCACCGATGCGCCAACGACGAGAACTCGTGGTGCCATCAACATCACACTTCTAGGGGCTTACGCCCATCAGGCCGCCAGACCGATCGCCGCCGCCAGCATACCCCAGACGTAGAGCATAATGGCGGTAGCGTTGAAGAAGACCTCGTTGTTTTCCGGGTCGCGGATGAAACGCGCATTAGGAATGCTTTGCGCCGCCAGCAAGATCAAGACCACGGTGGCTGCAACCGGGTGGCCCCAATGGTAGAGCAACCCAATCACCGCAATTTGGGCGACTCCCATGGTAATCACCACCATGCGCGCCGCCATCACCTTACCGTACTGCACCGGGATCGAGCGAATACCCATCAGGGTGTCGCCTTTGATACTCTTGAAATCGTTGACCGTCATAATCCCGTGCGCACCGAGCGAATAGAGCAGCGCAATCGTCACACTCTCGCCGGTCAGCGGGGCAAACGCGGCATGCCCGGCCATCCATGCCAATCCTTCGTACGAAATCGCCACTAGCGCATTCCCGATCCAGCCATTGCGCTTGCCGCGCACCGGGCGTAGGCTATAGGCCAGCGCGAAAATCAAGCCGAGAGCGACAAAGAACGCCACGTTCCGGCCAAGGAAGAGCGCAATGCTCGCCCCGATCCACGTCAAGACGGCGGTCAGAATATAGACGTGGCGCAGCGAGACTTTGCCCGAAGGGATCAACCGGTGCGGCTCGTTAATCGCATCGACCTCGCGGTCAGCGTAATCGTTCACGACCTGCGACAAGCCGCACAACACCGGCCCAGCCATAAACATACCGAGCAGCAAGCGCCCGATTGACTCATTCCATCCGAGCGCGCCGCTCGCGATCGCGCCGCACATAAACGCCCATGTCGGCGCAAACCACGTGACCGGCTTCATCAACTGGATAGAACGGGTCAACCACGCAAAGCGCGGCTGGGACTGGTCAGTGAGTGGCAGCGACGGTGGAGGAGTCAATCCGGTGTGGTCGCTCATGTCGCTCATAACGAGTGCTCTCTAGTTCAGAAGCTGCGGCTAGCGATATACTTCACCAATACCGCAACATGCATACCGGCAGCGGCCAGCATGCGTAACTTGTGCGCCGTTGCGTCTGCGCGCCAACCCATTGCGAAGGTAGGGACAGCCGGGAGCGTTGGTACGCCCCCGGCACATACTGTCAACGTCCGCGGATCTGCGGTGGCAAAATCACCACGCCCGCATCGTTGTTAGGAATGTTCGCTTGATTGATCGAAGCCAGCGGGATGCTGTTGCCACGGTGGCAGGTATAACAGCCGGGCACATTGTAAACCTGCCCGTCACCAAGCCGTTGGTACGAATAGCGGCTGGCGGCATCGCGGCCTGTTGGCACTTCCGGCTTGCCGATTGCGCCATAGCGCGTCCAGTTTTCGGCCAGCCACGTGGTCAGCAGTAGCATCCGCTGCGCCTTCAACTTATTGTAAGCGTAGGCCGGGTTGAGCACATTGTCGCCGGCTGGGTTCAGCTCATAGGCGACAAAGTTGCGCGAGTTGTGGCAGAAGGTGCAACCAACCCCTAGCGACCATGCTTGGTAGTTCATCACGTTCTGGTTGATCGTCACCTGATCCTGCGTCCGTCCGCCATCGTAGGTCAACGCCAGCGACCCGCGCCCGCTTTCCGGATCAGCCGGATCAAACGGCTTCCAGACCTGATAATTGTAGATGTAGTAGAGCACCGCGTCCTTCAACAGCACCTGATCGCGGATCGCTTCCGGCTTGAGGGCTGGATCAAGGATGGCTTGGCCGTTGGCATCGAGCGGATCAACGGTTACCTTAATCGGCGGGATCGAATTAATAAACTGCGCGCCAAAGCTCTCGAGATTGTTGGGAGCATTGTTATGGCAGGTGGCGCATTGCACGTAGTTGCCCTTCCAATTGGGCAAATTGACAATAAACTCGGCGTTGACATCACGGACAAGCCGCAGCATATTGCGGGCGGCAATCTTCTGCGGATACTCATCGCTAGCGAAGTTGTTGATGTTATGGCAGTACTGGCAACCTACGCCGAGCGCACCCGATACATACTGCTGCATGTACGTCCAAATTTGCGCCGAGCTCATGCCGACCAGCACCTGCACATTCACCGTGTTGGGGAACTGTTGAACCCAAGCTTGACCAGCTTGCACGCCTTCATTCCATGCTTGCTGGCCCAACCAATTCTGCCGGCCATCGGTGGGGGTAACCGGTTGCGATTCGGTGATAACCTTGATGCCATCGCTTGGGCTCCAGCGCGCGCCGGCCGTTTGCGCTGCCGCCCGCTGCGCGCGGCCCAATGTCAGATCGTAGACCCACCAGAAGGTGGCTGTGGTAATGACTGCGACAATAATTCCCACCGCCACTGAGACAACGATCGCCAATTGCCGATCACTTGGTCGTGACGATTGCATGGGTCTCTCCTGCTCCAGATCGGCTGCCCGACGAGGCCGGCGCCGATGCAAACGTGAGATCGCGGCGGAAGGGCTACGCCGCCCGTCACTTCAATCCTGACCTTAAGTATACACGAATTGGTTTAAAAGGTCAATTTTTTATCTATGTGCAAAAAGCGTAGATTCCCTGCCGCTTACGAACAACAACCGCCAGCAGAGACGCTGCTGGCGGTTGCCGTCTCACGCGAGCCGTGGCCGGCCCGCCATCGATCAGATCCCGAACAGCGCGCGCGCTGTGCTCAGCAACAGAGCGCCGCCCGAATCCGACAGCCAGTTGTACTCGGGACTGCTCAACACGATGAAGTGAATGAGCAACGCCACCACAAAACCGAGAATGGTAAAAATGACGATATTCGTCCGCACCGGGCTGCGAGGCTGCATGAATTGTCCCTCCTCACACTATACGGCCATTGCTTAGGGGAGCCACGGCTTCCACAGATAGACCAGCAAGTGCGCGACCACCGCGATGGCGCCGAAGCCGTAGAACGACTTCACCACGATGTCATGCAGCAGCCAGTCCTGATTGTTGAACAGAGAACGCCATTTCGGTGGAACCAGATCGTCATCGTCGCGCATGGGCGAACCTCCACTCTTCTGCTACCAACACGACTTCCTTTGACACCCGGCTAGTCTTCCACAACGCTTCCGCTCTCCTCTGCGCCCTTCAGCGGCGTTTGGTGAAGACCATGCATCAGTGGTGTGTTGCCTAAATTATATAGAAGTCAATGAAAAATGTCAATCCGTTGCTTTTAAGAAAAAAGACAATTGTAGGTTGCGATTTGCGTGGGGTAGCGCAACTCGCTTCCACCTTGCGACTGACGACACCCGGTTGGCAATCTTTTATACTGAAAAGACGATATTTGCTTTGTCAGGAGTTGCTATGCCTCACCTGCGCCTGCTGGTTCCTTATTTGCGCCGTTACCGCCGCCGGCTGCTACTCGGCGTACTGGTCGCCGCGCTTGGCGCAGCGGTTAGCGCGCTTGCTCCGCTTGTTTTGCGCATGGCGGTGGATAGTGTCGCCAACGGCCATATCTCCCCACAACAGTTGCTTTGGTTCGGCGGTGCGTTGATTGGTCTGGCTGTGGTCGATGGGGTGATGAAATTCGCCCAACGGATGTTGATTGCCGTCACTTCGTACTACATCGAGAATGATTTGCGCGCCGATCTGTTTGATCGCTTGCTCAGTCTTGAACAGGCGTTTTACCACCAGCACTACACCGGCGATTTGATGGCCCGCATGACCAACGATCTCAGCGCTGTACGCCAGTTTCTTGGCCCCGGCCTCAATGGCGCGGCGACAGCGTTGCTGACCTTTCTGGCCGCAGCGGTGCTGATGCTGCTTGTCCAACCATTGCTAGCGTTGATTGTTATCTTGCTGTTGCCGCTCGCGACCGTGGTCTTCGTCGCGATTGGCAGCCGGATGCGCCAGATCTTTCACCGGGTGCAAGATCAGTTCGGCGTGCTGTCAACCCGCGCCCAAGAGAATTTTGCCGGCATTCGCACGATTAAAGCCTTTGCCCAAGAAGAGGCTGAAGTTGCCGTCTTTACCGCCGATAACGAACGCTACCGCGATCTTAATCTGCGCTATGTGCTGCTCTCTGGCCTGTTGTGGCCGGCAATGACCCTTTGCCTCGGCCTGATTGCTGCCCTGATCTTGCTGGTAGGCGGGCGGATGGTGGCTGCCGGGACGCTGACGATCGGCGAGTTGGTGCAGTTTAATGCCTATTTGGCGCTGCTGGCCTTCCCGATGATCATTCTAGGTTGGATGGTCAATCTGTCGCAGCAGGCGATTGCGTCGCTCGAACGACTGGGTGAGGTGTTGCGCCGCCAACCGGCGATTGCGTCGCCGCCCTCGCCGCGCCAGCCCGCTGGTCGCGGTGCAATCGAGTTCCGCAATGTGGGCATTCGCGCCGATCAGGACGCCGATCGCTGGTTGTTGCGCGATCTGTCGTTTACTGTGCCCGCCGGCAAAACGCTGGCTATCGTCGGCGCGACCGGCGCCGGCAAGACGACGTTGGTGCATCTGCTAGGCCGGGTGCGGGATCCTGATGTGGGGCAGGTGGTGGTTGATGGCGTTGATGTGCGTGAGTTGGATCTGGCCGCTTTGCGCCGCATGATTGGTTATGTGCCGCAAGAGAGCTTTCTGTTCAGCATCCCGCTGCGTGAGAATGTTGGCTTTGGCGTCGAGACGATCGATCCTGCCCGGTTGGAACACGTGATTGCTGTGTCGCGCCTTGTGAACGATCTCGACCAGTTTCCCGGCGGGTTGGAGACGATGGTTGGCGAGCGCGGTGTGACGCTGTCGGGCGGTCAAAAGCAGCGGGTGGCGATTGCCCGCGCTCTGATGCGCGATCCGCGCATTCTCATTCTTGACGATGCGCTGAGCAGTGTCGATACCCATACCGCGGCCCAGATTCTGGCCGGTTTGCGCGCCGAGATGGCCGGACGTACCACCATTATCATCGCCCAACGGATCGCCACCGTGCGCGACGCCGATCAGATTATCGTGCTCGATGAGGGCCGGATTGTTGAACAGGGGTCGCATCAAGCCTTGTTGGCCCTGAACGGTCGCTACGCCGCAATGTATCGCCGTGAGTTGCTCGCCGCTGAACTCGAACGCGAGGAGTAGGGATACAGCGCCGCTGTATCCCTACAGCGCCGCTGTATCCCTACAGCGCCGCTGTATCCCTACAGCGCCGCTGTATCCCTACAGCGCCGCTGTATCCCTACGACTACGAAATACCTATCGGAGTTGCTCATGTCACACGGGTTTGATGACGATACTATCCTTGGCAAAGCCTACGATGGCCGGCTGGTGCGCCGGTTGGCCGGCTATGTGATCCCGTATTGGGGCCGGTTGAGCGTTGCCATTGGGTTGTTGATCGGCGCCATTTTGACCGATCTGCTGCCGCCGTTGCTCATCCAGCAGGCGATTGACGGCCCCATCAGCGCCGGTGCGGTTGATGGCGTCTGGCCTTATTTCGTCGCTTTTCTTGGCGCGCTGTTGGCTAACTTCGCCTTTCGGTACAGCCATTCCTACTTCATCAACAGCGTTGGCCAGCAGGTGATGAAAGACTTGCGGGTGGCGATCTTTCGCCACATTCAGCACATGAGCCTGTCGTTCTTTAACCGCAACCCGGTGGGCCGCTTGATCACCCGCATCACTAACGATGTCGATGCGCTTAACGAGTTTCTCACCCAAGGGGTGGTGATGATCGTGGCTGATCTGCTCACCCTGATCGGGATTATCGTGGTGATGTTCGCGCTCAACTGGCGCTTGGCGCTGATCAGCATCGCTACGCTGCCGGTGCTGGCGGTGATCGTGTCAATCTACCAGCGGTTGATGCGCTCGGCCTACCGGCTGGTGCGGCAGCGATTAGCCCGCATCAACGCCTTCCTCAGCGAGCAGATCAGCGGCATTCTGGTGACGCAGCTCTTTAACGGCGAGGGGCGCAGCCGCGCTGCGTTTGCCCGCTTGAGCGACGATTATATGCAGGCCAACATTCGCTCGGTCTTGATCTTTGCCATCTTTATCCCCTCGGTCAACTTGCTAGCGGCGATCGGTACCGCGGCGCTGCTGTGGGGCGGCGGCAATGGCGTGCTGGCCGGTTGGGCTTCGCTCGGTATGCTGGCGGCCTTTATCCAGTACCTTGAGCGCGCCTTTCAGCCGATCCGCAACCTCGCCGAGCGGTATACCGTCTTGCAATCGGCGATGGCTTCCGCCGAGCGGATCTTTGCCGTGCTCGACACCCAAGCCGAAGTGCGCGATCCAGCCCATCCCCGTGCGCTGCCTACGCCGGTGCGCGGCGAAATCGAGCTGCGCAATGTGGTGTTCGGCTACGATCCGGCGGAACCGGTGCTGCGCGGGATTTCCTTACATATTCCTGCTGGCCAATCGGTCGCAATCGTCGGTGCAACCGGCGCCGGCAAGAGTTCGCTGGTTGGCCTGTTGGCGCGTTTCTACGATGTGCAAGCCGGGAGCATTACGCTCGACGGCATCGACATCCGTGAGCTCGCGCAAGCCGAGTTGCGCCGCCATATCGCCGCTGTGCCGCAAGACCCGATCTGTTTCAGCGGGACGATTGCCAGCAATATTCGCCTGCACAACAACGCGATCAGCGATGAGCAGGTGCGCGCCGCCGCCGAGCTGGTCGGCGCACACCGTTTCATCGAGCAGTTGCCCGGCGGGTACGAGCACGAAGTGCGCGAACGCGGCGCGAATCTCTCGATCGGCCAGCGCCAGTTGCTCGCCTTTGCCCGCGCGATTGCGTTTAACCCTGAAGTGTTGCTGATTCTCGATGAAGCGACTAGCAGTGTTGATACCGAAACCGAGGCGTTGATCCAAGAGGCCTTGGCCCGCTTGATGCGCAACCGCACCAGTATCATTATTGCCCACCGCCTCAGCACCATTCGTCACGTCGATCGGATTATCGTGCTGCACAAGGGGCGGGTCGTCGAAGACGGCTCCCACGACGAGCTGTTGGCCCGGCGCGGCTACTACTACCGGCTCTACCAATTGCAATTTGCCGACGTCGGGGCATAACACCGTTATGCCCAGATACCACCGTTATGCCCCGACCGACCGGCGCGGGATGGCGACGGTGAACGCGCTGCCCTCGCCCGGCGCGCTGCGCAACGCGATTTGGCCGCCGTGCGCCTCGACGATATGGCGCACAATCGCCAACCCAAGTCCGCTGCCGGGGTGGCCGCGGGCCAGCGAATGGTCAACCTGATAGAAGGGGAGAAAGATCTTTTCGTGTTCGGCGGGCGCGATCCCGATCCCGGTATCCTCTATTCGCATAATCAAGCGGGTCGGCTCATCGCGCACAATTAAGCGCACCTTCCCGCCCGGTTTGTTGTACTGGAAGGCATTATCGAGCAAGTTGCGCACTAAATGCTCAAATGCCGATCGATCGACCTCAATCGGTTGGGTGTCCGAGAGAGTCACATCGAACTGTAATTGCGCCTGCGCTGCTCGTTCACGGAACATCGCAATCAGTGGCCGTAATACATCAAGCGGCTGCAAGGCCACAAAGTTGAGCGAGCGGCTGCGGATCTCTTGAAAGTAGAGCAGATTGTTGAGCTGGCGCGCCAAAATCTCGCCGCTGCGTCGCATTACGCGCACTGCTTCTTCTTGTTGCGGGTTGAGCGGGCCGAGCATGCCGCGATCAAACAGTTCGAGGTAGCCAAGCAGCGAGGTGAGTGGGGTGCGCAATTCGTGCGAGAGGGTGGCGAGGAACTGATCTTTGAGCCGGTCGAGGTCTTGCAGTTGGGCATTGGCGATTGTCAACTCTCGTACCCGCGCCTCTAACCGCTCAACCAGTTTTTGGTTATACGAGCGCAGCAGCTCGGTCTCCATCGTTTCAGGCAACCGCTCGCGCCTTCCATCGATGAATTCGGCGATTTGGGCCGGCAAGGCGCGGGCATCAATCGGCTTGCTCAGATAGCCATCACACCCTGCGACCAAGGCCCGCTCGCGCGAACCCGGTGATGCATCGGCGGTTAGAGCGATAATTGGTACGCCTTGCATATGCGGCAATGATCGCAGGCGCGTCGTCGTTTCGTAGCCATCGAGGCCGGGAATGCCAAGATCAACAAGCACGAGCGCCGGATGGCTGGTGCGGGCGAGCGCCAACCCGTGTGGCCCGTCTTCTGCAATCACCACCTGATAGCCGCGAGCGCTAAGCACTCGCTGCACCAGACGTTGATTATCTGGATTATCTTCGATGTATAAGATCTGTGTTGGCTGGCTCATGGCATTACGACATTGGCCCCAACCGGCGCAGCAAGCAACGCTGATTGGGCGATGGGTAAGGTGAAGGTGAACGTTGACCCAATGCCCGGTGTGCTGTCAACCCAGATCCGGCCACCTTGCGCCAGCACCAGCTTGCGGGTAATCGCCAACCCCAACCCGGTGCCGCCGAGGCGTGAACGCCGGCCATGGATCTGCACAAACTCGCCAAAGATATCTTGTTGCCGCTCGAGCGGAATACCGATCCCGGTGTCAGAGACGCTCACCGCTACGTACCGCTCAATTTTACCATCGCCATTGACCTCATCATACATTTGCGCGCTTACCGTAATAGTACCACGTTCGGTAAATTTGATTGCATTCGAGAGCAAATTAAACAGAATCTGGCGCAACCGGTCACTATCAGCCGCTACCATGGGCAGCGTCGCCGGTAAGGCGTTGCGCAGCGTGACCGGACGGTTGCGCAACAGCGTCTGCACCGTGTCGCACACTTCGCTGGTCACTTGTTGCAGATCAACAGTGCTAATTTCAAGATTCAGGTGACCGGCTTCAATCCGTGCCAGATCAAGCAGTTCGTTGATCAAGTGCAACAAGAACCGCCCATTGCGATTGATGCTCTGCACATCTTCGCGTTGGGTCGGCGTCAACGGTTGGTCGGTATCGTCGAGCAAGACGGTCGAAAAGCCGATGATCGCGTTCAGCGGTGTGCGCAATTCATGGCTGATGCTGGCGAGGAAATCGCTCTTGCGCCGGTCGGCGAGTTGCGCCCGTTCGAGCGCAGCACGTAGCTCTTCGGTGCGTTGCGCTACTTGTTGTTCGAGGTCGTTGTACAGTTGTACGTTCTCAATCGTCAGACCGACCATGCTGGCAAAGGTCAGCAATTGGGCGGCGTCGCGGGCCTGCACCGGTCGCTGGCTTAGCTTGTAATCGGCGGAAATGATCCCGATCACCGCATCGTTGCGCCCGAAGATAGGGGCTTGCACATACGACCGGCTGGCCGAAGCAGCTTGCTTGGTTTGATCAACCCGTGGATTCTCCCATGGATTATCAACGATAATCGCCTTCCGGCTGCGCACCACATCCGCTTCGACGCTGCTGCCATCGAGCCGCAGCGGTTGCGCGTTTGCCACTGCCAGAAACTGCTGCGCTTGCAACTCGTTGCCGGGGCCGAAGGAGGCGCTGACCGCGCGCAAGACATCACCGTCAACCAGATAAAGCACGGCCCGATCGAAGCCAAATCGTTCGCACACGGCCTTGGGGATCGTTTCGAGCAAGACGGGCCACGAGAGAATGCTCTTTAGTTCGTTTGAGACGGCATTCAGGGTGGCCAATTGGCGCGCGTTTTCTTCGAGTTCGGCAATCTTGCTTTGCAAGGTGTCGGTCATGCGGTTAAAGGCATCGACCAACTGCCCAATCTCGTCGCTGCCGGCAGCGGGCAGGCGTTGAGACAGATCGCCGCCGGCGACCGCTTGCACACCCTCGCGTAGCACGCTGATCCGGTTAGTGAACGAGAGCGAAAGCAAGAGGCCAAGCATGCTGATGGTAACAATAATCATCAGCAGCACCGCTACCAATTGGTTCCACAGCCGGCTCTGGCTCTCGCTAAGGCGCTGGCCGGTGGCGATCGCAGGGGCGTCAATTTCGTTCGCCGGAACGATCAGGGCTACGCTCCAGCCAGCAGTGGTGATCGGCGCAAAAGCAACGTAGCTCGCCTGATCCTGCTCTTGGATCAATTGCACCCCTGATTGGCGGCCAACCATCATTTCAGCCACGGCGCGCAGATCGGCATTGGTTGACTCGAGCAGATTCTCGGTGCGGTACGGTTGATCCCACCGCACATCAGCTTGCATATCCGGGCGCACGATCACATCGCCGTCGGCGTTGATCAGCAGCGCATATCCGCTTGAACCAACATCAACGGTAAGGAGATCTTGCTGGATAGTCTTGAGGAGGAGATCAAACGCGACAACCCCGATAAACCGGCCCTGCCGGTCGTAGAGCGGGCTGGCGCAGGTTGTGGCGAGCAACCCGGTATTGGCATCAACGTATGGTTCCGTCCACACCGTTGCGCCGGCGTCGCGTGCTTTGAGATACCACGGGCGCACCCGCGGGTCGAACGCTTCGAGCGTCAGTAATTGGTCAATGACCGCTTCGTTGTCAAACGCGAGGATCCCGCCCTCTTCCAGCGCAATGTATCCAATGTTGACGAGTGGATTCTTCGCGACCATTTCGCGCAGGAGGGGGATCATCTGGCGCACGTAGGCTGCTTGATTGGCGTATTGGCGTAGCAGGTCATCGGTGGGGCGCGGCGCGACCCACACCCGGTCGCTGCTGAAGACCATGACCGGCATATTGTAGCGATCGAGCGCGTACCCGGCCACTGTCTCGACTTGCTGCTGCACGCTCATTAACGCCGTATCGTACAACTGCGCTTTGTCGGCGGCGCGCTGGCGCAAGTTGGCGGTGGCCTGTTGGCGCAGACCATTCGTGCCCTCGACTACCGCCGTTTCGCGGGCAATATTCAAACTGCTCAGTCCGAGCCAGCCGACGATAATCAGCGGGGGTAAGGCAAGACCGAGCAGTAACAGCAGGATTTTGAGTTGGATGCTTGAGCGAATGGCGTTCATAAACGCTGGCAAGTATGGTGACGAAGCTCAGAGCACGGTTTAGTTAATTGGTTAATTAAACCTTTATGTATGGTAACAGAAGTTTCCCCAATCAGCAATTGGGCGCAGATGACGGATGGCTTACAGGGTGGCTGTCATCGATTCGTCACCCCCGCCTATCGACTGTACGACGCTCTATCGTTAGAATCAGGGTAGATACCGATTATAGTCGCCGAGGTGTGCGATGATTACGCGCATTCGTCTTCTCCTTTCCATCGGCCTCCTCTGGGCGCTGCTTCTGCCGTTGACGCCGGCGCCGGCAGCTCCGGCTGCCACTGCCGATGGCCGGCCCGATACCCAGCTCTTTGCCGTTGACATGACCACCGCACCGGCAGATGCTTTGCCTCTGTTGGCGGCTGCTGCCGGTTATCAAACCGCTCCTACCCGCGCGCCGCGCCCCTTTACCCATGTGCTGCTGCAATGGACGGCTGATCCAGCTACGGCGCCGGTCGTGGCGGTGCGAGTGAGTGGCGATGGTGTGACGTGGAGCGATTGGGCCATTGTGGCCGAGGATGAGGAACTCTGGCAGGCCGGTGATGGCGCTGATCTGCACTGGAGCGAGATTGTCTATGCCGGTGAAGACCGGCACTGGTATCAGGTGCGGGTTGAAACCAACGATCCTGCCGCGTTTCGCTCGGTTACGGTCAACACGGTCGATAGCCGGTTTGGCCCGGCGGTTCCGGTGGCAACACCAGCCGCGGGAGTCGCCGCCATCGAGCGACCGCCAGTGGTGAGCCGCACGGCGTGGGGCAATCCGCACGGCCAGACCAGCCCGCAAGCGCCGCCGGCCTATTATCCGGTGCGCCATTTGGTGGTTCACCATACCGCTGGCTCAAATACCTTGGCCGCAGGCCAGACGTGGGCTGATGTGGTGCGTTCGATCTGGTCGTTCCACACCTACACCCGCGGCTGGGGCGATATCGGCTATAACTATCTAATCGACCCCAACGGCGTGATCTACGAAGGGCGGGCTGGCGGTGATGATGTGGTTGGCTTTCACGATACGGCCAATTATGGTTCAATGGGTGTCTCGCTGATCGGTACCTATAGCACGGTTGAGCCAACTGCGGCTGCGCTTGACTCGCTCGTGGCGCTACTGGCGTGGAAAGCCGATCAAAAGCGGATCGATCCGATGGGGCGCAGCTTCTACTACGGCTGCTCGATCTCGCGCTACTGTGCTCCCTTCAATCCCGGCGCCGTGATTGACCACATCAGCGGCCATCGCCAAGTTACTCCCAACGGCTACACCACTTGCCCCGGCGACCGGTTGTTTAATCTGTTGCCGCTGGTTCGCCAGCGGGTGCAGGCCCGCCTTGCCGGCGAAAGCCAACCCGACAACGGTGATCTGGTGATTGAAGAACACGAGAGCGGCTTTACCCGCAGCAACGCTACGTGGTATCCGAGCGCCTGCGGCTATGGCGGCAGCGCGCTTTATACCTACGCTACCGATCAACCCTCCGAAAGCACCAACTGGGCCACATGGCGGCCCAATCTGCCGGCGCCCGGCGTCTATCGGGTGCTGGTGCATATCCCGGCCAATTGCGCCAATCTCAACCCCAGCCGGCAAGCGCGCTACCGGATCACGACTGCCGGCGGGGTGGTCGAACGGGTGGTGGATCAAGCAGCGCAACAGGGCTGGGTCGATCTTGGTTCGTACAACTTTGCCGCCAATACAGTGAGCGTATCTCTTTCCGATCTGACCGGCGAACCGTTGAATACGTGGCGGGCCGTGCTGTTTGACGCCGTGCAGTGGCAGCCGCTCGATACCGCTAACCAGCGCCTTGAACTGGTATCGGTGGAGTATGGCGCCACAACCATTGCTGCTGGCGAGGTATTGCCGGTGCGCTTTACCGTGCGCAATGCCGGCGCCGTGCCGATCTACGGCCAAGACCCGCCGGGAGGAAGCGTGTTTGATTTCAGCGCCGGCACATTTGAGCGCGAAGGGTATGTCTACGATGAAGGCGAATGCTTCCTTGGCGCGCCTAATCAGAGTTACCCAACCTTTCCCAAAGAAGCCGGGCGCTTCCGGGTGATGTTGGGGCCGGTGGATCGCGAGGTAAGCTGCGCCGGCGCAACCGGCGGCTACCCGTGGCGATGGGGGATCAGCGGGCGGCTTGACCCCGGCCAAACCCAGACCATTGCCGGCTACGTGCGGTTCCGGGTTCCGGGAACAGTCACGTTGCGGGCTGGCGCGATCCACGAGTATGTGGCATACGTTGCCACTGCGCAGGCCGAGCAGCAGATCACGATCACGCCGGAACGGCAACCGCCGCAGCCGGCCCGCTACAATGAGGGCTTGCAACCGTTGGCGATGGTGTACGAGTTGGCCAACACCCCGGAACGGCTGCTTGCCCGCACGCAAAACCCGCTCAGCATCCGGCGCGGCGCATTGCTCGGCAGTTTCGTTTGGCACGGCGAGTTGCGCGATTGGGGTGGCGGCGGGCCGTTGCCCGGCCTGAGCAACCACTTCCTGATCGAACAGACTCGCACCTTTATCGCGCCAGTGAGTGGTGAATATACCTTCGAGCTGAGCAGCGACGACGGGGCATGGCTGTGGGTCAACGAGCAACTGGTCGTCGCGAATACCGGTATTCACCCCTTTACGACCGTGACCGGCACCATCTCGCTCACTGCTGGGTTGCATACGCTTGCGATCAAATATTTTGAGTTGGAAGGCGGGGCGGCGGTTGGCTACCGGATCAAAGCGCCGGGGGCTGACGATTTTGAGCTTGTGCGTGATGGTTTGGCGCAAGGTGAGGGGGTTGGATCACATTTCCGCACACTCACCGGTCTGCGGCTGAGCGCATCTGACTTAGGCGGCGGCAGCGCGCGGCTACGCTACTCGTGGGATGGTGAAACGTGGATTACCACGACTGATAACGTGATCGAGATCGGGGCGCTGGCCGATGGCGAATACCGCTTACTCTATCAGGCCATTGACAGCAATGGCAACGAGAGCGAAATCCTCTCGTTGCCATTGCGGGTCGATAGCGCGATGACGATTCATCGCGTCATGTTGCCGTTTATCGCAAGATAAGTACGATCGCAGCGTTGCTGTGCCCCCTCGCAGCACAGCAACGCTGTGCCCCCTCGCAGCACAGCAACGCTGTGCTGCTACTACGGATGCGTCTCGCGCACATCTACCACCTTCGCTACCACTGGCGTAATCACCTCGCGCACCTGATCGATCGTCATGCCGCTGACCTTAAAGGTCACTTCCGACATAGCCGCCGTCTCGCCGGCGAAGGTGCCGAGCGCAATGATATTCCCGCCGCTATTGGCAATCGCTGCCGTGAGTTTGGCGAGCGATCCCGGCTCATCGGCCATACTCACCGTCACCCGGATGCCGGGGTTGCGCGCCCCCATCAGCTCAAGGAAGATCTTGAACAGATCGGTCTCGGTAATAATACCGACCAGCTCATTCCCGCGCATCACCGGCAACCCGCCTACCCGCCGGTCGGCCATAATCCGCGCTGCTTCCTCGATCGGTGTGTCAACCGAAACCGTATAGACATCGCGGGTCATCACGCGGTCAACCGTCAGCTTGCTTAGCAAGTAGTTCAATTCCCACACGCTCAGCGTCGTTGCCGGCGAAGGCGAGGCGTTGATCAGGTCTTTCAGCGAGACAATACCGACCAGATGACCGTGGGAAACCACCGGCGCGCGCCGGATATGTTCGGTGCGCATCAGGTGCATTGCATCGTGGATCGATGTTTCCGGAGTTACCGTAATCGGGGGATGCGACATCCGCTCGCCAACAAACATAAGTCTACCTCCCTGACGCCTCGTCACGAGCAGCGCCTTCGCTGCTCTCTATCTTCAACTATACCATGCGCCTGCATTTTGCGAAGTAAATGGGTAACAACTTTCACGGGTATGTTACAATCCAAATCAAAGATCGGTACGGGCAGAGCGTCGCTTTGCCTGCTACGCCATCCGTATTGCACGGGCAGAGTGTCGCTTTGCCTGCTACGCCATCCGTATTGCACGGGCAGAGCGTCGCTTTGCCCGCTACGCCATCCATATTGGCCGGGCCGAGCGCCGCTCTGCCCTCAACGCTATCCGTAAACCATGATCTCAATCGAAACAACTGCGCTCTCCATCCAACACCTGAGCCGCCGTTACGGATCGCTCACGGCGGTCAATGAAGTCAGTCTCGATCTGGCTGCCGGCAAGTTTATGGCCTTGCTCGGCCCGTCGGGCTGCGGCAAGACCACGTTGCTGCGCCTGATTGCCGGTTTCGAGCAGCCTGATAGCGGTGTCATTATGATCGGCGGGCGCACGGTGGTAGGGCCATGCGGGGCCGGCATCCCGCCCGAACAGCGACGAGTGGGGATGGTGTTTCAAGATTACGCCCTCTTCCCCCATCTCAGCGTGGCGCAAAATGTGGCCTATGGTTTGCCGCGCAGTCCTGAACGCGAGACGCGGGTGCAAGAGTTGCTGGCGTTGGTGGGGTTGGCCGATGTTGGCCGGCGTATGCCGCACGAATTGTCGGGCGGGCAGCAGCAACGAGTCGCGCTAGCCCGCGCCTTGGCTCCCCGTCCGGCACTCATTTTGCTTGATGAACCCTTCTCGAACCTTGATGCCGGCTTGCGAACGGCGGTGCGCAACGAAGTGCGCCAGATTTTGCGCCGCGAAGGTGCGACGGCTCTCTTCGTCACTCACGATCAGGAAGAGGCGCTCAGCATTGCCGATCTGGTCGGGGTCATGATCAACGGGAGGATTGTGCAGGTCGCACCGCCGCGTGACCTGTATGAGCGTCCGGCCAATCGCGCCGTCGCTTCGTTTGTCGGCGCAGCTAATTTTATTCCAGCGGAAGCGCACGGTCTGGTTGCGCAGAGCGTGATCGGGCGTTTGCCGTTGCTGACCCCGCACCATGGCCCGGTCAGCGTGATGATCCGGCCCGAAGCGATCGAATTGGCGGCCGATGACGAATCGCCGCACCAGATCGTCGAGCGTAACTATTTCGGCGCCGATGTACGGTACGAGGTGCGCCTAAGCGACGGCACCATGATCACGGCGCGTCTGGCCCCGTGGCATGATGTGCCGCTTGGCGCGCGGGTCAATGTCGTGGTGCGGGGGGCGTTGGTGGCCTTTGCCGATTAAGTTCGTATGCCATTCTTGTCGCATTGACGCTTTGCAGCACGAATGCTATGATCGGCCCAGTTCCGGACGCCGGCATTTGTGCGGAGAAAGGCAATGGAGCAAGAGCAGATTATCGCGATCCGCGAGATCTATTGGAACATCGACCATACGATTGGCGCAACCTTCCTCTACTTGACGGTTCTGATTACCACTGCGGTGATGGCATGGGGCATCCTGCGCGACATTGCCCGCTGGCGACGGGGGCGGCCCGCCAACCGGATCGGCAATCCGATCACTCGCTTGCTTGAGTTTACCCGCCAGAGTCTCGGCCAAAAGAAGGTGTTGCGCGACCGCCGAGCCGGTGTGATGCATGCCCTGATCTTCTTTGGCTTTCTCACCCTGTTTATCGGCACCGATATTATCGCGGTTGAAGAAGATTTCACCATTCCCCTGATGGGTGAGCAGGCCGGCAAGATTTTGGTCGGCGATTTTTACAAAGCCTATGAGTTCATCCTTGATACGCTCGGTTTGGCCTTCGTCGCCGGCTTGCTGTGGGCAACGTGGCGGCGCTACCGCACCAAGCCCGACCGGCTCGACAACCGGCGCACCGATGGCTGGGTATTAGGGGTGCTGCTGTTTTTGGGGATTGGCGGCTTTCTCATCGAGGGGTTGCGGATCGCGAACCAGACTATCGGCGGCGTGCCGGTCTACGATCAAGAGTGGGCCAAGCTGGCGTATGTTGGCTTTGCGCTAGCCACCATCTTCCGCGCAATCGGCCTCGGTGACGGCAGTCCGGTGGCGCTCGCCATCCATCCGGTGCTCTGGTATACCCACGCTGCCGCGACTGGCCTATTTATGGCCTCGCTGCCGTTCAGCAAGTTCCGCCATATCGTCTACACACCGCTGAATACGCTCTTCCGCGACTTGCAGCCAAAAGGCGCGCTCGATCCGATCCCCAACCTTGAGGCTGAGATCGAGAAAGATGAGCCGCGTCTGGGTGTGACGGCGCTGGCCGATCTGACGTGGAAGCGGCGGATGGATCTTGACGCTTGTATGCGTTGCGGTCGCTGCCAGAGCGTTTGCCCGGCTCATGCCAGCGGCGCGTTGCTCTCGCCGAAGTACATTATCACCAAGTTGGCTGACTTGCAGCGTGGCGATCCGATCCATTTCAAAGATGGCACGGTGCGCACACTGGCCGAATTAAGCGGCAACGGCGCGACTGCCGAGACGCTGCCGCTGATCGGCACCGTGATCGAGGCCGAAGAGTTGTGGGCTTGCACCACCTGCAACGCTTGCGTGCATGAATGCCCGGCGATGATCGAGCATGTTGATGACATCGTTGATATGCGCCGCCACTTGACCATGATCGCCAGCGAAGTGCCGCAAGGCGTCAAGCGCGTGCTCGAGGGGATCGAGCGGCAGAGCAACCCGTGGCGGCTGCCGGCCCGCGAGCGCACCGCGTGGACAGAAGGGCTCGACGTGCCGGTGTTGGCCGAGAAAGAGCAGGTTGAGGTGCTCTATTGGGTTGGCTGCGCACCGAGCTACGACGAACGATCGCGCAAGGTGGCACGGGCGATGGTGCAACTGCTGCAACAAGCCGGGGTCGATTTCGCTATTCTCGGCGAAGAGGAGTGTTGCACTGGCGACCCGGCCCGCCGCATGGGCGAAGAGATGCTCTTCCAAGCCCAAGCCCAACAGGCGATCGAGACGATGCACCAGTATAAGTTCCGCACGGTCGTCACCACCTGCGCCCACTGCTTCAACAGCATCAAGAACGAGTACCCGCAGTTCGGCGGGCGGGCCGGCATTGATTACGAGGTCGTCCATCACACCGAGTTTTTGGCCCGCTTGGTGCGCGAGGGCAAACTTAAGCCGGCCAAAGCGGTGAGCGAGCGGGTGGTCTACCACGACCCCTGCTACATCGGGCGCTACAACGACATCTACGACGATCCGCGCAGCTTGCTGAGCAGCATCCCCGGCCTTGAGCTGGTTGAAGCGCCGGAGCGCAACCGCGAGCGGGCGATGTGTTGCGGCGGCGGCGGCGGCAACGTCTGGCTGGAACGCTGGGGTGAGCGCAATGTGAACGTGATCCGGTTGGAGCAGCTCGTGGCGCCGCAACCGCAGACGCTGGCGGTTGCCTGCCCGTTCTGCATGGTGATGTTTGAAGATGCGGCCAAGAACACCGGTCGCGCCGAGACGTTGCAGCGGCGCGATGTGGCCGAAATTTTGTTAGAGAGCGTGAGCGGCGCGGCGTCAGGCGATTAACGTGCCACGTAGAGACGGACGGCTATCCGTCTCCCCACGTCGCAGCGGAGCCAGTAGAGACGGACGGCTATCCGTCTCCCCACGTCGCAAAGGTGGCAAAGGCGCAGAGGGTGAAACGCAAAGGCGCAGCGAACGCCAAGGTCGCAAAGGGTTGGTACGATGAACCATCCCTCCCCCAGCGGGGGAGGGGCAGGGGGTGGGGGCACCCACCGCGCTAGTCGCTATCCCCAACTATCCTTCGCGTTCTTTGCGCCTTTGCGTTAAACATCATGACCTCACCACTGGTTTCAATCATCTTACCCATCCGCAACGCCGCGGCGACCTTGCCGGACTGTTTGCGCTCGCTGGCGCGGCAGCGTTTCACAGACTACGAAGTGCTGGCGATTGACGATGGTTCTGACGACGAATCGCCGGCCATTGTCGCCGCAGCGGCGGCGGGTGACGCGCGGATCGTACCGGTTGAGGCCGGACGGATCGGCTTGCCGGCGGCGCTCAATCTCGGTCTTGCGTTAGCGCGTGCGCCGATCATTGCCCGGATGGATGCCGATGACGTGATGCACCCAGATCGGCTGGCGCTGCAATATCAAGCGTTGAGGGCGCAGCCGCAGCTTGCCCTGATTGCCAGCCGGGCAGTGGCTTTTCCGGTGCGGGACGTGCGGGCCGGTTTGCGCGAATACCTGCGCTGGCAGAATCGGGTACACACACCGGAACAGGTGGCGGCTGAGATCTACGTCGAGGCGCCCTTTGCCCACCCCTCGGTGATGTTCCGGCGCGAGGCAGTGCAGGGATTAGGCGGCTACACTACTGAACCGTGGCCTGAAGACTACGAATTGTGGCTACGGATGCATGCAGCGGGGTTGCAGATGGCCAAGCTGCCGCGCAACCTGTTGGCTTGGCGCGAGCGACCCGATCGGGCGACGCGCACCGACCCGCGCTATGCGCGCGCAGCCTTCGACGAATTGCGGGCCCGTTTCTTGGCCACCGACCCGCGCCTGCATAGCGGGAGGCCGCTAGTTTACTGGGGGGCAGGCCGGGTCACCCGCCAACGGGCGCGCCGGTTGATCGAACGCGGCTTTCCGCCAACGGCATGGATCGATATTGATCCAGCTAAAATCGGCCAAACCATTTGGGGCGCGCCGGTGCATGCACCAAAATGGCTTGATCGCCAACCGCGCCCATTCGTGCTGGTGTACGTCACCAACCATGGCGCGCGCGACCTGATCGATGGCTGGTTAGCGGCGATGGGCTATCAACCGGGCCGGGATTATCTTGGCGTGGGATAAATGCAGGACTTAGTCGTTCGCCTCTTGCCCATTGCGGTCATCCTCAACCGGCGCCAGCAACCCGCTGTACAATGAGCGCAGCAATTCGCGCAATTGTTGCACCTCGTGCTCAGAGAGCGCACGCATTCGCTTGCGCAAGCGTTCGTGATGGCGCGGGCGCAGGTTGCGCAACTTCTCAGCGCCGGCCTCGGTGAGGCAAATCAGGCTCACCCGGCGATCGTTTGGATCGGGACGGCGCTCGACATAACCTTTCGCGATCAGGCGATCGACGATACCGGTCAAATTGGAGTTGTCGCACATCATGCGCGCGCTAATCTCGCTGAGCGGCACCCCATTGCGCGACGCATAATTCAGGATCATAAATTGTGGAACCGTCAAATCCTCACCGCGCAGATCGTAGCGATTGTACGTCTCGAGCATCGAGTGAACCTGACGCAGCAAGGTGTATGCCTCAAGCTCAGGCGTCGTCTCACTACTCTGCTGCCATCCGGTAGGCTCGGTGGAGAGGCTCATCGCTGTCTCCTCACTAGTGCGCTGGAGGCGCAGGGGTAGGAGTCAAATAAAATGGTGCCATTAGGCAAACAGGAGTAATGGTTGTCTGCCGTATAATTCCTGCTACATGCAACTATAGCATGACTATGACCGGCGTGTCAATATTGTTTCAAATGAAACAGTTTCAACTTATTTAAGGAGATCAGGGCGTGCAATCACCACAACCGCGTTATGAGCAGATTGTTACGATTGCGTTTATCGTCACGATCGGGCTAGCGATCGTCTTTCTCATCGACAGCAGTCCGGTCAATCCACGGTTTGCCTTTGGCGGTGATCTACCCGAAGTCAGCTTATCGTGGCTGTTAATCGGCTCACTGGCATTGTTAGCGGCGATGGGCGCCGACTGGATCGGGCGCTCGCATCCGCACCCGATGCACTGGATTGTCCGTTCGTTCGGGCCGTTACGCAGTGTAACTCCAGCGTTCTGGTTCCTGCCGGGGCTGAGCGTGGTGGCAGCCTACGCCTTCTGGCAACTCTTCAATCCAGTGTTGGGCGGGACGGCCTTCTTGCTGGCGTTGATAGTCACTGCCGGGATGTTAATCGTGACACTCGCGGCGCAATATTTTAGTCTCGACCGGCAAGCCGAGATACATACGCCGGCGCAGATCGTGTTGCACATTATCGGCTATCTGATCGCGTTTAGCAGCTTTAGCGCGATTTACTATACGCGCTATCGCACACTCTATTCAGCGACAATGGCGGCGTTGGTATCTGCGTTCCTCATCTATGCGCTGCTCAACATCCAGCGCCGGCCGGTTTCGGTTGGGGTGGCGCTGATTGCCGGTCTCGGGATCGCCGAGCTGATGTGGGCGCTCAACTACTGGCAGACCACCTTTCTGTTGGCGGGGGTGGTGTTGGTGACGGTATTGTATGTTGTGGTCGGCTTGTTGGGCTTTGCCTGCATCGGTCAATTGAATCGCCGGCTGCTGCTTGAGTACAGCTTTGTGGGGATAGCATTGGTAGGCGGGGTGGCATATATGTCATTGCGCTAAGGTGGCGGCGACCGTGCCGGGCCATCGTTGAGATTGATGGTGGCTGCAACAAAGACGCTCGGTTGTGATCACTGAAACGACGTTTGTTTGGGTTAACTCTCGGCATCATACATCTTCCAAACAAACGTCGTGAAGATCGGTCTTGCCGCGTTGCAGGCTTTCTGCTACACTTACTCATGCTTTTATTGATCGTACCCCAGCTTCATCGCGGCGACCTCATCCTTCCGGCCGCCGCCGGGAGAAAGCGCGTGCGACACATGATTGACAGGTGGCGACAGCGCCTCAACCCCGTTTTACTCTTCGCCGGTTATCGCTGGCTGGCATGGATCATTGCCGGGCTTGCGTTGACCTTACCCGGCTACGCAGTTGCGAGTCTTCCCCAACACGCTAGTCTTTTGCTGGTGGTATTGCTAGTCACGCTCGTGATTACTCGCCAAGCAGAGGGCTATCTGCGCCTGATGCAACGCCGGCCAGTGTTGCTCACCCTTGATATATTGTTAGGCTGGCTGGTGGTTATCTTGAGTGGCGGCGGCTTTCTGCCGTTTGGGCCGTATGCCTTGGGTAGCCTGATTGCGCCAGCGTTGCTGTTTAGTTGGCAAGGCGCGCTGATCAGCGGGATGGGGGCCGGTCTGTTGCATTTGATCAGCGGCTCAATTCTCGGCGTTACCGATCCGGCTGGGATGCAGGCGGGCGTGCCGCTGCTCTTCGCGTTGGGTTGGGCCGTATTCGCGGCGTGGCGGCGCATGCCGCCGGATCGCGCGCGAGGGCGGACGCTGTTACACCTCGATACTTCAGCGCCGCCAGCAGCGTTGCGCCGCCCAACGTTGCCGGGCAGCGAGCAGATTGGGTCAGCGCCTGAATGGTATCCGTCATCCATTTCTGGGTCTGGCAGCCGGCGCGGAGCCGAATTGGCGCCCGCGGTCTCGTTACGGCCAGACCTCCGTCTTGCCATCACCCAGTTGGTTGACGGTGAACGGCAGCGCGGCGGCTTGCAAGTGGCGTGCCAGATTGAAGGCGCTGTGCAGAAGCTGACGGCGGCCCAACAAGGGGTGTTGTTGCGCGCCGCTCAAGAAGCGTTGGCGAATGTGCGCCGCCATGCCCACGCATCTTCATGTAAGGTCTGGCTCCATATTAATGATCAGGCGGCGACGTTGCAAGTCGAAGATGATGGCGTTGGTTTGCTCGATGGCACCTACGAGCGTCCGCATTTGCATGCGCTGCGCGCACTGCGCTACCGAGTCGCGGAATTCGACGGCCAGCTCGCCGTCTTTGAAGGCGAACAGGGTGGTCTGACTGTGCGGGTAACGCTTCCCCTCGAACCATGAAGTTGCGGTATCATGCCGATAGGTACTCGCTGCGCCAGCAGTGGAGGAATTGGCGAGGAGTTCTAAACGCATGAGACCGCGCCGTCTTTGGCATGCGCCGGCGCTAGTAGTGGCGCTGGCGTTATTAGGGTACGGTATTTGGTTACCAGTCGATCAAGAACCGCGTTGGTTGCTCTTCCTCTGGATTGGCGGGCCATTGGCCGGGTTAGTGTTGATCAGCCGGTTGAATGACATCCCGCCGGGCAGTGATCTTGCACGCACGGTTGCTCGCGTTGGGGCAGTCGTTATTATTGGTTTTCTGATGCTGAGCCTGCAACTGCTCCGCCAACAGTTTGTGCAGGCCGGTGTGATCAGCAACTATATCGTTACGAGCGCCGATGGCAGCACCACCAGCAACGTTCGCCCAGTCTTGGCGACGCAGCGCGTGCTGCGGGGTGCGATTCTCGACCGGAGAGGACGCACGCTCGCCGAGAGTGTTATGGTCAACGGCATTGCCCGCCGCACCTATCCGCTCGCTGCCCAATACGACATGACCGCCTTTGGTCAGGTGTTGGGGTTTTTTAGCCCTCGCTACGGGCAAAGCGGTCTTGAAGCCACGTACAATGCCTATCTGTCAGGTGAGCGCGGCAACGAATGGCAGATGCTGCTTAGTGAATGGACAGGGGAAAGGCAACGGGGCAACTCGTTGACTCTAACGCTCGATGCCGAGTTGCAGGCACGGGTCGCAGCGTTGCTCGGCGATCGGCGCGGCGCGGTCGTCGTGCTTGATCCGCGCAGTGGCGCGATCTTAGCCCTCGTTAGCCGGCCCGGCTTCGATCCGAGCCAACTAGTGGTTGATCCGGCAGCGCCCGATCTGGCCGCCGAGCGACGCCGGGTGAGTGACTATTGGTCTCAGTTGAACCGTGATGACTCTGGGCAGCCATTGCTCAACCGGGCCACGCAGGGTCGCTATCCACCGGGTTCGACCTTCAAGACGGTGACAGCAGTGGCGGTGTTGGAACACCCGCTGCAAGGGCAACCAAACCAGATTACCTGCCCGAATGAATATTTCCCGCAGCCTGACGCGCCGCCTATCGTTAATGCGGTTGACAACCTCGGCGCGCGGATCGGTGAACCGGCCACGCTCGAGCGGGTGTATGCTTTCTCATGTAATACCGCCTTTGCTCAATACGCCGTGCGGCTGGGGGCTGACCGGTTTGCCGAGGTGGCGCAGCGCTTCAATATCTTTCTCCCCGATCGGGTGCCTGCCGGCTTTCGCCCGTTGCGTGATGTGCCCTCTGAGCCAAGCTTGCTGGCGGTGCGGCCCGACTTTCTCGATCAGCCGCGGGCATTGGCTGATACCGGCTACGGGCAAGGGCAATTATTAGTGACGCCGTTGCAGATGGCGTTGGTGGCGGCGGCGATCGCCAATGATGGTGTGATGATGCAGCCATATTTGGTGCAGCGGGTCACCCGCCCTGATGGCAGTGAAGTCTGGCGGGCAACACCGAATGGGATTCGCCGGGTGATGTCGAGCGGGAATGCCCGCCGGATGCGCGACTATATGGCGGCGGTAGCGCAGTACGGTTTTGGCAGCGTTATTTCGCAGTTTGTGCCGCAACCAGTGGGTGGCAAGTCGGGTACTGCCGAGCATGTTCCCGGCGCGCCGCCGCATGCTTGGTTTATCGCGATCGGCCCGATTGATGCCCCACGTTACGCAGTGGCAGTGATCATTGAGCAGGGTGGCGAGGGGAGCGGCGCGGCGGCCCGCTTGGCCGGCGAGGTGTTGGCAGCGGCCTTTGCAGTGGAATGATAGCGCGCCGGTGATGGGCATGATACATACTGGCAAGGTTCGTAGGGTGCGAGACCGGGTTGGTTGCAATACTTACCGTTGGCATACCTCACCCCGCGCCTCCCCCCGCCGGGGGGAGGTTTCAGATTGTATGCGTTGCATCCGAACCGTCGCATTCACAGCTCTCCGCTGGGCAATCCTCTGGGTAGTAACCGGAGGCCTGCTCGCTTGCGGGCTGCAAACTACGGTTCAACCGGAACCAACAGCGACTGCAATGCCGGCGCCGGTTGCCACGGCGGTCAGCGTTGTTACACCGACGCCGCTCCCGCCACTTGATGCCACCCTGCGCCAGCAGATTTTTACCGAGGTTTGGACGACAATTAACGAGCACTACCTCGATCCGACCTTCAACGGGGTCGACTGGATGGCAGTGCGGGCCGAGTATGGCCCGCGGGCATTGGCAGCCGAAGATGACGCCACCTTCTTCACCGTGATCAGCGCCATGGTTGCGCTGCTGCGCGATGACCACTCGCGCTTTGTGCCGCCGCAGGCGGTGGTAGCCGAAGATCGGCTGACGAGCGGGAGGGAAGAGCAAGTTGGGATTGGGGTCACGACCCTGCGGCTCAGTGATGGCTTGCTGATCCAACATGTCTTTCCCGAGAGTCCGGCGGCGCAGGCCGGTTTGCGCCCGCGTGACCGGATCGTAGCGATTGATGGGCAGACCTTCACGCTCGGTTCGATTGAAGGGCCATTGGGAAGTCGCGTGCGCCTGCTTGTCGCTCAACCAGAAGGTGGTTCGCGCGAGTTTGAGTTAGTGCGCGAACGAGTCGAAGGCCGGATCGAGCCGCTTGTGCTGCGGTTGAACGACGATGTTGCCTATGTGGCTGTCAGCACGTTGTGGGTGCGCGACATGCACGAACAGGTGGCAGCAGCGTTGCAGCAACTCGTCGCCGAACGCCCGTTGCGCGGCGTCATTCTTGATCTGCGCAGCAATCCGGGGGGCTGGCGCGATGTCTTGAGCGGGTTGCTCGGCCATTTTGTCACTGGCGAGGTAGGCGCATTTGTCAGCCGGAAAGGGGAAATCCCATTGGTGGTGGCCGCGCGCGATCCCGACCTGCGCGGCTTGCCGGTCGCCGTCTTGATCGATCGCGGCACAGCATCGTATGCTGAGCTACTGGCAGCAATCTTGCAGCGCGAAGCGGGTGCGATTGTGATTGGAACGCCATCAGCCGGCAACACCGAGACGATCTACGCTTACGAAATTACCGGCGGGGCGCGGCTGTGGGTCGCGCAAGAGGGTTTCCAGCTCAATGACGGTTCTGATCTAGAAGGGATCGGAGTGCAGCCTGATGTGCAGCCAACCAGTGACTGGACACGCTTCCGGCTAGAGGCTGATCCGTGGGTTGGGCTGGCGATCGAGAGGATGCGGTGAGGGCAGCATCAATGGGTGCTGCAATCATTTGTATGGTCACTTATCGCGCCAAATTCTGCCGCGATTTGGCTGATGGCATGAATAAACACCCTAAAACTATGTGAGCGATTGGTTTCTCGCGTTAATTGTTGGCCCATCCGTCGCGCAGCATCGATTTTGCGAAACTCAGGAATCAGATATTCTAACTCATGACCCGGTTTAGCAATGCGATCGGAGTCGCGGTATTGTCTCTTTTGGTCAAGCTGTTGCAATCGTTCATCATGAAATGCGCGCGCCAATGCCGCCGTATCACCAAAATACCACGCTTCAAGTTCGGTGCAAGCAATCCGGATAATGGTATCAGGACGCCCCGCTTGCCTACAAAGGTTGCGCAATTCTTCTTTGAGCACACGGCAATCTGCTCGATCTTGGTCGATTAATACAACAAAACGATGTTCAGGATGAGGCCATGCACGTAGTTTACGTGGAATGCTTTGTTTTAAATCATTTTTCCCTTCGTGGGCAATACAACGAAATTGCAAGCCGGGGAATAGCCGTGGTAACAAATGTTCGAGCAGTTCTTTGGCGGAAGGCTCTTCCAGCAAAAACACTAACTGTTTCATACCCGTTCGACTTCAGTAAAAAGGCCTTGCCGCCACAGCATACCGGGTCGATCACCCTCAGCGACCAAATGACGCAGTAGTTCGCTGTCTGAGACACGGCGCGCCGTACTGAAACCATTCTGCTTCTCAAGCCAATAAATTTCTTCGAGTTTCACTGCGTTGAGGAAATCTGGTGAGTGGGTAGAGACAAACACCTGCCCGCCGCGTTGGGCATATTCGCGGAATTCCTCGGCCAACTCGTGCAGCAGGATAGGGTACAGTTGGTTCTCAGGCTCTTCAACGGCCAACAATGGATGCGGTTTCGGATCGTAGAGCAAGACGAGATAGGCAAACATCTTAATGGTTCCATCTGAAACGTACCGGGCAACAAAGGGGTCTTGAAAAGAACCATCTCTAAAACGAAGTACGAGGCGGCCATCCTCAGTGATTTTTGCGTCAACATCCTCGATGCCGGGAACACGGCGACGCATTGCCTCTAGAATTCGCCTAAATACTTGTGGATGGTGCTCATACAGATAGTGCGCCACTTGAGCGACATTTTCGCCATGAACAGAGAGATGTTCAGCATATCCGGCATCAATGCTAGGGCGTGCATCGCTAATGTGAAAGTCAGAGATATGCCAATTCTCGATCAAACTGCGAAATTCGGAAACCACCCGAAACTCTTTGAACTGTCCCAGTCCTTTAATTGCTAGTACGCTGGGATCATCAAGCACATACTCTTGCCGTTCTTCTTGAATGCCAGCTTGCCCATATTTCTCTTCATTCGTAATTGCCGTTCCCTTGCCGCGCGAAAAATCAACAAAATGCCATGGTTTCCCATGCTTGCCACGGCGAAACTTTAGGATCTCGCGTTCAACCACAGGCCGGCCTTGGTCAAGACCAATTTTGAGCATATAGGTCGCGAGTCGTCCAGTACTTTCGCGAAATTTAATAGTAAGGCTGATGGGGCCTTTTTCGCCGCGGCTCACTAGTTCACGAAAGCCGCCGCGCTGAGCGACGGCGACGGCGACATTTTGGATAAGCGCTTGTTTCAAAAAGCTAAAGATATCGAAGAGGGTGCTCTTACCAGAACCATTTGGGCCAACAATAACCACCATCCGAGGCAAGTCAGTGAAGCTTGTCTTACGAAACAGGCGGTAATTTTCAATCTCTAGGCTTTCGATTTGCATCATGTGTTGCATCGTGTGATTCCTTCAAACCGGGCAGCGATCTTGCTCGTTTCAATTATAGGCGGCAATAGCGCCAACGATACGCGAACATGATAATAGCAAATGTATCGAGTGACGGTGGTCGGCTTTTTTAGTCATTCCATCAGTGAAACGTGATGAGCCAAGAAAACAGCAGGGGCAGGTTGTAAACCTGCCCCTACCATACCCCGCCACTCACACCCTTATTCGAGATAATCCCGCAGATGCTGACCGACTTCGGGACTGCGCAGGCGGCGAAGGGCCTCGGCCTCGATTTGGCGCGCGCGCTCGCGGGTCATGCCGAGCACGCGCCCGACCTCTTCGAGCGTGCGACGGCGACCATCGACGAGGCCGTAGCGCAGATCGATGATCCGGCGCTCGCGTTCGTTGAGTTGGTCGAGCGCAGCGCACAGATCGCGGCGCAGCAGCTTCTGCGCAGCCACTTCACCGGGAGTTGGCAGCTCCTCGTCGGTGATGAAATCGCCAAGCGTATGCTCACCCTCATCGCCGACCGGCGTTTCGAGCGAGACGGGCCGGCGTGATGCTTCAAGCACGCGCTGGATGCGCTCGACCGGCTGGCCGAGGGCCATGGCAATCTCTTCGGCAGTCGGCTGGCGCTCGAGCGATTGGGCCAAGCGGTCTGCAATGCGCTTGACCTGCCCAACCGACTCGCTCATATGCACCGGCAGCCGGATGGTGCGGCCTTGCTCGGCGATCGCGCGGGTGACGGCCTGCCGGATCCACCACGTGGCGTAGGTGCTGAAGCGATTGCCTTTGTGGTAATCGAATTTCTCGACCGCCCGCATCAAGCCGATATTACCCTCTTGGATCAGGTCGAGCAGCGAGAGGCCGCGGCCAACATACTTCTTAGCGATGCTGACCACGAGCCGCAGGTTGGCCTGAATCAGGTGGCGGCGCGCATCTTCGCCTTGTTGCACGGCTTTGAGCAGTTCACACCGCTCGCGTGGCGTGAGATCGGTTGCGGAAGCAAGACGCGCTTCCGCTTCATTGCCGCGCTCGATCCGCTCGGCCAATTCGATCTCTTCGGCAGCGGTAAGCAATGAGACACGACCGATCTCTTGCAGGTAGTGCTGCACGGCATCGAGGGATGGCTCGATCCGTTCAACCTCGCTCAGATCGGGTGAGAGCAAATCTTCTTCGTGCCCGAAACGGTCAGCGCGCTCGTGCGTAGAGAGCGGCGCATCTTCGTGTTCCCAGCTTGATGGTCGACGCTTGAGCATTGGCGGGCACTCCTGCCTAAACTATGCAGCTATGACAAGACAAAACACCATTTATCTCCGCTTGCGCGGAGATGCCATCAGAGGCGCCCAGCACGTAACGAAACGGGGTAACGTGTGAGGTCAGAACCGCCGAGGATATGGCGGCACTCGCTGTTCTATCTGATAACAGCGAATGTTAGTATACGAGTGATAACGCAATTTGTCAAGTACTTTGCACACCGTTTGTTCACATACTCGGTTATCCTAATTCACTGATCCGAACGGCGACTTCAGCGGCGACACGGGTATTGTTTCGCAGCAAGGCAATGTTAGTTTCGATACTTTCGCCGCTGGTCTCTTCGGCCATTGCGGCTAAGAGGAAGGGGGTAACTGCTGGCCCGCGCACCCCTTCCGCTTCAGCGCGCGCCAGCGCGCGCGCAATGGCGGCTTCGACCGCTTCGCGTTCGAGGGCGCTGCGTTCGGGGGGCGGCACACAGAGCAGCATGCCTCCCGGCGCGGCAAAGTTACGGTAGCGGCGTTGCAGGCGCCACATGCGAGCCGCAGCTAGCGCGTCAGCCGCAACGGCGGCGACCGGCAAGCCACTGTGCGGGGTGTAAAACGCGGGAAATTCGTTGGTCTGATAGCCAACCACTGGCACGCCTTGCGTTTCAAGGTATTCGAGGGTGGCCGGCAGGTCAAGGATCGCTTTCGCGCCAGCGCAGACCACCAACACCGGCGTGCGGCCCAGTTCGGTCAGATCGGCGCTGACATCCCAACTGTGGATGGCGCCGCGATGAACGCCGCCGATCCCGCCGGTGGCGAAGACTTCGATCCCAGCAGCGGCAGCTAGCGCCATCGTCGCGGCTACAGTAGTCGCGCCATCAGCCCGTTCAACGATCGCGGCGCTGATATCGCGCCGGCTCAGCTTGCGCACCCGTTCGCCGCCAGTGGCTAGCCGTTCCAGTTCGTTGCCATTCAACCCGATCACCGGCACGCCTTCGATCAGGCCGATCGTCGCCGGCACAGCCCCCGCTGCGCGCACTTCGGCCTCTAACCCTTCGGCCACAGCCAGATTCTGCGGGTAGGGCAAGCCGTGGCTAATCAGAGTGCTTTCAAGGGCTACCACAGCCCGACCCTCTTCGAGGGCAGTAGAAACTTCTTCAGCGATGCGGAGCATACGGAACCTCCTGCAATAATGCTGCACCGGTATAAACGACGGGAAGCGGCGCTTTTACGCCTCTGGTACGATAGCGCCGGTACGATCGATCCGATAGGCAGTCAGGCCATAGCGGCGCGCCAGAAGGATATCGGTTGGCCCCGGTTCGGCCAAGGCGACGGCGATGTGCAAACCACGTTGGCTGAGCGTTGTGAGATCGGCTAGCCAGCGGTCATCCAGCGCGGCGGTGATAATCATCAGTGTACCACCCCAGCTCAAGTACCGGTCAGCGGCAATGAGATCAGTAAGAAACGGGCTGCTGTGCTCAGGTTCAATCCGTCCGAGCCGGGCTAAGATCTCGCGCAGATGCTCGAGATCAGCCGCCGGCGGCAACGGGGCGATGGGCTCATCGGTTAGCGGATCGTAGCCGTTGCTGCACAGACCAACCGCTTGGCGGCGGTTGATCAGCGCGGTCGCCAGCGACGCGGCGGCGATCACTGCGCGCTCGCGATCATCACGGGCGAAGCGGCCCCGGTACGCGGTTTCGCTAAACTCAAGCGCGATCAGTGTCTCGCGGGCGATGACTGGCGCCAATTCGCGCACCTGCAACTCGCCGAGCCGGGCGCTGGTCTTCCAATCCATCCGGCGCGGCGAATCGCCGGGGCGGTAGGGGCGCACGCCAATCTTTTGCGCCGGATCGTCAAACAGACTTAGGCGCTGCCGTTCGTGGCTGAAGGGCAACCCAGCCGGCAGGTGGAGCAGCGGCAATGGTATTACCGTGGGAATGATGGTCACCGGGGTCTGCTGCTGTTCGACCAACTGGACTTCGTTCAGATCGAGCACGGCGCCGATCGACATCCGCAATGGCCCCAGCCAATAGAGGCCGCGCTGGCGGCTTTGGATGGTATAGCGCAACACCTGTTGTTGGCCGGGGGCAAGGCTGATCACCCACTGCTTGCGCGCGGCGGCGCTGAGGGCGGGCGGGATGTCTTCGGTGATGACGAGGTATGGCAGCGGCAAGCGACCCCGGTAGGTAATCGTGATCGTAATTTCGCCCGGCTCGTTGGGTGATAATACGAGAGGCGCTTGCCGCCGCCATTCGATCTGCTGACCCGCGATTCGCGGCCAGAGCCACGCGATCACCTGCACACCGATTAAGACATACACGGTCAGGCTGATCACCGGGTTAGGAGCGAAGATCAGCCAGATCAGCAGAACGATGGTGATGGCGCGGAGGAAGGTCATCGCGCGCCTACATGCGAAAGACGCCGAAGCGAGTCGGTTGCACCGGCGCTTCGGCGGCGGCGGCCAGACCGAGCGCCAAGACCCGGCGCGTCTCGACCGGATCGATCACGCCGTCGTCCCACAAACGGGCGCTGGCGTAGTAGGGGTGGCCCTCCTGTTCGTATTTGGCTAAAATCGGCGCCATAAACCGCTCTTGCTCTTCGGGGGTCATGTCTTGGCCGCGGGCGCGCAGGTTATCGCGGCGCACCGTGAGGAGCACGTTCGCGGCCTGCGTTCCCCCCATCACGCTAATGCGGGCATTAGGCCACATCCAGAGCTGGCGCGGCTGGTAGGCTCTCCCGCACATGCCGTAGTTGCCGGCCCCGAAGCTGCCGCCGATGATGACGGTAAACTTCGGCACATTGGTGCAGCTCACCGCGGTCACTAGCTTGGCCCCGTCTTTGGCGATGCCGCCGTTTTCGTATTGCTTGCCGACCATAAAGCCGGTGATGTTTTGCAAAAAGACAAGCGGAATATTGCGCGCGCTGCACAGCTCGATGAAGTGCGCGCCCTTGAGCGAGCTTTCGCTGAACAGAATGCCGTTGTTGGCGAGGATGCCGACCGGGAAGCCTTCGATATGGGCGAAACCGCAGACGAGCGTGGTGCCGTAGCGCGCCTTAAACTCGTGGAAACGGCTGCCATCGACGATGCGGGCAATTACCTCGCGCACGTCGTAGCTCTGGCGGAAATCGCGCGGCAGGATGCCGTAGATTTCGCGCGGATCGTAACGCGGCGGTTCGGGATCGCGCAGCTCCCATTGGGCGCGCTGGCGCGGCCCCAGATTGGCGACAATATCGCGCACAATCGCTAGCGCCTCGCGGTCGTCGTTGGCGAAGTAGTCGGCGACGCCGGAGATGCGGGTATGGACATCGGCCCCGCCCAGTTCTTCGGCGGTGACCTCTTCGCCGGTAGCGGCCTTGACCAGCGGCGGCCCGCCGAGGAAGATGGTGCCGTTGCCCTTCACAATCACCACTTCATCGCTCATGGCCGGCACATAGGCTCCGCCGGCGGTGCAACTGCCCATCACGCAGGCGATCTGGGGAATGCCTTCGGCGGACATCTGGGCCTGATTGTAGAAGATGCGGCCAAAGTGGTCGCGATCGGGGAAGACCTCGCTCTGCAAGGGCAGATAGGCGCCGCCGCTATCAACCAGATAGATGCAGGGCAAGCGATTTTCGCGGGCAATCTCTTGGGCGCGCAGGTGCTTTTTGACGGTGAGCGGGAAGTAGGTGCCGCCCTTGACGGTGGCATCGTTGGCGACGATCATCACCGGACGACCGGCGACGCGGCCAATGCCGCAGACAATTCCGGCGGCGGGCACCTCTTCCTCGTAGACGTTGTAGGCGGCCAGCGCGCCAATTTCGAGAAAGGCGCTATCGGGATCGATCAAGGTGTCGATCCGGTCACGGACAAAGAGCTTGCCACGCTCTTCGTGGCGGCGGCGCTGCTCAGGGCCGCCGCCCTGCCGGATTTTGGCCAACCGTTCGCGCAGGTCGGCAGCCAAGGCTTGGTGGTGGGCGAAATTGGCTTGAAAATCGGGGCTGTTGGTTTGCACGTGCGAATGAATGATCGACATCGCTGCCTCCGGCGGCTAGAGCAAACTCTTTAACTCTTCAGCGGCTTTGCGGGTCATACCGGGCACAGCGGCGATCTCGTCAACGCTTGCCCGGCGGATACCGTCAAGGGAACCAAACGCCTTGAGCAAGGCGCGTTTGCGTTTCGGGCCAATCCCCGGAATCTCTTCGAGCGGCGAGCGGAGGGCGGCCTTATTGCGCAGTTTGCGATGGTAGGCGATAGCGAAGCGGTGGGCCTCTTCGTCGATCCGCTGCACAAGGGCCAGCGCCTTGCTGTCGCGGGCCAGCACAAGCGGCTCGCTGCCGGCGCGCACCAGATCAAACCGGTTGCGATCGGGGCCTTTGGCCACGCCAACTACTGGAATCTGGGCAAAACCCAATTCGTGCAAGGCGGCCTGCGCCGCCGCCACCTGCGCCGGCCCGCCGTCAACCAACAGCAGATCGGGCAGATCGGCCCAGCGTTCGAGCGCCTGCCGATCGGCGTCGCTCGTCTCGGTCGCTGATGGCTCGCTGTCGCCTTCGATCTCGACGGCGGCAGCGGCCTGCTGCGCTTCGCCGAGAGCCTCGGCGGCGCGGCGGAAGCGGCGACTGATCACCTCGCGCAACGAGGCGACATCATTGGCGCCGCTGACCGTCTTGATCTTGAAGCGGCGGTAGTGGGCGGGGCGCGGCTCGCCGTGCTCGAAGACGACCATACTAGCCACCGACTGCTGGCCTTGGGTATTCGAGACATCGTAGCACTCGATCCGGCGCGGCAGGGCGGGTAACTCCAGCAGATCGCGCAACTCGCTCAAGGCCGCGACTGCTCGCTGCTCGGAATTGAGCCACTGCTCGCGGATTTCGCGCAACTTCTGGCGGGCATTGGCGGCAGCCATCTCGACCAATTGCTTCTTCTCGCCGCGACGAGGCACGGTAATCTCGACCCGGTGCCCGCTCTTCTGTTGCAGCCACGACGCGATAATCAGCGGTTCTTCGACATGATCGGCCAGCAACAGGCTCGGCGGAATGCTGGGAGCATTCTGGTAAAACTGGGTAAGGAACGACGTGAGCAACGCCTCGTCGCTCTCGTCTTCGGCCCCCTGCAAGGTAAACGGCTCGGCGTTAATCAGCTTGCCGCCGCGAATAAAGAGCACCTGCACCACGGCGCTGCCGTCTTCGCGGGCAAACGCGATCACATCTTGGTCGGTATCAACCGTGCGCAGCACCTGCTGGCGCTCAGAAATCTTTGCGATAGCTTGAATCCGATCACGCAGATAGGCGGCGCGCTCGAACTCAAGCCGCTCGGCGGCCTCTTCCATCTGCGCGCGCAACTCGCGCACGATTTGGTCACTCTTGCCCTCAAGGAAGCGGCAAACCGAGTCGATCGCCTGCCGGTAGGCTTCTTTCGTCACCAACCCCGGCACACACGGCCCCAAACAACGGCGCATCTGGTGGTAGAGGCAGGGCTTGCCGAGCTTGCGGTGACGGTTGAACTTATCGTCTTTGCATTCGTAGGGCGGGCGGAAGGCGAACAGGCGATTGAGAATATCGAGGGCATGGTAGACCGAACCGGCGCTGGCGTAGGGGCCAAAATAGCGCGCGCCGTCGTTGAGCACCTGCCGGGTGGCGAAGACGCGCGGCCACTCTTCGTTGACGGTCACTTTGATATACGGGTAGGTTTTATCGTCTTTAAGCAAAATGTTATATGGCGGGCGATGCTGTTTAATCAAATTCATCTCAAGCAGCAGCGCCTCTAACTCGCTCTGGGTGACGATAATCTCAAAATCGGCGATATGGCTGACTAGCCGGCGCGTTTTGCCGTTGAGGCTGCGCGGCGAGCCGAAATACGAGCGCATGCGGTCGCGCAGCCGCTTGCTCTTACCAACGTAGAGCAAGCGACCGGTGGCGTCTTTCCAGAGGTAGACACCCGGCTGATCGGGCACTAAGCGGAGCCGCTCAAGAAACGCGGCGTGATCACGCACAGCAGTATGAGAGAGATCCATACGCGGTAGTATAATCCAAAACGAGCGTGTGCTCGGCGAATGTGGCTAGGGATTCGTTCCGCTACCTGTCTTGCTTCCCGTGAACGGCAGTTGTGACCCCTCACCCCCGGCCTCTCTCCCGGTGAACGGCAGTTGTGACCCCTTACCCCCGGTTCCTCTCCCGGTGAACGGCAGTTGTGACTCCTCACCCCCGGCTCCTCTCCCGGTGAACGGCAGTTGTGACTCCTCACCCCCGGCTCCTCTCCCGGTGAACGGGGAGAGGGGGGATGGCTTGCCGAGCAATGACGAGATCGTTGCAATGTCACGGGTGTGCGCTTCTATTCAGGTATTATTCATCTTCGTGGTATATTGTCAATGGCGAGGGGGAGACCAAGCGCAGGATGGGCTGCATGATGAGGCAGGCCTATCCTGCGCGCTGTTTATGGCGGGGACGGACGGTGGGGTGCGGTTGGGGTTAGAGAGCCGCACGGCGGTGGGAAACGGGAGGTTGCGCTGGGCGGTGCGATGGGGTGATGGGCGCTGGCTCAGGATGGAGCCGCACGGCGGTGCGGGGAACGGTATGGATGGCCTTGCCCACTGATAGCGCTGGGCGGTGTGACGGGGTGAGGGGTGCTGGCTCAGGATGGTGCCGCGCGGCGGTGCGGGGAACGGTATGGATGGCCTTGCCCACTGATAGCGCTGGGCGGTGCGATGGGGTGAGGGGTGCTGGCACAGGATGGTGCCGCACGGC
>JAUQOZ010000286.1 GCA_030550625.1 Chloroflexota bacterium | reverse complement strand
CGATGCGTTTGTGCCCCCACCCCCGGCCCCTCCCCCGCTGGGGGAGGGGTGTAGAGCCACCAAAAGACACAAATGACACGAAGATAAAGATAAAAGTTTGTGCCTCTTGTGTCTCTTTGTAGCTATTCCTTTGGTCGGTCACAGTAAACACACGCCAGTTCACCATTTGGATCCTGCCCTAATAACTTGAGCGCTGCAGATATTGTTGCCTCATCGTACTGATCCACAGGCGCAATCGCCGAGGCAAAAGCATGATTGATTGTGGTCTTTCGCCGCTGGTATATCGAATATTCGCGGAGGTGCTCTTTGATACTATCTTTCTTCATAAATATTCTAACACCTCGTTGCAGCCGTGATAGTGTCTTGTGGTATAGTTGTATACTATATTATCAGAACGGTCGATGTGCTTGACACCGGTAGTCTCATGCCTGTCGAACCATCCGACAACCCAGACCTGCCCCTGCCGCCCATCCCGCCCAACGAGGAGGAGCGGCTGCGTGAGCTGGAGAGCTACCATATCCTCGACACTTTGCCCGAGCAGGTGTACGAGGATATTGTCCGGCTGGCGGCTTATATTTGCCAAACTCCGATGGCGCTGGTCAATTTGATCGACCGTGATCGGCAGTGGTCAAAGGCGCGGCTGGGTTTTACCGACAATGAGGTGGATCGCAAGCTGGCCTTTTGTTCGTATACGATCAATGACCCTGATGATGTGTTTGTGGTACAAGATGCCACATGTGATCCGCGTTTTGCCAATAACCCCTTTGTGCGCGGCGATCCCTACATTCGCTTCTATGCCGGCGCGCCGTTGGTAACGCCCAATGGCTACGCGCTTGGTACGGTGTGTGTGGTCGATCTGCAACCCCACCAATTATCATCCGAACAGATCGAAATGCTGCGGGTGCTGTCACGCCATGTCGTGCAGCATCTCGAAATTCGCCGTGATCTGTTGCAACTCGAGCAACGGCTGCTGGCCCACGAACAAGAACGCCATTCGCTCCAAGCCTATTTGCACAGCCTCGAAACCCGGCTGGCCGAGGCGCAGCAGCAGGTGTTGACCGATCCGCTGACGGGGGTGCTCAACCGGCGTGGGTTTGATCTGCGCTTGAACGAGGAGTTCGAGCGCGCTCGCCGCTATCAGGCGCCGTTATCGTTATTGTTGATCGATGTGGATCACTTCAAAGAGTTTAACGATACCTTCGGTCACGTTGCCGGCGATGAGACGTTGCGGATTGTGACGCAGGCGTTGCGTGAGGGTGTGCGCAAACACGATATCATCGCCCGCTATGGCGGTGAGGAGTTTGCCGTCATTCTGCCGGCCACCGGCAGCGACGGCGCCTATGTGCTGGCCGAGCGGCTGCGCCGGCTAGTGCAGCAAGCGGCATGGCCGCTCCGTCCGGTGACGATCAGTGTGGGTGGCGCTGGTCTAACTGATGAGATGATGAGCGTCTGCGATCTGATCGAGCGAGCGGATCAGGCGTTGTATGCCGCTAAGCAGGGCGGGCGCAATATGTGTGTGGTGCGGTAGACGCTAATATGGAGTGCGGCAGTGGAACTGCCGCATTTGTTGCTTATAACACCACTGAAACCACCGCGCCAAAGTGCAATACACTGCCCAGTAACACAAAGCCATGCCAGATGTTGTGCATGTAGCGCCGTTGCGAGAGCATATAAAATGGTGTTCCGGCAGTGTACGCTACGCCGCCGGCAACCAGCAAACCGATGGTCAGTGGGGTGAGCGCGGTGAAGACTTGATCAGCGGCAATCACCACCAGCCAGCCGAGCGCAACGTAGATCAGGGTCGAGAGCAAACGAAACCGTCCGGTCAGAAAGAGCTTCATCACCACCCCAGCTAACGCTAGCCCCCAAACGAGGCCAAAGAGCGTCCATCCCAACGTGCCGCGCAAGCTCACGAGCGTGAATGGGGTGTACGTGCCGGCAATCAGCAAAAAGATCGCGCTATGGTCAAAGATTTCGAGGATTGCTCGCCGGCGTGGTTCGCGGCTGGCGTGGTAGAGCGTCGAAGCGAGGTAGAGCAACGTCAACGTTACGCAAAAGATCGTCGCGCCAGCGATTTGCCAGCCGTCGCCGCGTTGCCAGACCGCACCGAGCAAGATCGCGCCGGCCAGCGCGCTGAGTGCCGCGCCAGCGCCGTGCGTAATCACGTTGATCAGCTCTTCATACGGTGAGAAGTGTTCGGTTGGTTGGAGTGTTGTCATAAAGGCACCTGTGATTATGAGATTTGTGCAGTCAGTTTTTTTGTTTGTTGTGCTCGACTCGACACCCGCTTGTTTCTAAGCAGGTGGGGCAACCGCTCTGTCCTCGCTCGACCCTGATCCCCGATGTCATTGCGAGCCGAGCGGTAGGGGCCGAGCAACGCTCGGCCCGCCGCGAGGCGAAGCAATCCCCCGCGAGCACGGTTGGCGCCTGCTCAGGCACGATTTCCGCTGACGCGGGAGATTGCTGCGGTCGGGCAACAACCAGCGGTGCTGGCCACCGTCGCTCCCTTGTAATGACAACGAGCGAGCGCGATGAGACCGCTCAGATATCCCTCCGTTCACCCATGTGAGTATGCAATGGCAGAAGGTTTTCGACTAGTGTCGCGCGTCCTGAAGAGGTTATGACTGTAGTCACCGAGAGGATATGGAGTGCGGCAGTTTGACTGCCGCACTCCATAACGTTGCTGATAAGGGTAACTCTTTCCCTACCTTCCTACCAACTCATTACCGAGCAAGCCCAGCAACACCTGTCCATCCGGGTGCAGCTCAAAGCGCGCCCGTTCAAACCACTGCACGATCACCACCGTGCCGGGCCGAGTCTCTTCAATCTGCGGCTTCGAGAGCGGCAAGCCAAACAAGGCCAGACTCTCGGCGTAGCTCTTGCCGGGCCGGCCATCGAATTCGAGGCCATTGCGCTGCCAGTAGCTGAGGAATGGCTCACACAGCGCCTGATTCGTCTCGGCAAAGTAGAGGCAACCGGCGACCGGCCCGCTGCGCTCAAAGGTATACCAATCGCGCCCTTGCCGGCGCAGCAGATCATCACCCATCCGCGAGAGTAAGACATGGTAGGGTGGTGGGTTTTCCGGGCGCCACTCGAAGCGGTGGCGCTCGAAGTATTGCACCGTGACCGGGCGGCCATCGCTGCCAATTTCGGTAAACTCTTCGCTGATCGGAAAGCCGAAGATCGGCAGACCGCCATTTTGTTCCCAGTACGCGCGGAAGCCGCCGCCGAGCGTATGGCCGGTTTCGGGGAAGAACAGCCGGCCATCGGATGGCGGTGCGACAGGGGCAAAAGGATCGAAGCCGGGGTTCACGACTGGCGCCGGCGTACCCAATGGGCAGCCGCCGTAGGTGGTGGCTGTTTGCACTGCATTCAAAATGTTCAACCGGCCATACCCATACTCGCCGTCGCGTCCCGGCGCACCGCGGTCTTCGGCGGAAATCGCCAGCACGCAGCGCACATCATTGCTGCTCAGATCGGGTCGTACCGTCATCACCAGCGCCGCTGCGCCTGCCACAAAGGGGCTGGCGAACGAGGTGCCGGTAGCAATGGCATAGCTATTGCCCGGCAGCGTGGTCGCAATATCAATCCCCGGCGCTACGAGATCGAGATAATCGCCAGTATTGGAAAAACCGGTGACTTCATCGCTGTACCCGGTTGCTCCTACGGCAATCGTTTCCGGGTATGCAGCCGGATAGTTGGGCGCATTGCCTTCCGCCCGCTCGTTGCCGCTGGCGGCGACAATCAACACCCCGCGTTCAGTGGCGTAACGCACCGCGTCTTGCAACGCGGGAGAACTCATCGCCCCACCCAAGCTCAGGTTAATGATGCGCGCGCCGCTGTCAGTGGCCCAGCGAATTGCGCTAATCACGCTCGAATCGCGGCAGCGGCCATTGTTGAAACACGCCTTCACCGGCAAGATCTGGCATTCCCAGCAGATGCCAGCAATGCCTGTACCATTGTCGCCGGCGGCGGCGATCAAACCCGCTACCGCTGTGCCGTGACCATTATCATCGCTCGTGTTAGTGCTGCCGGTAATCGTATTGAGACCGCTCAGCACCCTTCCGCTTAGATCAGGATGGCTAGCATCAACCCCCGTGTCAATCACTGCTACGATGATCGGCCCGCCGGTCGTGATATTCCAAGCGTCGTAAGCGCCGATCGTGCTTAATGCCCATTGCTGTTGAATGAAGGGATCATTAGGTGTGCGGGTAATGGCCCGCTCGTAATCAGGCACGGCGTAGATAACCCCAGCGAGATTGCGGAGGCGTTCGCCGGCAACGGTGGCCGGCATCCCGGCAGGTAAGCGAACGAGATAGGTTTGGTCGCCGATCAGGGTCATACTTTGGACGCGCAGCCGCTGGCTGAGGGTAACGGCTTGCTGCGCATCGGCCAATTTGACGATCCAATCAGTGGCAGGAGCGGCCTGTGCAGGTGGCGCCGGTATCAGACTGATCAAGAGGAACAGTAGGAAGCAAAGTGTACAACGGGCAGGCATGAAGTTTCCTCGCGTTGTAGATGCCATACCTGCCGGTATTGTACCTGATCGCTCTGTCTATCGCTATAGGAGTCTAGTCCCCTTCATAGGCGATTTGCTATCACAATGCCACCGGCGCTGCTATGCTATAATTGAGCTGTTATGAAACAACATAAACCGACAACCTCCCTGCGCGCCGGGTTGCGCAAATCAATCCTCACCTCGCTCGTGATCGGTTTGGCGGTGGTGATTGTGATCAGCTTATTCAGCGATCTCCGCGCCGTTGGCAACGATTTACGCACCTTCGACTGGTTGCTGCTGCCGCTGATCCTGATTGGCACCGTCATTAATTACTGGCTGCGCTGGCTTAAGTGGGACTATTATCTGCGCTACTTGCGGCTTGACCGTAACATTGACCATGCAACAAGCGGCCTCATCTTTACCGCTGGATTAGTAATGTCGGTTACACCGGGCAAGATGGGTGAAGTACTGAAGTCGTTTCTCTTGCGCCAACGCAATGGCGCGCCGATCAGCCGTTCGGCGCCGATTGTGTTGGCCGAGCGGTTGACCGACGGCATTGCCATGCTGTTGCTGATGGGATTGGGATTGACCCTTTACCCGCCGGCGCGCCCGTTGTTTGTGGCGCTGGTCGTGGCGACTATCGCCGGGATTGTGGTGGTGCAACGGCAAGAGTTAGCATTCGCTCTTATCCGGCTCATCGCGCGCCTGCCGTTTGGCAAGCGCATTGCGCCGCGCCTCGAGATGGTCTATACCACGACTGCGCAATTGTTGCACTGGCGCATTTTGCTCGTCTCGACGCTGATCAGCGTGATTTCGTGGGGGTTTGAGTGTCTGGCTTTCTTCGTGGTGCTTATGGGGGTTGGTAGCGAGCCGTCGTGGTTGTTGCTCTTGCAGGCAACGTTTATCTTCGCGGCAAGCACCCTCTTTGGCTTGGTCTCGTTTTTGCCCGGCGGGTTAGGCGCTTCAGAAGTCAGTAGCGTCGGTTTATTGATCGCGCTGGTTGGGGTGAGCGCCAGCGCGGCAACCACGGCAACGATCGTAATTCGGTTTTGCACGCTCTGGTTTGGTGTTTTGCTTGGGGTGATTGCGCTGGCGTGGCTTGGCCGGCGCACAGGAACAGAAGACGATCTGGCTGCGCTGGATACTTCGGAGGTCGTATGACGTCGGTGTTTACCCGAATTGTGCGTGGCGAGTTGCCCGCATTTAAGTTGTACGAAGACGATCTGACTCTTGCCTTTCTCGATATTAATCCGGCGGCGCGGGGCCATACGCTGGTCATTGCCAAACCGGAATTGCCCGGTTTGCTCGATCTGCCGCCCGAACTGGTTGCAGCTACGGCGCTCACGACCCAGCGGGTGGCGCGCGCCATCGTCGCAGCGTTGCAACCCGATGGCTTTAATATTATTCAAAACAACGGCGCCGCTGCTGGGCAAGTGGTGTTTCACTTCCACATCCATATTATTCCGCGTTGGGAAGGTGATCGGTCAGTGAAGCTATGGCGCCCCGGTACTGCCACTACCGATGATTTGCGGGTGGTCGCAAATGAGATCATCGCTCATATCTAGGAGCGGCCAATGAGCGGAACCGTCTCTTCCCCGTCTAGCCAACCACCGCCAACTGCGCCATCAGGCCCGGATCAGGGTCGCCAACCGGTTCCGCCGGCTTCTGCTGAGACTCGCCCGATCCGCCAGCGTCCGGCGCGCAATAACCGTCTGCGAGTTGGGATGGTTGTGCTGCTTGTGGTGTTGCTCTTGATTATGCTGGCGCTCGTGATTGCCGGGATTGGCGGGATGCGTTGGCCGGTCGCGTCACAAAACCGGGTGACGCCGCGTGAGCTTATTTTGCAGTCCCCCACCGTGGCTGCTGTTGCTGGCAGCCAGTCACCGGCTCCAGCCGTCAACGTTGATATTGCGCCGCGTTTTGCCGCTGCATACGAACAGCTCGGCGGTTTGCGCCGGCTTGGTTTGCCGATTAGCCCGGCGTTGTTGCACAATGGCCGCGAGGTGCAGTGGTTTGAACGCGCGCGGATTGAATATTGGCCGGAGCTCAGCGGTACGCCCTACGAATTTCAAATTGGGCTCGTCGGGGTGGAGTATGTTGCCGGACGTACTTTTCTTCGCCCCGAACCCTTCGCCTCACGCCCCGATCTCCGCTACTTCCCGGAAACCGGCTTTGGTGTCGGCGGTCTATTTTTGCAATATTGGGAAGAAAACGGTGGCTTGACATCGTTCGGCTATCCGATTAGTGCCGAATTTGATGAGGTGCAGCCTGATGGCCGGGCCTTCCGTGTGCAGTATTTCGAGCGCGCCCGATTTGAGTTGCACCCCGAAGCGGCAGGGACGCCGTATGTGGTGCAGTTGGGTTTGTTGGGATCAGCGCTCTACTTCGGTGAGCCGCGCCCGCAAACGGTGCAACCCCGGCCAACGCCGGTGCCGTAGCATAACGTCGAGCAGGGGGAGCTTGCGAGCGATAGCCGGAAGTGCCTGCAGCACACGATCCGCAGCTATAGGCGATGGGTATATTGCGCGAAACGGAGTGGGTATGGCGGCAACGCAGGTTGATCTCGCAATCTTGGCCACAGCCGTGCGGCAGGCCGGCGGTGAACCGGCGCAAGTGGCGCATGTGTTAGCATTGTTTCACCAACGGCTCATTGCTGATGGCCAGCCTTCGCCCCAGACCTTGTATGTTTACCGCACCACCGGCGCCGCTGCCAGTTCTGAACCGTCAGCGCCGGCGCCGTCTGCTCGTCCTCGCCTGTTGCTCGCGTTTCTCAGCGCCGATGCTGCCGTGAGTTTCGCCCAACGCACCGGTTTGGCGCGCGTTCCGCGCTTGCTACCGCTCTCACTGGCGCGCGTGCTGGCGATCGTCTTGCAACAACCGGCGATGCGGGCGTTGCATATCGCGTATGATGACGTCCCGGCTGCCAACGGCTTGCCGTCTGGTTGGCATGTGTCGCGCGCCGAGATGCTGGCGCTGTTTGCAATCGACTCAGGCGTTGTCTGAGCTATGTCTCACAGGGTAAGGAGGAACGAATGGGAAGCCGCTTCGACGAGATGCGGATCTTTGCCGGTAATGGGAACCCGATGCTTGCGCGGGCGATTAGCGAGCGTTTGGGCGTTCCGCTCGGTGATGTGACAATTGTAAAGTTTAGCAATGAGAATATCTTTGTCAAGCTCAACGAAAGTGTGCGCGAAAAAGATGTGTTTGTGATCCAGTCGCTGGCGATGCCCGATCTCAGTGATCGGATTATGGAGCTGTTGATTATGCTCGATGCCTGCAAACGGGCATCGGCAGGCCGGATCACGGCGGTCATTCCCTATTATGCCTATGGCCGCACCGACAAGAAGGATCAGCCGCGAGTGCCGATTACGGCTCGTTTGCTGGCCGATATGATCCAAGTGGCCGGCGCCCACCAAGTGATGACGATTGATCTGCACGCTGGGCAGATACAGGGCTTTTTCTCGATCCCGATGGATGAATTGACGGCTATGAATTTGCTGGTGCGCTACTTTGCCGATAAAGGGTGGGACGATATGATCGTGGTGTCGCCCGACGTCGGCTTTGCCAAGCGCGCGCGCAATTTTGCCGAAGCGTTGAATGCGCCGCTCGCAATTGCCGAAAAGCGGCGCGTTCAATACTTTGATCGCAAAGATGGTTCGCTCACCGCGCCCGAAGTCCTCAACCTGATCGGTGATGTGCGCGGCAAGCGTTGTATTGTGGTTGATGATGAAATTGCCACCGGCAGTTCGATCCTCGAAGTGGTGCAGTTGCTCGAACAGCAAGGGGCGCGTGAGATTTACGCCTGCTGTGTGCATCCGGTCTTTGCCGGCAATGCGGTTGAGCGGCTCCGAAACAGTTCGATCCGAGAGCTGGTGGTGACCGATACATTGCCTGTTCCTCCTGAACGGCGCTGGCCCGGTTTGACGATCCTCTCGGTCAGTACCTTGATCGCCGAAGTGATCCAGCGTATCCATAGTGGGGTCAGTGTCGATACCATCTTCCAACACCGCCGCCATCCCGCCCTTAGCTAGGGGCAACGTATGCGGCGGACAACGCATACGTTGCCCTAACACATCCCTCGCCCCGGCGCATACGTCACCATAGCGTATGCGCCGCCTATTATTCAAACCCTAAGCCCCGTTCACGCAGGCTGACATAATGCCCGCGCCCGATAATGAGGTGGTCGAGTACCTCGATATCGAGTAAGCGACCGGCAGCCACCAATTGGCGCGTGACCTGAATATCTTCCGGCGAAGGGGTGGCCTCGCCCGATGGGTGGTTGTGGACGACGATAATTGCGGCGCTATTGCGCCGCACGGCGTCTTTGAAGACTTCGCCGATCCGAATGGTGGCTGAATTGAGACTGCCGATGTAGATCGTGCTGATCTGCTGTACCCGATTCTTGGTGTCGAGCAAAACGGTGCGGAGATGTTCTTGGTCGAGGTGGCTCATCTCAACCATCAAGAGGGCCGCGACATCAGCCGGCGATCGGATCGGAAATCGTTCGTCAACGCTAATCCGCGCTAGGCGGCGGCCAATTTCCAGCGCTGCCTTGATGCTGGCAGCTTTGCTCGCCCCAATGCCGCCCCGCCGGCAGAGATCATTGTATTCAGCGCGTTGCAAGCCGATCCATCCGCCATAATCGCTGAGGAGTTGTTGGGATAGTTGCAAGACGTTGGTGCCGCTGACGCCAACCCTGAGCAAGATGGCCAAGAGCTCGGCATCGCTTAGCGCGCCGGCGCCAAGCCGGGCTAGTCGCTCACGAGGTTGGTCGTTGGTTGGCAGTTCGTTCATGCGCAGTGACAGCATACGTTCCTCGCGCTACAATTTCGGTTCCTATATAGATACCGCTGGAACGCGCAAAAAGATTCGCTATTTGTGATGGAAATGCCGCCAATTGTGAAAGGGAACCCGGCCCTTCAGGGCCGGGCTTGGGTTACAACGCCCTCGCCGGGTGGAGAAGTGAGACTCCCCTCCCCCAGCGGGGGAGGGGCTAGGGGTGGGGGCAACAAACACCCGCTGCGCGGGCTGGCCCTCACCCCCTCACGGCGAGAGTGGGGGAACCGCTAGCTTAGCGGCACTGACCTTCCTCGTGCGGAAGACATGCAGCGCAACACCCCTACCTGCTGGCCCCCCTCCCAGCCTCCCCCCTCCGGGGGGAGGAGTCACACTCCCCTCCCCCAGCGGGGGAGGGGCTGGGAGTGGGGGCATACCGATGGCGGGGGAGGGGAAGCGGCGGCACGTCGCGAGAGGCA
>JAUQOZ010000350.1 GCA_030550625.1 Chloroflexota bacterium | reverse complement strand
GGCTAACTCACGATCCAAAACGGTTCCTGCTCTGGATCGGCATACAGACGCCAGATCGGTTCGCCGCCAGCCAAGCGGCTCACCTGCACCAACAGCGGCCCTTCGCCGTAATCGAGCGGGAATGGGAACGCGAGCAACAACCGCACGTGCTCAGCAGCATACCAAAGGTAGAGCGCCAGCAAACCAGCCAGCGCGCCGAGCGTCACCCAATGCAACCAACGTAATACAGAACGTCTCATGGTAAGATAGAACTCGCTGAGCAACGACGCTCAGCCACGATACCACCTAAGGAGAGTCTATGACCAGCCAGCGCATTGCGCGGCGCATTCGCGCCGTCCCGCCATCGGGCATTCGCCGCTTCTTCGACATCGCCGCCACCATGCCCGACGTCATCTCACTCGGTGTCGGCGAGCCTGATTTTATCACGCCGGAGCACATTCGCGCCGCCGGCCAAGCCTCAATCGACCGCACCACCGCCTACACCTCTAACTCTGGCCTGCTCGAACTGCGCGTCGCGCTCGCCGAGCACCTCAACCGCCGCTACGGCGTGCAGTACGACCCCGAAACCGAGCTGCTGATCACCGTCGGCGTCAGCGAAGCGATGCTTGGCGCGGCACTGGCCCTGCTCGACCCCGGCGACGAAGTGCTCATGCCGGAACCGTGCTTTGTCGCTTACCCAGCGTGCGTCACCTTCGCCGATGCGCGCGTTGTCTACGTACCGACCAACGTCGCCGACGGCTTTCAAGTGACCGGCGCGGCGCTAGAGGCAGCGGTGACGCCACGCACCAAAGCAATCTTGATCGGCTATCCCAACAACCCGACCGGCGCCGTGCTCAGTCGCGAACGGCTGTTGGAAGTGGCAGCGGTGGCCGAACGCCACGACCTGATCGTCATCTCAGACGAAATCTACGACCGGCTCGTCTACGGCGTCGAGCACACCTGTTTCGCGGCGCTGCCCGGCATGCGCGAGCGCACCGTGCTGCTCGGCGGCTTCTCGAAAGCCTACGCTATGACCGGCTGGCGGCTCGGCTGGCTGGCCGCTCCGGCTGAAATCACCGCCGCAGTGCGCAAATTCCACCAGTACGCAATTATGTCGGCCCCGACCATGAGCCAGTACGCTGGCCTTGAAGCCATCTTGCACGGCGAAGAGGCGGTGCAGGAGATGGTACGCGAATACGACCGCCGCCGCAAGGTGATTGTGGCCGGTCTCAACAGTATCGGCCTGCCCACCTTCGAGCCGCAAGGCGCTTTCTACGCCTTCCCGCAGATCAGCCATCTCGGTCTGAGCAGCGAAGCGTTTTGCGAGCAGTTGCTGCACAGCGAACAGGTAGCCGTCGTGCCGGGAGACGCCTTTGGGCCGAGCGGAGCCGGTTACGTGCGCGCGTGTTACGCCACCGCAATGAATAAGATCGAAGAGGCATTAGAACGGATCGAGCGATTTGTCCGCCGGATTGGGTAGGGACATAGCGCTGCTATGTCCGGGGACATAGCGGCGCTATGTCCGGGGACATAGCGGCGCTATGTCCCTACCGGCGGGTTGAACCCACACCGAGGTACACTATGCCATCGCGCAACAACGAGACCGCCACCGAACTCCGTTGCTCGCTCACCGGACGGCCACTCACGCCGGAAGAGGCCTATTGGGCGCCGCCGCTGATCACTGCCCGCGAGTTGGTGACGACCTTTGTCAAGACCTTGTTCACCAACCCGGCAGCACTGGGAAGCATTTTGCTTAGCGAATTGCCCGACGTACCCTACGCCCCCGAAGCGCGCCCGCTGCTAGCCCGTCGCCGCTCGGTTGAACAGGCCAAGCTGCTAGCATTGTTGCTGGTGATTGCGATCGTGGTCGTTGGGTTGATCTTCTGGCTGGTGCGGTGAACGAGCGCGACGTTCGCCCAGCGCCAACGCTATCTGATCCCGCCGCGCAGCAATCGCTCGCCGCTCTCAGCGGTGGCCGGCGCTGGTTGCTGAGCGGATTGCTGCTGGCGGCGCTGGTGGCTTTGTTCCCCGCCGGACGGGTGCTGTTAGCGACTGGCTTGTGGCTGATCGCTCCGGGATACTTGCTCGAACGCAGCTTGCCCGGCCCGCGCCCGCCGTGGCTGTTGCGGATCGCGCTTTGGGCGGGCATCAGCCTGAGCCTTGTGCCGCTTGGATACCTGTGGGTCACGGCGGTGGGAGGATCATTGCCGGCCTTCGCCCTCACGACTGGCGCCATCCTGCTGGCACTGGCGGCAATGGGGGCGGCGTGGCGCGACCTTGCCAGCGTGCAAGGCCGGCCATCTGCCGCAACGTGGCTGCTGGCGGTGGTGCTAGCAATCGGCGCGTGGCTGCGGGCCGAACAGATCGCCGAGCTTGCCCTGCCGGCGTGGGTCGATTCGGTGCATCACGCGCTGATGGTGCGTGTCGCCGCCGAAACTGGGCGCGCCCCGTGGACGCTTACCCCCTATCTGCCAGTAGTTGACATGCCCTACCACTGGGGCTATCACGTAGTGATCGCAGCGGCTTGGCGCCTGAGCGGCGGTGAACTGCCCGACGTGATACTCTGGAGCGGGCAGTTGCTCAACTGGTGGCAGAACGTAGCCGCTGCCGCGCTGGCGCTGCTCTGGTGGCGGCGACCAAGTGCGGCGGTCGTGGCCGCCGCGATCGTTGGCTGCATCTCATGGATGCCGGCGTATTACGTGTCGTGGGGCCGCTACACCCAACTGACCGGCCTGTTGCTGCTGGTGGCGTTGGCCATCGCGTGGCAGCAGTGGCTTGACAGCACCCACCGCCGCGAACGCGCCGGTTGGCTGGCGCTAGCGGCGCTGATCGCCGCCGGGTTGAGCCTCGTTCACATGCGAATCTTCGTCTTCGGCGGTGCGCTGCTTGCGGCGCAGAGCGTCGTATGGAGCTTGCGCCAATCGCGGCGCACCATTGTCATGCACGCAGCGCAAGCATTGCTGGCCGGTGTTGTTGCTGTCGCCTTAGCTGCGCCGTGGTGGTGGTTGCTGCTGCGCCGGGTGCTGGTGCCGGCGGCGGCTGGCGCTCAAAGCCTCACTACCGGCGGTTCGTATGCCCAGCTCAGCTACGACCTGATGTGGATCGGCCCGAACGAATGGTTAGTGGCGCTAGCTTTGATCGGCGGCGCCATTGGCGTGGCCCGCCGGCAAGCCGCTACCGCGGTGCTGATGCTCTGGGTAGGGGGGTTGGCAGTGCTGACCAACCCGTGGCTGGTCAGCTATCTCGCGCCGCCGGCAGGTCTCGCCATCCTCCTCTCCAGCCTCACGCAGCGCAAATGGCTGTGGAGCGGCGTTGGCTTGCTCTTGCTGGCGATCAACCCGGCGACGGTACGCTTGCCGTTCCTCTGGCTCTTGCCGGTGGACATCGCCGCGATCAGTCTCTTTCTCCCCCTCAGCAGCCTGATCAGCGGCGGAGTGGCATTGATCTGGCCGGCTCAGCGCCGTTTCTGGCAGATCACCGGCGGGGCGGCATTGCTTGGCTGCACGCTCTGGGGAGCATACCAGCAACGTGCGATTGTCAACCCGGTGACAGTGTTGGCGACGGCTGCTGACCGGACGGCAATCGCGTGGGTGGCTAACCACACCCCGCCCACGGCCCGCTTCTTGATCAATGCTGCGCCATGGTTGCCGGGAGTGGCCCGTGGCAACGACGGCGGCTGGTGGATCATGCCGCTCACCGGAAGGTGGACAAGTACTCCGCCGGCGCTGTTTACGTATGGCGATGCGGCGTCGGTACAAGCCACGCGCCAACGCAGCCAGCAGATCATTGACTTCGGGAACGGGCAAGCGATCGATCTTGATCGCCTGATTGCCGCCGAGCAGATCGACTACATCTACACCTCGCCGAACGGGCCGCTGCGGCCTGAACTCTTTGCTCACCGGCCCGGCTACGAGGCAGCATTTGCCGAGGGGGGAGTGGTAATCTATCGGGTTGCACCTGAACGGAGGTGATAACAGAGCGCGCTCTTTGTTCTCTGTCTTTCCTATCACGTTCCTACGGCAACGCCACGCTCCACCAATCGCGCCAAGAGAAGAGTGCCGCCAGATAGATCACGCACACGATGCTGAAGAACGTATCAAACCGCTGCCAACGACGCGGCTGTGGGCGAACGGCAAAGCTCGCAATACCAATCAACACCAAGATGAGCAACCCGCTCCCGGCTATGTAGAGCCGGTAGAGCGGCGTTGCCCGATCAACCGCCCCGTGAGTAAACCGGAGCAAATTCTGCAAATCGGCGGCAATCGGCCCATCGGGGGGGAAAGCCGGCGCCAGCGGCGCCAGCAACGCTGCGAACGGATTGAACGCAACGGCGACAACAACCGGCAGCGTGGGTTGCGTATCACTAACTGCGATCAACACTCCGACGACCAACCACAGCGCCAACACGCTATATGCAAAGAACAACGCAGCCGGCGGATTGCGCATCACCGTCACCCAGCACACACCATACGCGCCACTGAGCAACGCCGTCACCACAATCACGGCAAACGCCCACCCGATCTCCGGCAAGCTCAGACTGCCGAAGAGCGGCAGCAGACTAAAGAAGGGCAAGGTGAGCACGATGGCAAGGATCATCACAGTCCACACCACCAGTAAGCGCGCTAACAAGACCGTCAGGTTCAGCTTTGCCTGTAACCCAACCATATAGGCACTCACTGCCAATAGGGGTGAAAACAGCATCACCCATCCCTGCAACGCCAAACAGAGACTCGTGGCAAAGAGCCGGCCAATTTGTGCATTCAAGAGCGGCAAGGCAGCCAGAGTCGCCATTCCTGCCAGTTGCCCCGTTCTCTGCGCGGTCAGCAACATCACCAGCACGGTGCCAATGAAGAGCAGCACAATGCGGCGGCGCCGGATGAGCCGCTGCCACTCTTCGCGTAACGCCGCTCTCATGGCAACACTCCCTGCACACCACCCGTCGCAACGACACAACCAAGCCGATCAAGCCCGCCGCTGAGCCGGAGCCGCACCTCGCCAGCACGAAGATACGGTTCAGCATCAGGAATAATCATTGTTGAAAGGGGATTGAAGGCGACGGCATCCCACGCGCCGGTCGCCCAATTGTATACGCGCAGAGCGAGGTTCACATTGCTCGTTGCGTCGGCGGAACTGAGCCGTATCTGTATGGCGCTAGCCCGTAGCAATGACAGATCAGGCGGCAAGCGCAGGTGGATCTCGGCTGTCTCGCCGCTCAACTGCACGCCTTGACCATTGAGACATGGGGGCGCTTGAGAGCCGGCAGGATCGAGGCGCAACCATCCCACTGGCAGAGAAAGTTCACCTTGCCCCCGAATCCGCGGTCGCATCATAAAGAGGGATTCAACCGGCCCTATAGCGGGTTGTACCGGCACAGTTGGATCGCGATCCAGCCACGCTAGCACAAACGGCCCCGGATCAAAGCGTGTAGGCAACGCTGCTACCGCCGCATCAACCAAGGCGGCCCGGATTTGCGTCTCCTTCGCCATTTCGCCATCAAGCAGCAAGCCATTATCCCGCAAATCCTTGATCACCAATTGACCGAGCGACAAACCAGCACCAGCGGGGGCAAACAGCGCCGGCCAACGCGCGACCGCACGCGCACCGGGACGCAGCGTGCCAAAGAACAACAACTGATCTCCATACGCGACGAAGACATCGCGCAAGGTATACTGGCTATCATTCTGCATATCAACCCGCAACCGCCCTTGATCAACTACCAACGTCGCCCGCACTGCCGGCGCAGGAATGATTGCCGTTGTCCACCAAGCCTGCGTTTGCCAAGGCGCTAACTGCCGCTCTAGCTGGGTCGTCATCTGCGCAAAGCCCTCATTCCCGCCCGCCGGCGAACCATCGCTGCCAGCAATCATGAAGGGGCGCACAATCACCGGATCGGTAAACAACATTGTTTCCGTCCGCGGCATCGCCGAAAGCATTACGCTGATTGTCTGGGCTTGCGCTCGCTCACCATCGATTACCTCGATCAAGGTCATCCGCAAAGCGCTATACGCTGGGGCCGCATTCGCATTGGCCCACCACAACCCTACACTGGTGCTGATGAGCGCAACAACCAGCAAGCTAACTGCCGGCACGATGCGCCGCCAGAGCCAAAACCCCAGCGCCAGCAACACGATCGCGACCGCATACCACGTGAGCGCCGTCAGACCTTGAGCAAAAGCCGGGATAGCGATCTGCGGCAGCGCACCGAGCGCCGGCGTAAGCGTTTGTAGCTGCCAAGGCGTGATTTGCGCACTAACACCAACCGGCGTTGACACGAACAACACCGGCTGCGCCAGCGCCGTCCAGTATTGCTCACGACCAGTCCAATCGGCCAGCGCTTCCGGCGCAAACGCGAGTTGAGTCACCCGCCCGCGGCCAACCGCATATTCCACCCACGCCGGCGCCTCTGGATCGCCGCGGTACTGCGCTCCGGCTACTGGCGCCAGCCTCACGCCCAGCAATGGCATATGCAACGATGATTTGCCAAGGGCAACTAATGGGGTGCGATCAATGACCGCGGCGCCGGTGATTGTCGCTGCGTGCAACGCTGGCGGCAACGCTGCTTGCAGGGTAATTGCGGCTGGCCCGCCGCCGATGATCAGATGGCCGCCATTGTAGACCCACGCTAATAGGGCGGTTTGTTGCGCGGCTGACAATGGCGCATCCAGATCAAACATGGCTAACACGCTCAGGTTGCTCAGGCCAAGGTAATGGTCAGGCAGATTGGCTACCTGTAAGCTACCGGCAGCGAACAGGTCGCTTGTTACCGGTGACAGGCCTAAGACTGCTCGCATCCGTTCTACCGGTCGCAACAGCAGTGCCACCTCTTGCCGATCCACAACGACGCCATTGATAGCGAGCGTAACGAACACGGCACGCGCCGGCTGGGCCAGAAAGACGTACAGCCACAGCGATTGTTGCGTTTGCCCAGCTAACCGCAGTGTCCGCGCATATTGGATCGCACTGTCCGCTGGCGTCGCTGTCACCGTCACCGTCGCTGCCGCCAGCCCCTGATTGCGCAGTGTCACCCGCAACGGGAGCCACTGGCCTACCACATATTGCCCAGCAAAGGGGGTGCCCAGTTCGAGCGAAACTGCCGGTTGCGCCATTGCTACGCGAAATGACGCAAACTGCCCGGTCAATAAGCAGACCGATATCAGGCTGAGCAGGACTATAAGACGCAGCCGGCGTACAATCATAGTGGCATGTCTGAAACGCAAGAATGATATTGCCTCATTATACGAGAAGGATTGCACGCCGTCACAACGTCCAAACCGCCGATGCGCAATCAACGCCTTACCTGCCCGCTCGCACTGTGGCGCTGATGCATGTGTTATGATCAACGCAAAGCGGCAAAGTTATCACTCATGCCATTATGACAAACGAAAGCCCAATCAGCGAACGCGAACGCGAAATTCTGCGACTGGTCGCGACCGGCGCTACCAACCAGCAGATCGCTATCGCATTGAATATTAGCGTCAACACGGTCAAGGTTCATCTACGCAATATCTTCGCCAAGATCGGCGTCGAGTCGCGTACCGAGGCCACGGTATATGCGATCCGCGCCGGAATCGTGACAGTTGGGGAAGCAGGGCTGGCATCTACTGATGAAGCGGCATTGTCGCTCGAACCAGCGCCAGTTGTCACGCCCCAACCCGCGGATCACGATCAGGTACCAGTTCCTACGAGCGAGCCAACCGTAGAATCATCGGACATTGCGCCGCCGGCACTCACAGAATCGACACCGGCTACACCCTTGCCACCTGAGATGCCAGCGCCCAACCCTCAGATCGTCGGGCAAGACGCACCAGCAACGGTAACGGCGCCAACTTCTTCTTTCCGCCCTATTACCCGTTTCCTGCCTTGGCTGATCGGCCTAATCGCTGTGTTGGTGATCACCATTACGCTCTTCGTAGCGAATGCCCGCCCCACGAGCAACGCATCGCCAACCGCCAATCCCACAGCCGCATCGCTTCTCAACCCCGAACAACGCTGGTTTACCCGCCAACCACTCAGCGATCCGCGTGATGATTTCGCCCTCACCGGCTATGACCTTGAGCGCCGGCTGTATGTGATTGGCGGGCAACGGGATGGCAGCATCGTCGCCACGGTCGATCGTTACGATCCTGAAACGAACCGCTGGGTGACGTTGACCGATAAACCAACCGCTGTCAGCCATGCACGCGCCATCACGTTGCGAGGCTTGATCTTCGTCCCCGGTGGCGAAGATAGCACCGGCGCCGTGATCGACCGGCTCGAAATCTATGACCCGCGCGAACAACGCTGGTATACCGGCGCAGCCTTGCCGGCGCCGCGCAGCCGCTATACGCTAGCGGCATGGGAAGGACAGTTATACCTGATTGGCGGCTGGGATGGCATATCGATCCGTAATGAAGTGTTTATCTACGACCCCATCCTTGATCGGTGGGAGACGGGGCCAGCCTTGCCCCAACCACGTCGCAATGCCGGCGCAGCCATCGCCGGCGGTCGCCTGTATATTATCGGTGGCGAAGGCGTCAACGGCCCGCTGCGTGAAAGTGCGCGGCTTGAACCAAGCACCGATCCCAGCCGGCGTTGGATTGCCATCGCGCCACTGCCGCAACCGATCGCCCGTCCCGCGGCCATTGCGCTATCAAGCACCCTGCTCGTGTTTGATAGCGAACGACGCGAAGGTCTGACCTACGATATTGCCGCCGATGCGTGGAGTCGCACGCCGTTGCCTCCTGAGGCCCAAGTTTTTCCCGATGCCGTATTGCTCGATGCCAGCATCTATTTTGTTGGTAATCGTCAAGCACAAGGGATGTTGAGCGAATATCGCGCGTTGTACGTCATTTTCATTCCCGGCCAGTAGGGGCAGCTCGCGAGCCGCCCTACTGAATGTACTATGGAGTGCGGCAGGTTGACTGCCGCACTCCATTGCTACATGCACCACAAGATTTTGATGCTCTACACGGCATCATAAACCGCCATCCACCGCTCAGCCAGCCGATCCCAATCATACCGTCGAGCATGTGCGATTGCCGCTGCCGCCATCGCAAGGCGGCGCGCCGGATCGTTCAGCAGTTCCTCAATTGCCGCCGCCAAAGCCGCCGCGTCATCGGGTGGCACTATTACCCCCGCTGCGCCAAAGGCTAACATCTCAGCTCGATCACCTACATCGCCGGTAATGACCGGCACGCCTACTGCCAGACTCTCGATAATCTTCAGCGGTGAACGGGCCAGCGCGACCGAGTCATTGCGCACAGGATCAACACTGACATCGGCGAGCGACAACAACGCGCGCACCATCGGATACGGGACATGGCCGGTAAAAATGACCCGATCACGCCACGGTTGCCGAGCCGTATACGCTTGGAGCAATGGCAAATCTTCGCCGCCGCCGATCAGCAACAAGACAGCACCCGGATGCCGTTCAGCGACCTGCCCAAACGCCGTGAACAGCAAATCAACCGGATGGTTATGCAGCGCCAGCGTTCCAGCATAGGCGATGACTGGCCGGCCAGCCACCCCTAACGCCGCCGCCAACGCCATCCGAATCGCCACTGGCGGCGCCGTAAACTGACGGCTATCAACCCCATTCGGCACAATCACGCACGGTTGCCCAGTGCGCGCCATCCGCTCGGCTAAATAACGAGTATTCACCGTCAAACCAACCGCCAAGCGCGGCAGCAACCATTGCCAGAAGGCAAATACCGCCCGTTGCCACCCGGCAGTCAACCGGTTGGCTGTCACTTCATCGTCATCGCAATCAACCAGAAAAGGCCGGCGGCGCAGCAGGCGCACCGCAATCAACGCG
>JAUQOZ010000308.1 GCA_030550625.1 Chloroflexota bacterium | reverse complement strand
GATCGTTTCGAGCAAATGCAGCCGCCCGCTGGCGTCAGCCTGCACCAACCCCGCCTCAACCAGCGAGTCAAGACTGGCAACCCCCAGCGCCGCCGCTGCCGGTGCGTCAAACGTGCCCGCAAACACACCCAGACGGGCAAAGCCATCGCGCGCTGCCGGCGCCAGCAACCGTTCGCTCCACGCAATCGTGGCCTGCAACGACCGCTGGTGCTCCGGCAGATCGGCAAAACCGCCGGTAAACTCTGCTATCCCAGCATCAAGACTCGCCAGCAACGCAGCCGGTTCGAGCGCATCGGCGCGGGCCGCAGCCAACTCAATCGCTAGCGGCAAACCGTCGAGCCGCTGGCACAGCGCCGCAATCGTCGCTGCATTGGCCGCGCCAAGCGCAAACGCCGGGTTCATTGCCGTCGCACGCTCACAAAACAGCCGGGTCGCCGGCGCAGCCGCCACCGCACTCACGCGCCGGTTGGCCGGCAAGGCCAGCGGCTTGACCGGAAAGCGTATTTCGGCGCGCAACCGTAGCGGCACGCGGCTGGTGATGAGCACGGACAGCCGTGGCGCGGCGGCCAACAAGCGCGCGATCAATGGCGCCGCCGGCACGAGCTGCTCGAAGTTATCGAGCACGAGCAGGAATGAACGCTGGGCAAGCAAGGCAATCAGCGCCGCTTCAGCTTCATCACCCTGCGCGCCAAGACGCGCGGCAATGAATGGCGCAACCGCTGCCGGATCATCGAGCGCCGCTAACTCGATCAACCCTGCGCCATCAGCAAACGATGGCTGCAATGCGGCAGCCGCGGCCAGCGCCAAGCGCGATTTCCCCACTCCCGGCGGGCCGATCAATGTGACACAACGCGCCGCATGATCGCTCATCAACTGGACAAGTTCGGCGACCTCGGCTTCGCGCCCAAGCAATGGAGTTGGCGCAACAGGCAAGCGATGCGACGACATCCGTGTCGCTGGCGGAGTGTGCTGGGTTATGGCTAGGGGAAGGGCACGCGCGCCGGCAGCAACCAGAAAGGCGGCGCGCTCCTCGCCAGCCAACCCCAAGGCGTTCGCCAGTTGCACCGCAGTGGCACGCGGCGGCACCCGCGCGCCAGTTTCGTATTTTCGCACCAGCGAGACCGAGATCCCGGCCCGCACCGCTAACTGGGTTTGCGTCAACCCAAGTTCAAGGCGACATTGCTTAAGCAAAACGGGAAAGGTGATGGCAGCCGGCAAATGCTTGTCATCCTTCGCGAAATGGTTGGCCCAACCAGCCGGAAGTTTGCTGCAGCGGGCCGTCATTGCACTGCCGGCTTGTGTCACTCTTGTGTTACTGCATTATACCATCGCACCCTTGTAACCGATTGAACGTTTTGTTACAACCAGAACACATAAGTTAAATCTTTCGTTAGTGGAAAGGGTACGCGATTGCGATCGGCAGGCACACCTAGATATCAACTTTTAACGCAGGAGTATGTATGATCCACTTTACCTCGCTCATCCAAGCGGTCGGCCTCACGCCAGCTTTGTCGGCTTACCCATTCACCAGTGTGTTGGTGCTCTTGCTGATCGGCGGTCTCGTGCAACAGCATCTGATCAACCCTGAGCAAATGGCGCGCGATTCAATGGGGTTTTCTACCATTTTCGCCAGCCAGATCAGTGGTGTTGATCTACCGGCATGGGCGTTTGAAGGACCATTTGTATTGCTGATTTTGTTGGGCGTGATCTATGAGTGGTCGAGCGAACGCAGCGCCACCGCGCAAGAGATGATGGGGTTTGTGAATCGCCTTGTGAAGACTGGAGCCGGCTTCGGCGTGCAATATCAGATGGTGAACAGCCAGATGGATCAGATCCTCGATCTGCTGGCGCAGACGTTGCCATCTGATGCGGTGGCCGCGCTCAGCACCGGTGTGGCGGTCGCCGCCGTCGCGCCGCTGGCTGCCCAACCGGCTGACGGCTTGGCATGGTTAGCTCAGCCGATTGCGTTCATCTGGTCAAGCATTGTCACCGTCGCGATCTGGATCATCTCTGGCATCCGCGCTGCAATTATTGCTCTCATTTCGCTGATGGATCCCGGCGGCCACCTCGGCTTGCTCAAGCTCTTTTCGTGGGGTGACGGCGGGTGGACGATTACGACTACCGTTGTGCTGATCTTCTTCCCGCTGCTGGCCTTACTATTGGCTGGTCTCACCGTGCTCAGCCTCTGGCTCATCCGGCGCTACTTCGAGCTGCGCGAGCGGAAGATGCTGATCGCTTGCCATCATTGCGGCGCCCAGATGCATCCCGCGGCGCTCGAATGCCCGGCTTGCCGTCAAGCCAACCAGCAGCCGCGCATGGTTGGGTGGATTGGCCAGCCGCGGCCAGAACCGGTCACTGATCCGGCGGCGCACCGGCTGGCGCTGATCAAGTATCGTCGTTGCCCAAGCTGCGCCACCCGACTCAAGAAGCGCGCAGTGCAACAAGCCTGTCCGTCGTGTGCAACCGTCACCTTCACCGACATAGCACAGGTCAACTCATTTCTGCGCGTGCTTGACCGGCAACTGCCGCGCACGATGCTCGTAAGCGGATTGCTGGGGTTAGTGCCAGTGATTGGGGTGGTGCCGGCGATCATCTACTACCGGCTGAGCCTGATCGCCAGCTTGCAGAGTTATGTGCCGGCAAGCATCGGCTGTTTCACCAACTGGGTCTTGCGAATCGTGGCGATCGTCCTGATTGGTATGCAATCAATTCCGGGGATCGGTATATTCGCTATCCCGGCGTTATGCTTGATCACCTACACGGTACAGCGCCAGATCGTGTTAGGTCAGGCGACGGCCAACATCCGCGCGACTGGCGGATTGGCGATGCCGGACGGGAAGACGGTGGCGCCATAACACTATGGAGTGCGGCAGTCACACTGCCGCCGATGATGGCGTGCATGCATCATGCACGCTACGCGCACTGCGCGTCATAACACTATGGAGTACGGCAGTTTGACTGCCGCACTCCATATGCACTATTGGGTCAGGGCAGATAGTGAGGGCAGGTTTAAAACCTGCCCTTACTGACCTGCCCTTACGCCCCCTACGCCGATTTGCGGGTCTTGCCGCTAGATTTGCGGGCCGGCGCTGCCGGCTTCTCGGCGGCGGGAGGCGGCGCTGGCGCAGCTTCGACCGCCACCCCAGCCTGCGCCTCGTCGAGCGAATTGGTGATGTAGTCGCACTTAGGGTAGCGCGAACAGCCGTAGAACGGGCGGCCAAACTTGCCCCGCCGGCGCAGCAACTCACCCTCGCCGCACTTCGGACACGGCACCCCAGTCGGTTCCGGCAGCGGCACTGGCTTGCCATCGCGGCCAATCCGGCGGGTATTAGTGCATTCGGGGTACCCCGAACAGCCGAGGAAGGGGCCGAAACGGCTCTTCTTGATCACCATGGGCCGCCCGCAGACGTTGCACAAGACATCGCTCGTCTCTGGCGCGCTGGCCTTATCGAGGATGATCTGGCCATTCTCGTCACGGTGAAAGTCGCTGGTGAAATCGCACGAATCCCCCTCGCCTTCCCGATTGTAGCGCGAACAGGCCAGAAACTCGCCGTTACGGCCAAACTTGATCACCAGCTTGGCTTGGCCGCACTTCGGACAATCGATATCGGTCGTAATCTCTTCGCGCTTGACATTGCGCATCTGGCGTTGCGCCGTCTCGAGCGTCGAGCGGAAGGGGCCATAAAACTCGCGCAGTACCGGCACCCACTTTTTGGAACCTTCGGCAATATCGTCGAGCTGCTGTTCGAGTGACGAGGTGAAATCGTAATCGACAATGTTGCCGAAATGCTCGACCAGCAAGTCGGTGACGACCCGCCCCAGCGTGGTCGGGATCAGCTTTTTATCAACCATCTCGACGTATTCGCGCTCTTGGATGGTCGAGAGGATGGTGGCGTAGGTGCTGGGCCGGCCAATACCAAGCCGTTCCAGCTCTTTCACCAGACTGGCCTCAGTGTAACGCGGCGGCGGTTCAGTGAAGTGTTGCACCGGCAGCAGCTCAACCAACTGCAAGTTTTCGCCTTCGGCCAGCGGCGGCAAGCGGCGCTCGCTGTCCTCATCCTCTTCGCCTTCGTCGAGGCTAACGTTGTAGACGGCGAGGAAGCCGGGGAACTTGAGCACTGAGCCGGTGGCGCGGAAGAGGTAAGGCGGCGCGCCGGCCACGCTCGGTTGGGCAGCGATGTCAACGGTGGTGCTGTCAAAGATGGCTGGCGCCATCTGCGAGGCGATAAACCGCTTCCAGATCAGATCGTAGAGCCGCCACAGATCACGCTCAAGCCGTTCGCTCAACTGCTCAGGCGCGCGGGCGCTGCTGGTGGGCCGGATCGCCTCGTGGGCCTCTTGCGCGCCTTTGGCCTTGGTTTTGTAGACGGGCGGCTGGTCGGGCAGATAGTCACTGCCGAAACGCTTGCCGATCACCTCGCGCGCCTCGGCTTGCGCTTCCGCCGCCACCTGCACGCTATCGGTGCGCATGTAGGTGATCAGACCAACCGTGCCCTCTTCGCCGCCAATATCCACCCCTTCGTAGAGACGCTGGGCCAGCGTCATGGTCTTCTTGGCGCTAAAGCCTAACTTGCGGGCCGCCTCTTGCTGCAAGGTGCTGGTAGTAAACGGCGGCGCCGGCGACCGGCGCTTGTCGCGCCGGGTCACTTTGGCCACGGTATAGTTCGCGCCTTGCAGATCGGCCACGATCGCCTCGGCCTGCTCGCGCCGCTCAATCGAAAACTTCTCTAGCTTCTTGCCATCGCGCTCGATCAACGTGGCCCGGAAGAGATCACGCGGCGCGATGCCGGCCTCTTTCAACAGATCGGCTTCGATCGTCCAATATTCCTGCGGCTGAAACTGCTCAATCTCGCGCTCACGCTCGACGATCAGCCGCACCGCCACCGACTGCACCCGCCCGGCGCTCAGCCCGCGCTTGACCTTATCCCACAACAACGGGCTGAGCTGGTAGCCAACCAGCCGGTCGAGCACCCGCCGCGCCTGTTGGGCGTCAACCAGATTTTGATCGATCTGGCGCGGCTGTTGCAACGCCTGTTGTACCGCGTTGCGCGTGATCTCTTGAAAGACCACCCGGTACACCGGCGTCTTCTTTGGCGTTTTGACCGCCTGCGTAATATGCCACGCAATCGCCTCGCCCTCGCGGTCGGGGTCAGTCGCCAGATAAATGGCGTCGGCGTTGCGCACCGCTTGGCTCAGCTCGGTGACGACCTTCGGCTTAACGATTTCGTAAGAAGGGGCAAAATCGTGCTCGATATCGATCGCCAGCCCGTTCTTGGGCAAATCGCGCACATGGCCCATGCTGGAGGTAACTTTATAGCCTTTGCCCAAATATTTCTGAATCGTCCGCGCTTTGGCCGGCGACTCAACGATCACTACTTTTTCGCCCATGAAGCAATTCCCAATGAATCTAAAAGCCTACTTGAACAGGTTTTCGCTATCGTCATCGCACTATACGCGGCGCTGGCGCGATTGTCAAGAGCGAGCCTTCCCGATTTTGACCGGTTGTTGAACTGTAACTCGCTGCCCTACGATGAGCTATTGACAAGCAGCATCTATCAGATAACCTGTGGTTAGGGCAACCAGTCTTTCACTTTGTGACGATCCGGTTTATCGTACCCGTTTTACCCTCGATTTGCTGGTATACTAACGGTATCGAGGGTTAGGTATGGGCTGCCGGCAAGGAGTATGGCCATGCCTTCAGAGACGCAGGAGACGGCCCAGCGCGCTCCGTTGTTCGATATGTTCGCGCCCGCGACATACGAGGAATGGCGGGCAGCGGCTGAGAAGACGCTGAAGGGCGTTCCGTTTGAGAAGCGCCTGATTACCAAGACCTACGAACAGATTCTACTGCAACCGATCTATAACGCTGCCGATATTGCCGAGTTGCCGCACACTGGCTCGCTGCCCGGCTTCGCTCCATTCGTGCGCGATACGCGCGTGTTAGGGCCGGTGTTGGAACGCTGGCAGGTGGCGCAAGAGCTGCCGTACCCGACAGCAGATGAAGCGAATCAGGCGGCGCAAGCTGATGTGCCGCGCGGCTTGACCACGCTCAACCTGCCGCTCGATCAGGCCACTCAGCACGGTCTTGATCCCGACGCAGCCGCGCCGGCGCAGGTAGGTGCGGGCGGTCTCTCGCTGGCGACGCTAGCCGATGCCCGCCGCCTGTTCGCCCAGCTTGACCTCAACCGGCTATCGCTGTTGGTGAATGCCGGCGCGCAGGCACTGCCAGTAGCGGCCCTGCTCGTAACCGCTGCCGAAGAGCAAGGCGTCTCGCCCGACCAGCTACGCGGCTGTCTCGGCGCTGATCCGCTCGGCGCGCTGGCCGCCAGTGGCACGCTACCAGCCTCGCTCGACCGTTGCTACGACCTGCTGGCCGAGTGGACGCGGTGGGCAATGGCGCATGCGCCCCATCTACGCACGATTGTGGTCAGCACTCACGTCTACCACAACAGCGGCGCCCACGCCGCCCAAGAGCTAGCCTGCGCCCTCGCTACCGGCGTGACCTATCTCCGCGCACTGCAAGAGCGCGGCCTGAGCGTCAACGAGATCGCCCCGCGCATCCAGTTTACCTGCTCGGTGGGGTCGCAATTCTTCCTCGAAGTGGCTCGCCTGCGCGCTGCCCGCATGCTGTGGGCACGAGTGGTAGCGGCGTTCGACGGTGACGAAACCGCCCAGCAGATGCATCTGCACGCGCGCACTTCGGCGTGGACGAAGACACGCTACGATGTCTACAACAATATGCTGCGCGCCACCGGCGAGGCGATGGCGGCGGTGATGGGCGGGGCGCAGAGCATCCATATCAGCCATTTTGATGAAGCGTGGGGCTTGCCCGACGAGTTCTCGCGCCGGATCGCCCGCAATCTGCACGTGATTTTGCAAGAGGAGTGCAACTTCTTCCGCCTGATCGATCCACCCGGCGGGTCATGGGCAGTCGAGAAGTTGACCGACGAGATTGCCGCCAAGGCGTGGGCCTTGTTCCAAGAGATCGAACGGCAGGGGGGCATGGCGGCGGCCTTGCAAGCTGGGATGCCGCAAGCCGCCATCGCCGCCACCCGCGCCGAACGCTTCACCGCGATTGCCCAGCGCCGCGAGGTGATCGTCGGCGTCAATATGTATCCCAATCTCAGCGAGAAGCTGCCGGAAGTGCGCCAGATCGATCACGTGCAGTTGCACGCAGCCCGCGCCGTCGATCTGCGCCATGCCCGCGAGACGCGCTCGGAAGAGGCGTGTCATGCGGCGTTGGTCGAGCTAGCGCACCAACGCACCATGGCCGCCACGCTGGCCGCCGTGCAGGCCGGCGCAACGATGGGTGAACTGAGCTGCGCGCTGGCTGCCGCCGATAGCGCCGCACCGCAGATTGAGTCGCTGCCAGCCCACCGCGCCGCCGAGCAGTTCGAGGCCTTGCGCGCCACTGCCGACGCTTACGCGGCCCGCACCGGTCGCCGTCCGGCGGTTTTCCTCGCCAATATGGGGCCGATTAGCCAGCACAAGGCGCGGGCCGATTTTGCCACTGGCTTCTTCGCCGCCGGCGGCTTCGCTGTGATCGGTAACGACGGCTTCGCCACCACAGAAGAGGCTGCCGCGGCTGCGCTCGCTTCCGGCGCTGAAATTGTGACGATCTGCTCAACCGATGAGACCTACCCGGATATTGTGCCGGCCTTGACCCACGCGATCAAATCGCAACGGCCCGATGTCACCGTCGTGCTGGCCGGCTACCCGACCGATCTGATCGATATGTATCGCGCTGCCGGGATCGATGAGTTTATCCACCTGCGCGCCAACTGTTACGAAACGCTGGCCCGGCTGCAACGCCTGAAAGGAGTGGCTGAGTGAAGAACCCCGATTTCACGACGCTGTCATACCGCGACGAGCGGCCCGCGCCTGATTTGGCCGCGTGGCAGGCGCGAGCCGAGCAAGAGGCCGGTAAACCGCTGAGCGAGCTGGTTTGGCGCACGATGGAGCAGATCGAGGTGCGGCCACTCTATACGGCTGCCGATCTGGCCGGCCTTGAGCATCTCGGCTTTACCGCCGGCATTCCACCCTACCTGCGCGGCCCCTATCCGACCATGTACGTCACCCAGCCGTGGACGATCCGGCAGTATGCTGGCTTTTCCACCGCTGAAGCCAGCAATGCCTTCTACCGGCGTAACCTCGCCGCTGGGCAAAAGGGTTTGTCGGTGGCCTTCGATTTGGCCACCCACCGCGGCTATGACTCTGACCACCCGCGGGTAGTGGGTGATGTCGGAAAGGCCGGCGTCGCCATCGACTCGATCCTCGATATGAAGATTCTGTTCGACGGCATCCCGCTCGATCAGATGTCGGTCTCGATGACGATGAACGGCGCGGTGATTCCGATCATGGCTTTCTACATCGTCGCCGCCGAAGAGCAGGGAGTGCGTCCCGAACAGCTCACCGGCACCATCCAGAACGACATCTTGAAAGAGTACATGGTGCGCAATACCTACATCTACCCGCCTGAGCCGTCAATGCGCATCATTGCCGATATTTTCGCGTACACAGCCAAGCACATGCCCAAGTTCAACAGCATCAGCATTTCCGGCTACCACATGCAAGAGGCCGGCGCCACCGCCGACCTTGAGCTAGCCTACACGCTGGCTGACGGGCTTGAATATGTGCGCGCCGGGTTGAAGGCCGGCTTGACGATTGACGCCTTCGCGCCGCGGCTCTCGTTCTTCTGGGCGATCGGGATGAACTACTTCATGGAGATCGCCAAGATGCGCGCCGCCCGCTTGCTCTGGGCCAAGATTATCAAGCAGTTCAACCCGCAAGACCCCCGCTCGCTGGCGTTGCGCACCCACTGCCAGACGTCAGGCTGGAGCCTCACCGAGCAGGATCCGTTCAATAATGTGGCCCGTACCTGCATTGAGGCCATGGCCGCCGCCCTCGGCCACACCCAGTCATTGCACACCAATTCGCTCGATGAGGCGATCGCGCTGCCGACCGACTTCTCGGCCCGCATTGCCCGCAACACCCAGTTGTACCTGCAAGAAGAGACCGGCATCTGCAAGATCGTCGATCCGTGGGGCGGGTCGTACTATCTCGAATGGCTGACCGACGCATTGGCCCGCCGGGCGTGGGCGCATATTCAAGAGGTCGAAGAGCTGGGTGGCATGGCCAAGGCTATCGAAGCCGGCTTGCCCAAGTTGCGGATCGAAGAGGCTGCGGCTCGCCGGCAAGCGCATATTGATTCGGGCCGCGAGACGATCGTCGGCGTCAACAAGTACCGGCTCGAATACGAAGCGCCGATCGAGATTCTGGAAGTTGACAACACTGCCGTGCGCCAAAAGCAGATCGAACGGCTGCAGCAGTTGCGCGCCGAGCGTGACGAGGCCAAGACGCAGGCGGCGTTGAATGAGCTGACCCGCGTGGCGGCGACCGGCGACGGCAACCTGCTGGCGGCGGCGATCGAAGCCGCCCGCGCGCGGGCCACCCTCGGCGAGATTTCGATGGCGATGGAGAAGGTCTTTGGCCGTTTCAAAGCCGAAATTCGCTCGGTGGCCGGCGTGTACGGCAGCGAGTATAGCGACGCCGAGCAGATACAACATGTGCGCGCGATGGCCGATGCCTTCGCCGCCCTCGAAGGCCGCCGGCCCCGCATGCTGGTCGCCAAGATCGGGCAAGACGGCCACGACCGCGGCGCCAAAGTGGTGGCGACGGCCTTTGCCGATCTTGGTTTCGACGTCGATATTGGCTCGCTCTTCCAGACCCCAGAAGAGGTGGCCCGGCAGGCAGTTGAAAACGACGTGCATGTGGTCGGGATCAGCTCGCTGGCCGGCGGCCACAAGACCCTCT
>JAUQOZ010000381.1 GCA_030550625.1 Chloroflexota bacterium | reverse complement strand
GGGAGGGGGCGCTTCTGCCCGCACCGCCAGCCCCCCTCCCGCACTGCGTGAGCGGGGAGCTACTATGTTCCACTCCCGCTATGCCTTGCCCGCCATCGCGCAGCTCCCCCTCGCCCGCCGTCAGGTGGGAGAGGGGGCCGGGGGGTGAGGGCCATACGCAAGCCGCCAAGCGATCAAAGACGCAGCGTGTTTAATGCAAAGGCGTAAAGGATGCCGAGGTCGCAAAGGTCGTTGGGCGTGTCATTGCGAGCCGAGCGGAGCGAGGCGAAGCAATCTCCCACAACGGCGCGATTCCATCACTCATAGCGGGGCGCTGCGGCGTTCCACTCCCGCTATGCCTTGCCCGCCATCGCGCAGCTCCCCCTCTCCCGCCGTCAGGTGGGAGAGGGGGCCGGGGGGTGAGGGCTAACTTCAAGGCGCAGAGGAGGCAAAGCCGCAGAGGGGTAAAACGCCAAGGCGCGAAGGACGCAGAGTTCGCAAAGGGGTTTTGGAATATTCTGTTCACCCATCAACCCTCCGGCGGAGGAAGCCACACACCCCTCCCCCAGCGGGGGAGGGGCAAGGGGTGGGGGCATCCTCGCGGACGATGGGAGTTCACCCCGCACGCCTTGCGGCATAGCGGGGGAAAGGCAAGGGGTGGGCCATCCTCACCCCTCCAACGCAATCCCGTAGATTGCCGAATATTTCTGGCGCAGATAGGTCAGATACGGCTCAATTTCCATCGGCTTGCCAGTGGCGCGCTCGATCAATTCGTTGGGCGTATACACGCTGCCGTGGCGGTAGATATGCTCGCGCAGCCAGCCGTGCAGGGTGGCGAATTCACCCCGGCCAATCTCGTCATCAATTTCGGGGTGCGCAGCGCGGGCAGCGGCAAGGAACTGCGCGCTCAGGATATTCCCTAGCGTGTAGCCTTGGAACGCGCCGCCGATCAAGCCGCCAAACCAATGCACGTCTTGCAGCACGCCGTCACGATAGTCAGGCACTGTCACCCCTAAATCCTCAGCGTAACGAGCATTCCACGCTTCGGGCAGGTCGCGCAGCTTCAAGCTGCCCTCGAGCAGCGCCAATTCCAGATCAAACCGGATCATCACGTGCAGGTTATACGTCACTTCATCGGCATCGGTGCGGATGAGCGACGGCTGCACCCGGTTGATTGCCCGGTAGAATTCGTCGAGCGGGACGTTGCCCAGTTGCTGCGGGAAGGTCTGCTGCAACTCCGGGTAAAAATGCTCCCAGAATGGCCGTGAGCGTCCGATCAGATTTTCCCACAGCCGCGATTGGCTTTCATGCACACCCGCCGACACGCCACCGCAGAGCGGGGTGCCTTCAAACGCCGGATCAACACCTTGTTCGTACATGGCGTGGCCTGATTCGTGCAGGGTGCTAAACAGGCCATCGCCTAAATCATGCTCGTTAATGCGAGTGGTGATGCGCACATCGCCAACCGAAAACTTGGTCGCAAACGGATGGTGGGTGAGGTCTTGCCGTCCGCGCTCGAAGTCATACCCGAATTGGCGAATGATCTGCTCGCCGAAGGCCAGTTGATCATTGCGCGGATAGTATTTGCGCAGACACGAGTCGTCAATTGGCGGTTGGGCGACAATGGCCCGGATGATCGGGGTGAGACCGGCGCGCAGGCGGGCAAAGAGATCGCGAATCACAGCGGCGCGCATGCCATAGTCGCTGAAATCGATCAGCGGGTCGGCAGGATGCTCGTAGCCGGGGAAGCAGTCGGCCACTCGCCGGCTTAGTTCGAGTGTGCGTTCGAGATACGGCAACATGGTGGCGAAATCATTCGCCGGGCGGGCTTGCGTCCACGCATGGTAGCTAGCTGCCGTATGTGCCGCAATGTCGCTCGCGAGTTCGACCGGGATCCGGGTCATGCGCTCGTAATTGCGTTGCGCCACCCGAATCAGCGCCGCATCAGGATGGTCGTAAGGCAACTGTTCGCTGTAGGGCATCAGCTCAGCCAACAATCGGCCCAATGCAGGATCGGTGCTGCGCGTGTGGGCTAGCCGTGAGAGGGTGGCCAGTTGGCGAGCGCGCGCGGCAGCGCCGCCGGGCGGCATATAGGTGCTCTGATCCCACCCTAGCACGGCGGCTGCGCTGTTAATATCGTCAATCTCTTGCAAACGGGCGCGGAGTTCGTGCAAACGGGCTTCCATGGTTATGACTCGCTTTCTAGTGAGCGCCAAGTATGGAGTGTGACTCTCAACCTGCTCAGGCGTTACCCATTGTTTGGCGTTGTCGCCATGCCAGCAGCCGTTGCTGGGCGGCGCGGAGGGTCTCGTCGCGTTTGGCGAAGCAAAACCGGGCTAGCAACGGCAAATCGTGCTGGCGGGCATAAAAGGCCGAGGGCGGGATCGCGGCGACGCCGACGTCTTGGGTCAGGAAGCGGCAGAAGGCAACATCGTCACGAAAGCCAGTTGATGAGATATCGGCCATCAAGAAGTAGCTGCCTTCGGTTGGCAATACTGGCAAATCAACACTTGCCAAGATTTCGGCCAAGAGCTGATAGCGGGCAGTATACTCAGCGCGAAACTGGGCGTAATAGCCGTTGCGCAGCGCCTCTTCGAGCGCTGCCGCCGCCGCAAATTGCAATGGGGTGGCGGTGGCGAAGGTGATCCACTGGTGGGCCGCGCGCAGCGCGGCGTTGAGGTGGGCCGGGCCAACGGCGTACCCGATCTTCCAGCCAGTGAGGCTAAACGTCTTGCCGATACTGTTAATCGTCAAGGTGCGCTCCCACATTCCCGGCAGGGTCGCGATCGGAATATGTTCAGCGCCGGCGAAGACCAACTGGTCATAGACCTCATCCGATACCACCACCACATCGTAAGTCTGGCACAGCTCGGCGATCTGCTCGAGTTCGGCCCGGCGAAAGACCTTGCCAGTCGGGTTGTGCGGTGTGTTCAGCATTAACAGGCGCGTGCGCGGCGAAAAGGCGGCGCGCAATTCCGCTGGATCAAACCACCACCCCGTTTGGCCTTCTACCGGCGGGTGGAGGCGGACGAAGCGCGGTATGCCGCCGGCCATCGTCACATCAGGCAAATACGCATCGTAAAACGGCTCGAACAGAATTACCTCGTCACCGGGGTTAACCAATGCCTGCACTGCCGCAAAGAGCGCCTCGGTCGCGCCGCTAGTGACGGTCACTTCGCTCTGCGGATCGATCGCGCGCCAGCCGTGGGCCTGCCACGTGGCGGCAATCGCTTCGCGGAGCCGGGGTACGCCAATGTAAGGCGCGTACTGGTTGGCGTCGGCGGCGATTGCGTTGGCCGCCGCTTGCTTAACCCATTCCGGCCCGGCGAAATCAGGAAAGCCTTGCCCTAGATTGACCGCGCCGCACTGCACGGCAAGGGCGCTGATTTCGGCAAAAATCGTGGTGCCAAACTGGCGAACGCGCTCGGCGCTGGGTGCTGTGGTCATCGGTGAACCTCTGGTGTCTGGCAGAAGAACCGGCTTTCTGTATGGTACCACAGACCGGTGCAACTTTTGCGACTGCACCGGCGTCATACCGGCAGTGAATGAAGGGTGTGTACTGAAGGAGGAAACGTATGTCGTTGCAGCATGATCAGACCCGCCTGATCGGTCTGTTATTGGTTGGGTTGGGCATTGTCGCGATCTTTAAGTTGTGGTGGCTGGTGCCGATTGCGTTGCTGGCCGGCGGCGGCATCGCCATCTACCGCCGCCAACGCAGTCTTGGCCGCACCAGCGAAGCGGTGCAGGCGCTATTGTGGGGTGTGGGCTTGGCGCTGCTCTCACTGATCAATTTGGTGTGGCCCGGCATTCTGGTGCTCGGCGGCGTGAGCCTGCTGCTGATTGGCCGCGAGGCTGCCGTCGAGCAGCGAATGTGGGCCTTGCTGGGGCAGGCCCTGAATTGGAACCGTCGCCCCACCCCGCCGCCGGCGAGCAACAAAGTGCAGATTATTGAGAAGGATGGTGAATAGCTGTCCCTTCCCCCAACACCTTCACCAACCACGTTCGCACCGCCGCCCGCGCTGCTTCGGCGGCGGGCGAACCATCGGTGTAGAGCGCACCGGAACGCACGCTCGCTATCGTCTCGCGGAATTGCTGAAAGGCAGGCACGCTGGCGAGCCGGTTCGGTCGCTCCGGGCCGGCTGCCAGATCAAGCAGCGCTTCTGGCCGGTTGGAAAAAACAATGTAGTGCTCGATCAGGCCTACCGCGCGCAGCGGGCTAGCAATCTCGCCGATGTAGATCGTCGCATTGCCGGCCCGTTGCTCGGTAAACGTTTCGCCCCGGTTCCGGCGCACTTCCAGATATTTGTCGAGAAAGATCTTGGCTAGCGGATCGTTACGCGACGCCAGAAAGACCAATACCTCGCCATTCTCGACCAGATCGGCGGCTACATCTCTCGTGACCGGCGTAAAATCACGCACCACAACCGCAATATCGCTCCCAATCCACGTGATCACATCGCTATCGAGCTTCACGCCGAGCACGGCAGCGACGTTGGTTGCCGCATCGGCTGGCATCGTGAGGCCAAACACCTCGCTGAGCGCCCGTTCGATCCGCGGTTGTTCGGGCACATCGCTCAGGGTTGGCGACAAACTGGCGTAGAGTTGAACATCTGCCGGCAGTAATTCAGCCGGCGCCGGGCCGCGTTGGACGGTCGTGAACCAATAGATGAAGAGCGCGCCAAGCAGGGCGGCGATCAGGGTGATGGCAAGCCCGCCGATGAAGGCGTAGCCAAGTCCGCGTTCGCGGGGCATCGTTGATGTTTTGATCATAGTCTTATCAAATAACGGTTTATTCCACTCTTAGCCATGGTACCATAATTTACAGATGTGGCTTGGCTCCCTGACAGCAGTGGCGCCAACGGTTCTGGGCATCCTCATGATAGGCGGGCCTCTATGCGGATCGAAACCTTGCCGCCGGCAGCGGCGGTTGGGCATATTCTCTGTCACAATCTGGCCGATGCACAGGGGAGGAAAGCGTTCAGTAAAGGCCGGCGGTTGCGTGCCGAGGATGTGCCGCGTCTGATCGAACTGGGGGTGCCGGCGGTGCGGGTGGCAGTGCTGGCGCCCGATGACATCCACGAAGACGAAGCGGCTATCCGCTTGGCGCAGATCGTGGCCGGGCCGGGAGTTGCCATCGGTGAACCGTATGCTGGCCGGGTGAATCTGCGCGCAACTGTTGCCGGCCCGCTGATGATCGATGCTGAAGCATTATTATCAATCAACCTCATTGACGGTCTCACCGTAGCGACGCTGCCGCCCTACACTCTTGTCACCGCCGGCCAGATGCTCGCTACCATCAAAATCATTCCGTTCGCAGCGCCGGCGGCGGATCTCGCCCAAGCCGCTGCTACAACCGGCGAAGCTGGCGTGTTACGGGTGGCGCCGTTGGTGCGGCGGCGTATCGGGGTTGCACTGGTGAGCAGTCCGGCAGCGCGGGCGCGGGTGGAACGAGGTATGTTGCCGGCGATTGCCGGACGCATTGCTGATCTGGGGGCGACGATGGTGGCGTGCCGGAATTTGCCGCCGGACGAACCCGAAGTGGCCGCTGGCCTCGTAGGGTTGCTGGCGGCGGGGGTCGATCTGATCATTACCGCCGGCGAAACGTCGGTGGTCGATCGCGATGATGTCATCCCGCGCGCTGTGCAGAGGCTGAGCGGCGAGATTGCTCATTATGGCGCGCCGGTCGAGCCGGGGAATCTGTTGTTGCTGGCCTATCTTCACCACGCCGGTGATACTGTCCCGTTGATTGGCGCTCCCGGTTGTGTGCGTTCGCGGGATCAGAACATTGTCGATCTGATCCTGCCGCGCCTGATGGCGAATGAACGGTTAGGCCGGCGCGAGATCGCTGCGCTTGGCCTTGGCGGCTTGCTTGGCGCCTCCCGGCGCGGATGAGGCGCAAACCGGCCCGGCTATGGAGTGCGGCAGTAAAACTGCCGCATCTGCTAGTGCGTTGACCTTGGTGATCTTCGCAACCTCGATCTCCGCTGCAACTTCGCCGCAGCCGTTTGCGTAATGGTAATATATCTGCCAGCACGCTTGAACACGCTGAAAGGGGGGGAGTGATGAACCTTGAAAGCTTGTACCACGACCGGCGCGAAGCGGCATTGGCCGATTTTAACCGGGCAATTGCGCTCGACGAGAACTATGCGTGGGCCTACTTTCAGCGCGGGCAAGTGCTGCGTGAATTGGGAAGGATGGAAGAATCGTTGGCTGATCTGGCGCGAGCGTGTGAACTTGATCCTGAAGATGCCGCGTATCACGCCGAGCGCGGCGAGACGCTGCGCATGCTGCGCCGCCATGAAGAGGCCATTGCGGCCTTTTCGCGCGCGATCGAGTTGCGTCCCGAATATCCGTGGGCGCTAGGCAGCCGCGGCCAAGCATGGCGGGCGATACGCCGCCATCGTGAGGCAATCGCCGACTTTGACGCGGCGTTGGCGCTGAATCCGGCACTGGCATGGGTTCATGCCGAGCGCGGCGAGGCGTTGCGCGCGTTGCGCCGGTACCCAGAAGCGATTGAGGCATTTACGCAGGCTTTGGCGATTGATCCTCATTATCCGTGGGCGCTGGGGCATCGCGGCATCACCTACCGCGAATTGCGCGATTATCCGGCGGCCATTGCCGATTTTGACGCCGCCATCGCCTTGCAAGACAATCTGGCATGGCTCTATGCCGAGCGCGGTGAAGCGCGTCGTTTGGCTGACGATTACGATGGCGCATTGATCGATCTCAGCCGCGCTATCGAGCTTGATCCCGATTATGCATGGGCGCTAGGCAGCCGTGGCGCGACCTTCCGCGCGCTCGGCGATGCTGAAGCGGCATTGGCCGATTTTAACCGCGCACTCGAACTCGATCCCGATTATGCATGGGTCTATATGCAGCGTGGTCTCTTGCATCGCGCCGCCGATCGGGTTGATGAGGCGCTGGCCGATTTCAGCCGCGTGATCGAGCTTGAACCCAACCACGTGGGCGCATTGGCCGAACGGGGCGAGATTTTTCGTCTGCGCCGCCGTTACAACGAAGCGTTGGCCGATTTTAGCCGCGCGATCGAATTGCAACCCGATCATGCGTGGGCGCTAGGCAGCCGTGGGCAGGTGTATCGGGTGTTGAGCCGTTACGAAGAGGCCTTGGCCGATTTTAACCGCGCGCTCGAACTGAAACCCGATGTGGTGTGGGTGCTCGCTGAGCGGGGCGAAACCTATCGCCTTATGCGCCACTACAATGAGGCGATCGAAGATTTCAATCGCGCGCTTGAACTTAACCCCGATGACTCGTGGGTGCTGAGCCGGCGCGGCGCAACTTATCAGGCGCTCAAGATTTACGAAGAGGCCTTTATCGATCTGACCCGTGCCGTCGAAATTGATCCCAACAATGCGTGGGCATGGGCGCAGCGCGGTTCGCTCTTCCGCCAGATGTAAACAGAGGCGGACGATGGAGTGCGGCAGTATCACTGCCACCTAGCAGCAACCAGCAGCAGCGGCTGCGCCCAATGTTCCACCAATGCCGTTCCCTGCCTCAATTTGTGGTATCATCACCCCAGCGGAGTGATACTCATTCGAGGGAGGATTGCGCAGCCATGGACGCTACCCATCCGCTTCATCCCCGCCCGATCCGGGTAGCGATGCTGGCGCGCGCGGTCTTCCCACTGCACGGTTTTGGCGGGATTGAACGCCACGTCTACCATCTCACCAAATACCTCACCAAGTTAGGTGTCGAGGTCACGCTCTACGTCCAGACGCCGCCGGATCGGGCCGAAGCTGGCGACCTACGCCCGCATGCGATCGAGACCCTCCGCTACGATTACACGTCGCCATTGCTGCCGCCAAACGGCGTCGTTGGCCGCCAGATCAATTTTCCAGTGTACAGTTGGCGGATCGGAAGTCGCGCTGCGCAGCGCGTGCTAGCCGGCGCGTTCGATGTGGTGCATACGCAGGGGTTGTGCGCCTTTGGCTACGCCATGGCCCGCCGGCGCGACCCGCGTCTGCACAGCACACCGTTTGTCGCTAACCCGCACGGCATGGAAGAATTTCGCACGCCTGACCGGGCCAAATGGCTGGCCTACGCCCCATTCCGGCTACTCTACGCCTACGGCCATCGCCAAGCTGATCGCGCGATCGCGACCGATGCTTGCACCAAAGACGACCTGCCCCGCTACCTCGGCGTTGATCCGGCCAAAGTGGTGGTCATCCCTTCGGCAATTGATGTTGAGGAGTGCCTCAGTCAAGTACGCAGCGATCTGCGCACGGCGCTGCGGTTCCGCTTGGGGTTGACGAGTGGCGGCCCGATGTTGCTCAGCGTGGGCCGGCTCGAACCTAACAAGGGTTTTGATGTCTTGATCGCGGCCCTTGCCCGCCTGCGCGATGAATTGCCGGCCAATTGGCGCTGGTTGCTGGTCGGCAGCGGCTCGGCGCGCGAGGCGCTCGAACAGCAGGCGCGTGCAGCCGGGATCGCTGATCATACCCTCTTTGTCGGGCGGCTCAGCGATGAGGAGTTACACAGTCTCTACGAAGAGATTGATCTCTTCGTTCATCCCACCCGCTACGAAGGCAGTTCACTAGTCACGCTCGAAGCGATGATCCACCGCCGGCCAGTAGTCGCCAGCGCAATCGGCGGCATTCCCGATAAGGTCTTTCCGGGCCGCAACGGCTTGCTGGTGCAACCGGGTGATGTCGATGATCTGACGGCCCAACTGCGTGTCGCATTGGCGGCTCGCGCGCGCTGGCCGGAATGGGGTGCAGAGAGCGAGCGCATTGTGCGCTCAACCTTCGATTGGCCGGTCGTGGCCCGGCAGACGCTGGCCCTCTATCACGAGTTGCTGGCCGGCAACCATACCTCACACCCCGCCCGATCAGGGTGATCAACTACTAGCGCCGTAGCCGGATCGCGCCGGAGCGTCCACAAGATCAGCAGATCACCCCCGGCAGCGAGGGTCATGATCGCGCCAAAGCCAGTGACCATCGGCCAATTGCCGATAATGCCGATCAGACTGGGGATGATGCCGAGCGCCACGCATGGCAGCGCTGTGCCGAAGCGGTAGGCATTGATCGGCAGCGGCTGCTTGGCATGGGCAAATGGCGCCAACCCTTTGATGCTGAAACCGAACCTGATCGCGCTTGGCGGCAGGCGTCCGGCAATCATCCACCCCGCGGCATGCAACCCTTCGTGAACGATCACGCCGATCACGAAGGCTAATACTAGTTCCCACGATGCTCTCAGCAAGAGCGATTGGTGGATGAGGATATGCGCGAAGATGAGCAGCAGGGCGAGCGGTAGACCAAACAGTAGCGCGCCAAGGTTGGCCTGCGCAAACGAGACCGAGCGATCAAGGCGTTGATAGGCAGTGTGTGGCGCATCCATCGGTAGCGCTCGTGTGAGCTACAGATCCAACTTTCGTCTGCATGGTATGTTGATGAGTGAATGTTGTCAATCAAGCATATTGTACGTTTTGCAATCTCTGCTGCCGCATTGATGATGATTATGGGTGCGTGTAGCTACTGCCAAGCAATAAGATAAGAAGATGCCTACGGGTGATTGGGGCAATGCGCCTTAATTTAGACATACTCACACAGTGATTTAGAATAGAGGCGTATGCGTTACAATCACTGCCCGATACACGCTAAACGTTCTAGTCACTGCTTCGGGTGTGTTAGAGCATAGCTTCACGATGCCTACGCAGCCGGGGCAATTCCCTAGGCAAGCAAAAATGATGCTTCTACAAGGGATTAACCTAACAGCCAACGAAAAACCGATGCCTAAGGAGCCTCCCATGTCCCAACCCGATCTCTCCCCCCTCCGCTTGGTCGCGCTCGGCGGCGGCGGCGGCAGCGCGCAGGTGTTGCTCGGCGCGCGGCCCTTTTTTGC
>JAUQOZ010000303.1 GCA_030550625.1 Chloroflexota bacterium | reverse complement strand
CGAAGACGCAGAGAGTTTTAACGCAAAGGCGCAGAGGACGCCGAGAGCGCAAAGATGTTGGGAATGGTGATCCCCCTCCGCGTCCTCCGCGTCCTCTGCGGTAAAAAAACCAGCAGGCCGGGGGTGGGGGCATATTGAGCCGGCTCGTACCGCTGCAGCGGGAGATTGCTTCGGGCGGGCGCCACCCAACGCGGCTGGGTGCCGCCGCTTCCTCGCAATGACAACCGGAACGCGGGCGAGGGGACCAAACACAATGCGTCCTTCGTTACCAACCACCGAGAGCGCGTGGGAGTCGAACCCACCGGCGCAGTTCGTCACTCCGCCCAACGGTTTTGAAGACCGCGGCAGCCACCGGGCCACATGCGCTCTCATCGCTGATTGTAGAGGGCGAAACCGCGCCTGTCAATCGAAGGTCATGGAGAGACGTACGTCCGTCTCCCCTAACGCCAAGATCGTAACGAATCTAAACGCAAAGGCGCAAAGGACACAGCGGTCGCGAAGGTTTTTTGATGATTGGGCGCCAGCGCGCTGGCAGCCCCCACGATCACATTCCTTCGCGTTCTTTGCGGTTTTCGCGTCTTTGTGTTAAACGTCTCTACGGCTTCGCGTTAACAATCTCCCCTCCCCCAGCGGGGGAGGGGCTGGGGGTGGGGCCAACCCCTTCCGCGCCGTTCACACCACCAATTGCACGGCTCGCGGCAGCACTTCGACCTCGACCCGCTGCGCCGCCGTCGCAATCACCTCGCCATCGGTCGCCACCGGAATCGGCGTCGGGCACGTCACCTCAATCCGGCGCGCGCGGGCCATCGTCACCTCCGGCTCATTGGTATGCACCCCGCGCATCAGGAGCGGAATCTTGCGTAGCGCGCGCGTGATCGGCATCGTATCCACGATACACAAATCGAGCAGACCATCATCCAGCTTCGCATCCGGCGTCATCCAGAAGCCGCCGCCTTGGCAACGCCCATTGCCGACACTGGCAAAAAAAAGCTGGCGGCTCACCCGCTGCCCATCGAAGCGCACCGTCATCGGGCCGGGCCGGTAGGTGGCCAGCGCCTTGAACACTGAGATCAAGTACACCGCAAACCCACTGAGCCATTTGATCTTCAAGCTCTCGACCGCCACCGCCGCATCGAGACCCATCCCCAACCCGTTGATAAAACAGCGGGTGAGCTTGAGCCGGCCTGCTTCTACCCGAACCCGGCCCACATCAATCGCCTGCGTACGGTTATTGGCCAGCCGTTGCACCGCGCCGGCAAGATCGCCGGGGCGCACGCCGGGCAACGATTTCACGAAGTCGCTGCCGGTGCCGAGCGGGATAATGCCGAAGGTAACTTGACCACCCTTTCGGCTATCAATAATCCCGTTCACCACCTCATTGATCGTGCCATCGCCACCCACCGCCACCAACCGGCTCGCGCCGCGGTTCATCGCCTGTATCGCCAGCTCAGTCGCGCCGCCACGCGCGTGGGTAGTGACAAGCTCGTACTCGATGCCGTGCTTGCGCAATTCAGTTTCGATCGCGCCCCGCCGCCGGCCCGCCAACCCGCGCCCCGCCGCCGGGTTCAAGATGACTGTCGTTGTCATACGTGTACCCTGTAGAGACGGACGGCTGTCCGTCTCCCGCAAAGTGTAAAGACGGACGGCTGTCCGTCTCCCGCAAAGTGTAAAGACGGACGGCTGTCCGTCTCCCGCAAAGAACGCTAAGTCATGTAAAAGGTGGTTTCTGAGTACGCTGATACCCCACCATAAAAATCCTCTGCGCACTTTGCGGTCTTTGCGCCTTCGCGTTTGAAACCTTTGCGCCTTTGCGTTTAGAATCCTCTGCGCTCTCTGCGTTCCCCTGCGCCTTTGCGTTCACTCCCCTCCCCCAGCGGGGGAGGGGCTGAGGGTGGGGGCCACCCCCTCCCCCAGCGGGGGAGGGGCTGGGGGTGGGGGCCTCCCCGGTGCGCCCCCCTAATGAAGCGGCCCACCACCCGCTTACCCCCCACCATAAAACCCTCTGCGCTCTCTGCGTTCCCCTGCGCCTTTGCGTTCACTCCCCTCCCCCAGCGGGGGAGGGGTCGGGGGTGGGGGCCACCCCCTCTGCGCCTTTAGATTTCGACCCCTAATAGATCAGCAACGGTGAAAATATCTTTGTCACCCCGACCCGACAAATTGACCAGAATCGTCTGGTCGGCACGCATCGCCGGCGCCAGCTTGATCGCCTCCGCCACCGCGTGGGCGCTCTCCAAGGCGGGAATGATCCCTTCTAGCTTCGCCAACAACTGAAACGCCGCCAGCGCCTCGTCATCGCTAGCCGCAGTATACGTCGCCCGCCCGCTATCGTGCAGCCATGCGTGTTCAGGGCCGATGCTCGCGTAATCCAACCCGGCGCTCACCGAATGGGTCAGCGCAATCTGGCCGGCTTCATCCTGCAACACATACGAATAGGTGCCCTGCAACACACCGGGAGTCGCAGCCCGGAAGCGGGCCGCGTGCTCGCCAAGCCCCTCGCCTCTGCCGCCGGCCTCGACGCCGCGCAACGCTACTTCGTGATCATCGAGGAAGGGGTGAAAAATGCCGATCGCGTTCGAGCCGCCGCCAACGCATGCCACCACTACATCCGGCAACCGGCCCGTCGCAGCGAGCATCTGCTCGCGCGCTTCCACCCCGATCACCCGCTGAAAGTCGCGCACCATCGTCGGGTAGGGGTGCGGCCCCAACGCCGATCCCAGCAGATAATAGCTGTCGGGGTTCGTCACCCAATCGCGCATCGCTTCGTTGATTGCATCTTTCAGCGTGCGCGAACCGCTGGTCACGCCGCGCACCTCGGCCCCCAGCAAGCGCATGCGGAAGACATTAGGCCGCTGGCGGGCCATGTCATCCACCCCCATGTACACCACGCACTCAAGGCCAAGTAGCGCGCAGACCGTTGCCGTCGCCACGCCGTGCTGGCCGGCGCCGGTCTCGGCGATCACCCGCCGCTTGCCCATGCGCTTCGCCAGCAACCCCTGCCCCAACGCATTGTTGATCTTATGCGCGCCGGTGTGGGCCAAATCCTCGCGCTTGAGATAGATCCGCGCCCCGCCGCAGTGAGCCGTCAATCGCGCCGCAAACGTCAATGGCGTCGGCCTGCCGGTATAGGTGCGGTGCAGCGCCGCCAACTCCTCCCAAAACGACGGGTCGGCCTTCGCCGCCTCGTAGGCCTCTTCCAGCGCCGTGACCGCCGGCATCAGCGTTTCGGGCACATACCGCCCGCCATACGGCCCGAACCTCCCCGGTCGCGAAATCACGTCCTGCATAACCACACTTTCTAGGCGAAATCACGTAGAGACGGACGGCCGTCCGTCTCCCGCAAAGCGTAGAGACGGACGGTTGTCCGTCTCCCGCAAAGCGTAGAGACGGACGGCTGTCCGTCTCCCGCAAAGGTCGCAAAGCAGTTTAACGCAAAGACGCAAAGAACGCAAAGGTCGCTAAGAATTTGAAAGGTGGGGATACGAGTGGGCTTGGACATCCAAACCATAACAAACCCTCTGCGCCTTTGCGTTAACACTCCCCTCCCCCAGCGAGGGAGGGGCCGGGGGTGGGGGCCACCCCTCCCCCCACTTACGCCCACCATAAAAACCCTCTGCGCCCTCTGCGTTCCTTGGCGCCTTTGCGTTTGAACCCTTTGCGTTCTCTGCGCCTCTACTTCTGGATCAGACTCTCGTCTTTGTTCTTCTCTCCCTCTTCCAACAACATAATCGGGATGCCGTCCTCGATCGGGTAGCGGTAGCCGTTGCGCCGGTTCACCAGCCACTCCTTGCCGTTCGCATCCACCATCAGCTCAACCGGCCCCTTGTCGCCGGGGTCGGCCAGCATGCTCAACAGTTCCGGGCTAATGCTGCTGCGCTGCCCGCTATTGTTTGCCGTGTTGGTATTCGTTGCCGGAGTCAGGTCAAACACACTGTCCTCCTGATATTGGCGCACGGCCCGGAAGATGGCAATTGCCAGCCCGATCACCGCCGCAATCCCCAAAACGCGCAACACGTTCTTCATCGCTTCCTCCTCATCTCAATGTGCCGGATATATCCACTGGCAGCCAACCGTGTCTGCCCTATTTCCCCACTCCCTACCTCCCTACTTCCCCCATTGTACACGACTTTGCCGGCGCTGCCGCGGCGGTTCCTCGTCGTACCACGGTTGTGGCGGCTGATCTGGCCCATACCAGACCAACAATCGTCCGTGCGGCGCGCCGTCGCTGCCGTTGCTGATTTCGAGAAACGGGTAGCGTTGGCGTGGTCGCCGCATCGTCTCCACATCAAATACCACATCAGTCCATGTACCGACATTGATGTAGCGACGGCCATTACCGAGATCGATCACCCGCGCCACATGCGTATGCCCGCACACAAACAGCCGGTCGTCACGGTAGGCCGGCTGGCGGGCCAGCAGCGCAATGTCGCGCGCAATTTCGTCGTTGAACGCGGCCACTTCGCGACTCGCTTGCCGGCGCGCTTCGTCGCGCACCTGATCAACCATCTCCGGCAGATCACCCACCGCTTCGGCTGCCGCCCCAAACTGGCGCGCAATCGCCTGATGGCGCGCCACCCGTCGCCGGCGCAACGCCGCAATCGGCTGCCACAACACGATCAACGGCGACCGTCGCAACCATTCGTCCGGTTCACTTGACAGATGGTGCGGCGGCGCCCACGCCGTGACTTGCAAAAAGCCGATCACGCCGCGAGTGACAAACCGCCGCGCCGCCGGGTCGCGCAGCCGTTGCAAGCTGATTAAGTACCAAAAAAATGCCGATGACGGTTTGATGTTGTCAACCAGCGGCGCGAGCGGGAAGGGGTCTTCTTCGAGTTCGTTGATCACCTCTTTGACCAACTGGGTGCCGCGCACCACCTCAAACGGTTCGCTGATGCTGGCAAAATTGACGAACCGGTTCCAGCGGTCAAATTGGTTGCCATGCACGATATAGACGCCGCCGCCGTGATAGCTGATCCCAAACCGCAGCCGCGGATCATCCGGCGGCAGACCCAGCGTTTGTCGCAAGACTTCCTTAGCTGCTGGGTAGTGCAATTCAAAGTCGTGGTTGCCGATTAAGATCGTCAATTGGTTGCCGGCTTGTTGCACAAACCGGCGCAGCGCCGCAAACACACCGGTATGCGCGACAATGATCGCTTGCAAGCGCCGGGCGGCGGCCCGTTGCGACCATTCGTCATCGGCCACGTCGGGCAAGCTGATCTGCAAGAACTCGAAGGTGTCGCCAGCGAGAATCAGTTCGGTCGGTTCGCGTGCCACGTAGTGATCGAGAAAGGCGATCAATACCTCATCATCGCAAAAATCATCACGCCGGTCGCCGCCGCCCAAATGCAAATCACTGATCACAATCCGCCGGCGTTGGGTGTCAATCGCCTCCGGCCCGATCGGCGGTGTGGCATAAGGGGTGGGCCGGATGCGCACTCGCCGGAAGCGCAGCACGATCCAGCGTAAGGTCAACAGGAGCGCAACCGCAATGGTGATCCGGATCAGCAGCCTAAGCAGCCAGATGGCGATCCGGCGCGCAAAGCCGGCAGCAGAGGCATTCGTCTCATACTGGCGGGTTAAGTTGTCCGGTCGCATCTGCATGCTTTATACCTATACCATCTCCACTCACACAACTCGCCATCACGCGGGCTGCTTCAGCCTATGCGTGCTGATGACGCTGCCGCGCATCACGTCGAGCGCCGCACGTTGCTGCGCCAGCGCCAGCCGCTGCCCATTCCAACACCGCAATCACTGCCCAAAGCTACTCCCCACTCCCTACTCCCCACTCCCCGCTCCCTGCGCTCGCACCGCGCGCACAAACGCCGCCATCAATCCCGCATCCTTCTGCCCATCCCGCTCCACACCGCTGCTGACGTCCACCCCCAGCGGATCGACCGTCGCAATCGCTTGCGCCACATTATCCGGCGTCAACCCCCCTGCCAGTAACGTTGGCACGCGCCGGGCCAACTGTGCGGCCCGTTCCCAATCGGCCCGCTGGCCGGTACCGCCATACGCCCCGGCAACGTGCGCGTCTACCAGTGCCGTCAACGCTGGCAAACCGGGGCCAGTCGCCGGCCCTGCCGCTGCGATCCGCGCCAGCCATGCCGCTTCGTTCGCGTCGCCAGTCATGCGGATGGCCTTCAGCAGCGGCAGCCCGGTTTGGTTGGGAAAATCAGCCGGCTCATCGCCGCTCAACTGAATCGCTTCCAACCCCGCGGCAAGAGCGATCTGGCCGATCACATCAGCCGTTTCGTTAACGAACAACCCCACAATCAACGGGCGCGGCGGCGGCAAGGCTCGCACCGCCGCCGCAATCGCTTGCGCTTCCGCCACCGTCACCTGCCGGCGACTCGGCGCAAATACCAGCCCGATCAGATCGGCGCCGGCAGTGGCGGCTGCCAGCGCCAGATCGATCGTGCGCAGACCACAAATTTTGATCAGCCTACTCACTCGTCTTCAGGGTGTAATAGACGCGGCGATTCCGGGTGGTGCGCTCAAGCATGCCGTGATGAATGGCTTGCTTCAGCATCGTGCGGTTCTCTTCCGTGGTGCGCGGCATGCTATGCTGCTTGCGCGCCGCTTGCAACGCGCTCAACAGTTGCTGGAAGGTGGCCGGTTTGCCCAGCGCCTGCACCGTGTTGCGGAACAGTTCCCACTCTTCGGCGCTGAATTCGAGGGTGAGGTCAACGTGACCGGCGCTGCCATCAGTAACCGGCTCAGCGGCGGTGACCGGCTCAGCGGCGGCGACCGGCTCAGCGGCAGCGGCCGGCTCAGCGGCGGCGACCGGCTCAGCGGCGGCGACCGGCTCAGCGACGGCGACCGGCTCAGCGGCGGCGACCGGCTCAGCGGCGGCGACCGGCTCGGCGACGGCGACTGGCTCGGCGGCAACTGTTTCCTCAACCGGTGTTGTCTCACTCTCAGCCGCAGCTTTGCGTGACCGCCGGCGGCGGCTCCGGCTCGGCTTGGCCGGCGGTTCGCTGCTGGCAGCCGGTTCTGCTGGGGCGACCGGCGCCGGCAGTTCCTCAACCGCTGGCAACTCAACCGGTGCGAGCAGCTCCTCAATCGCTGGCAGCGCATCCGGCACTGGCAGCTCCTCTATTGCCGGCAGTTCGGCTAGCGCCGGTAGTTCTTCGATAGCGGGCAGCGGTTCGTCAAGCTGCGGCGGGCTATACTCCGGCTCTTCCGCCGCTTCTTCCTCCTCCTCGCCAGTCTCAACCACGCCATTCACGGCTAGCGCCTCATCGCGGTTGCGATTGTTGCGCCGCGATCGACGGCGACGGCGGCGGTTGCCAGTTGGCGCAGCAGTTACCGGGGTCTCCGTTACCGCGGCTTTCACCTCTTCGATTACCACTGGGCTGATTTCAGCCAGTTGTACCCCGCCGTTGCTCCCCACCGGCGGATCAAGCACCACCGGCTCCGGCGGCAATTCTTCGGTCAGCAACGGTGCAAACCGCGACAGCTTGAGCGGATCTTCACCCGGCAAGAAGACCTCGTTCACCGAGCCTTTGGTGAAAATCTGCACCTTCCCGCGCTGTTCCGCGTCCATCACCAGATCTTTGAACTTGGTGTAGGGGCGTCCATTCAGATCGCGGTACCGGCTCTCTTTGAAATCGCCGCCCATCAGCTCTTTCATCAGCATCTTGAGCGAGCCGAGGGTGGTGACATACCCGCGCTTGCGGGCCAGATGGATCGCCTGCACCAGCACCTCGTAGATGTCCGGCTCGGCGGGTGGCGGTGCTACCGGCGCGGCGGGCGCTACCGGTGTGGCGGGTGCAATCGGTGCAACGGGCGCAATCGGTGCGGCTGCTATCTCAGCCGCTTCAATCGCCCGGTTCAATTCAATGGCCCGGCTGGCAATCGCCGTGGCGGCGGCGCTAGCGTTCGGCTGGCGGCCAATCAACTGCTCGTAGAACACAAACTCGTCGGCGCTTTGGGCGAGATGGGTGCTGGCTGCGCCGCCGATGCCGATAATGTAGACCTCTTTGCCCTGTTGGCGAATGCTATGCACTAGTGGAATGAAGTCACGGTCGCCGGTGACGAGTACAAATCGCCCGACGTTTGGATGGAGAAAGAGCGTTTTCATCGCGTCGATACACAGATTCATATCGACGCTGTTCTTGATTGCGCGCCCGGTGCGTCCGGCATCTTTGTCGTAATAGTACGTAGCGACGTAAATCGGTTCGATGGCGTTGGCGTAGAGCGCGCTGGTGATGCGAGGGTACCGGTACCAGTCGGCGTAGGCGCGTGAAATCACGACGCGGCCGAGATCGTTGCAGCGGTCCATGATCGCTTCGAAGTTGGGGGTAGCGTTGAGCTTGTCGCGCACGCTCACATAAATGTTCTCGAAGTCGATGAAGACCGCGACATCAGGTCGCTTTTGGTCGTACATCGTTGTCTGATCTGCTCCTGTTGCGTGTAGGAGAGGGCGGAGCGCGGAGCATGCATCGACGCCAGCTCACGCAAGACACAAGGTGATAATCCTGCCGCAAAGGCCAGCAGCCAATGCTTGTGTACCCTGAACAGCATCGGCATACGTTGCGTTGCGGAGATGATCATTGCGAGTTGCGGAGCAATGCGCCGGTATGTTCACGCGAACCAACCTCACAAGGTTTGGCTTGAATCGCGAAAGAATTTCACTCTACAATCGTCGAGAAGGGGCTATCCCGCCAGACAGCGCCTGCTCTTACTGCTACTATAGCATCAGCGCGTCACCTTCGCAACCGGTATCGGCGCGAATCTGCCGGTTTCACCCAGAATCAGGCTGTAGGCCAGCATGTGGCTGCGCAGGGTGTCACGGTCGCGCTGGCCGCTGAGGTAGCCCAACCATGCCTTGCCCATCAGCCGGATCATCCCTACGGCGACAAGCAGATGGTATGCGCGCTGCATTGCCGGCGATGCGAACTTGGCCATATAGCGCGCCCGCGCCCGCCAGAGCGCCACCTGCATCCGCCAACGGAATTGGCCGGTCGCCGCCCCGCCCACGTGGATGACCCGCGCCGTCGGGACTTGCCAAATCGCCCATCCCGCCTGCTTGATCCGCCGGCACCAGTCGATCTCTTCGCAGTACATGAAGTAGCCTTCATCCATGCCGCCCACTTCAGCGATCGTACTTCTGCGCACCAGCATGCACGCTCCCAACGGATAATCGATCGGGAAGGGTTCGGCGCCGAGTTCCGCCGGATAACGCCCGTGCCACCACGAGTCGTACAACCTTCCGGGTAACACTTCGCCCGGCGGAAAGAGATCGATCGCCGTCGTGATCAGATCGGGGAAGCGAAACGCTGCCCGTTGCAACGTGCCATCAGGGTTGAGCAACCGCGGCCCTACCACCCCAACCCGCGGGTGAGCGGCCAAGAACGCGGCTAGCGCCTCAATCGCCCCCGGCAACACCTCGGTGTCAGGGTTGAGCACCAACATCGCCTCGCAGCTATCTGCCAGCAAGCTCATCCCTTCATTGCACGCGGCTGCATAACCGGGATTGTCAGGCCGTTCCCGCACTATCACCGCCGGAAACTCATGCCGCACCAGCGCAACGCTCTCATCCCGCGAGCCGTTATCCACCACCACAACCTGCAGCGGCAACGTGCATGCCTGCAACGACGCCAGACAACGCCGCAATAAGGGAGCGGTATTATACGAAACGACGACAACGCCAATCGGCGACAAGGTGTGTTCCATAGCGGGCCGATTGTAGCCTCGCCCCGCCAAATTTGCAAATCCCGCCTTACCCCCCTCCCCCAGCGGGGGAGGGGCCGGGGGTGGGGGCACCATCCACCTCTGCGGTAAAAAACCAGCTCCCCCTCTCCCGCCGTCAGGTGGGAGCGGGGGCTGGGGGGGGAGGGCACCCCCCTCCC
>JAUQOZ010000275.1 GCA_030550625.1 Chloroflexota bacterium | reverse complement strand
AAGGAGGAGATTGCTTCGGGGGCTGCGCCCCCTCGCAATGACAGGTGGTTCCTTTCGCTGAAGCAGGAGATTGCTTCGGGGGCTGCGCCCCCTCGCAATGACAAGCGGGCACGCCCTCTCGCAATGACAACATAAGTTCACCTCCGCGCAAGGACGTAAGAGGACGAGCGTGTATAATGGTAACGGCTTACCTTACACACTGTTCAAGTGACACTCCTATGCCTCGCCTTTATCTCTGCATGGGACCGCATTGCCGCAGCCGCGGCGCTGCCGATGTGTACGCCGCGTTGTGGAGTGCATCGCTAGTGGTTGCCAAGATCGTTGCCAAATCGGGCCGAACCTGCTAGTGCAACCCGGCGGCAGGCGCTGGCATGGTTTGACTCCGCACCAGATCAGCGCTCTCATAGCCCTACTCAGTGATACCGGTGTATAATGCCAACGCGCACAGCGTGATGCTCGTAGACCCATCACGCTCGCACGTTCATGCAAACAACATCGGGTTGGCAACACATTCGTGAGAATCGCCGTGCGACAGGCTCTAACTCGACACCGCGCATGGGTCGTCCGCCTTGGGCTGGCGGCCATTTTACTGTTGGCGCTCTATTTTCGTACCCTCAATCTGTTCGATTGGGATTCCGGCACCGGCCAGCATCCCGACGAACGGTTCTTTACCTACGTTGCCTCAACCGTTCGTCTACCGAGCGATCTGGGCGAATTCTACGACTCGAGCCGCTCGCCGCTCAACCCGCGCAGCTACGAGCAGTTTCCGCTCTATGTCTATGGGCCGCTGCCGATTATACTGACGCGGGCAGTAGCTGTGATGCTCACCCCGCCAGAAGCGTTGCCGGCTCAGGTGCTCTCGATTGAAGGGCCGCCGCGCCGGGGGATCGATCCGGCAGCGCCGAATGAAAAGCGCACTGACTACGGCCCGCCTGTGCCCAACCCCGAATATCGTTGGCCGCGTTTGCTCCCGTTGATGCCGTGGCTTAACCCTGATGGCGTGAATCTGACCAGCTACGGCGAGATTGTGAAGGTCGGGCGCGGGCTGGCGGCGCTGTTCGATCTCGGTAGCGTTCTGCTTGTCTACTTGATCGGGCGCCGGCTGTTTGGCCGGCGCGTTGGGCTGCTCGCCGCACTGTTCGCTGCGCTCACTGTGATGCACATCCAGCAGAGCCATTTCTTCGTTGATCCGGCCTTCTCGACCTTTTTCTGCCTGCTGGCGCTCTACTGGACGGTGCGAGCGGCGCAGGGCGGCGGCGCGGCGGTGTATGCTGCGCTGGGTCTCAGTATCGGCGCGGCCATGGCTAACCGGATCACGATGGCGACAGTCGGCGGCTTGGCGATTGTCGCGGCGCTGATTGCCGCCCAACGCGCGCTGCGCGGGCAACCATGGCCAGCCGTCTTTGACCGCTTCTTCCGCCGCGAGATCTGGCTGCTGATCATTGCCGGCGCGCTCACCATCCTGACCTTCCGCGCCCTTTCACCCGACTCATTCATCGGCTCACGCGCCGATTCGCCACTGATTGATGGGCCGTCAATCCTACACGGCACTGGCTTCTTTGATATCAGGCTTGACCCGCGCTTCCGCGAAAATCTCACCACCGCGCGCGCGCTGGTAACGGGTGAATATGACTTCCCGCCGTCACAACAATGGGTGGGGCGAACGGCGTACCTCTTCCCGTGGATCAATATGGTGCTGTGGGGGATGGGGCCGCTGCTAGGGTTGGCTGCGTGGGGCGGTTGGCTGCTCTTTGCCGCCCGTTATGCCCGGCGCGGTTGGCAGTGGGCGCTCCATCCAACCGTTGTCGTTGGCCGGCCTTGGCATCCGGCGTGGGTATTGTGGGTCTGGATCGCCTTTTTCTTTGCGTGGCAGGGCAATCAATTTGCGATTAATATGCGCTACTTGCTGCCGATCTATGGCGCATTGATCGTGCTGGCGGCATGGGTGCTGAGCGTGGCGGCGCGCTGGGGGCGGCGCTGGTTGCACGCCAACCCGCTAGCCCGGCGGCGCACGGGGTTGTGGCCGGTATGGCGCGCGCGGCTGGGACGCGGGTTAGCATGGGCGGCCCGGCTGGCGCTGCCGGCGGCGCTGATTGCGACCGCAGCTTGGGCCTACGCCTTCTCACGCATCTATACTGTCCCTCACTCGCGGGTGCAAGCAGCGCGCTGGTTAGCTGAACACGCCCCTCCCGGCAGTTATGTGATCGCAGAACGGTGGGATGACCCGTTGCCGTTGCAGGCGACGACGACCGCAGCGTGGAATATCACCTTCTTTGGCATCGAATCGTCGCCTTACGCCGAAGATGAGCCGGCTAAGTATTTTGGCAACGGCGGCGAACCCGGCTTGCTCGATCAGCTCGACCGGGCCGATTATATCACCCTGACCAGCAACCGCGTCTACGATAGCACCTCGCGTATGCGCATGCGCTACCCGGCGCTGATGCGGTATTACCACAGCCTCTTCACTGGCGAGCTTGGCTTCGAGCTCGTCGCAGACATCACCTCTTACCCAACCATCCTCGGCATCCGCATTCCTGACCAGAGCGCCGAAGAGTCGTTTACGGTCTACGACCATCCGCGGGTGTTGATCTTCCGCAAGACGCCGCTGTACAGCCGTGAACGGGCCGAACGCCTCATTACCAGCGATGTCGAATGGGGCGAGGTCTACAAGTCGCCGGTGCAGATTGCCGATCGCAACCCGACCGCCCTCCGTCTCACTGACAGCGTCTGGCCGCAGTATGCTGCCGGCGGCGAGTGGTGGTCATGGTTGGGGACGAACCCTTTCTCGCCGTTGCTCTGGGTGCTTTGGATCGAGGCGCTGGGGCTGGCGTTGTTTGCCGTCATTGGGCCGCGCCTGCGCGGGTTGCCCGACCGCGGCTTTACGCTAGCCAAGATCGTGGGCCTGTTGCTGGTCGCCTACCTTGCATGGCTGGCCGGCAGTCTGCGCCTTGCCCCCTTTGCGCCAGCCACCCTCTGGACGATCGGGCTGGTGGTGTTGGGGGTGGGAGCAGTGTTCGGCTGGCGCGCTCGCGAGTCGCTGCGCCAACTCTGGCAAGAGCGTTTTACTGCGCTGTTCGTGGCCGAATTGCTCTTCATCGGATTTCTGTTGCTCGGCCTCACCCTGCGCTGGTTCAACCCTGACCTGTGGCATCCGGCCCGCGGCGGCGAAAAGCCGATGGATTTCGCCTATCTCAATGCCGTCTTGCGCAGCGCCGCCTTCCCGCCGCTCGACCCATGGCATGCCGGCGGCTACATTAACTACTACTACTTTGGGTTTGTGCTGGTCGGCGCCCTGATCCACCTCAGCGGGATCGCGCCGGCGGTCGGCTATAACCTTGGGGTGGCAACGATCTTTGCCCTTACCGCCTTCGGCGCGTTTGGCATTGTTTACAACCTGCTCGCTGCGCGTGCCCCATCCCCGCGCCGCGAACGGGCGGCGCTCGTAGCCGGATCGCTGGCTCCCGGCTTGATGCTCCTGCTCGGCAATTTGGCGCAGGCCGGCTGGTTCCTTAGCGGTTATGCCGCCGAGCAAGCGGCCAAAGGGCGCTACGAGTGGGCCTTCTGGGATGCAACCCGAATTACGCCGGGCACGATCAACGAGGTTCCCTTCTTCACCTTCCTGTTTGCTGATCTGCATGCCCACATGATCGTCATGCCGCTCAGCCTCGCCGCACTGGGTCTGGCGCTGGCATGGATGCGCAAGGATGCGGCGCGGCAGTGGTGGCTGATTGGGCTGCTGGGGGTGGTGGCGGGCGCGATCCGGGCCACCAACACGTGGGATTACCCCACCTTCATTGGGTTGGCGGGGTTGCTGCTGGCCTTGGCTACCGGACGGCGCTGGCGGCGGGCGGGACGCGGCTGGCCAGCCACAGTCGCAGCGGCGCTGGCCGTGGCGATTACCCCGGCCCTGCTCGGCAATCTGTTCTTTGCTCCGTTTATCGCCAACTTCGCTACCGAATCGAGCGGGATTGACCTCTGGCGCGGGCCGGGCCTGACCCTGCTGGAGACGATCGTAGCCGCTGAACGCACCACTACCGGCCAACTGTTGCAAATCGGCGGTCATTGGCTGGCGATGTGGCTAGCCATGATCGGGTTGTGGGCATGGCGGCGCGGGATCAATCTGCTGATCGTGATTGGGCCGCTGGCGGTGCTGCTGGTGGCATGGGCGCTTGATTGGCCGGCCATCATCCCGCTCCTCGTTGTGTTAGGAGTGGCTGGCTGGATCGGATGGAACCTGCGCGCTCACCCGCTGGCAACCGTTGTCCCGGTGTTGTTCGCCTTCAGCGGGATCGGGTTGTGGGCCATGGTTGAGGTGATCGTCGTGCGCGGCGATGTGGGCCGCATGAACACCGTCTTTAAGTTTGGCCTGCATGCGTGGATGTTGCTGGCGTTGGCGACAGCGGCAGCCCTACCGTGGCTGTGGGCGGCAACAGGCCGGCTGTCGCGTCAAACGGGTTGGACGGTGCGGGCCATTGTGGGAGTGTTACTCGCAGCCGGGTTGGTCTACCCCATCACCGCCACGCCCGCTCGCATCGCTGACCGCTGGGATCCGGCGGCGCCGCGCACGCTCGACGGTATGGCCTTCTTTGCCAACATCACGGCGGCCCGCGCTGGCGCTCCCTACTCGCTTGATGAAGACGCGGCGGCGATTGATTGGCTGCGCCGCAATGCACGCGGTACGCCGATCATCCTCGAAGCCCACCAACCCTCGTACCAGTGGGCGGGGCGGATCGCCACTTTTACCGGCATGCCTACTCTGCTCGGCTGGGAATGGCACCAGATTCAGCAGCGCAGCGCAGTCAATGCAGGGCCGGTGATCAACTACCGCCAGCAGATCATCGCGACCATTTACAACACGCCTGATCCCGACACCGCGTTGGCGGCGCTCCGGCGCTACGGCGTTGAATACATCTACGTTGGCGGCGTTGAACGGCAACTCTACAGCGCCGAAGGGTTGGCTAAGTTCGCCACGTTGGCAAGTCGCGGCGACGCCGATATTGTCTTCCGGCAAGGCGAGAGCGTGATCTACCGGCTGCGCGCTCCCGGCCAACCGCGCATGCTCACCAACGACCTGCCGATCCGCCCGCCGAGCGCGCGCACCATCCCGGCTCTCGAATTGATGCAACCGGTGCAAGAGCTGCCGGCAACGGGCCGGCTGGGTTGGAATACGCTGCTGAGCGAACAGCAATGGCTGGCAGTCGCGGCGTGGCTGTTGGTCTGGTATCTGATCGCCGGTCTTGGCGCGCTGCCAGCGTATGCTGCGTTGGGCCGGGCCGGGTTGGCATGGGCGCGCCCGGTGGGATTGATCATGCTCGGCTACGCGATCTGGCTCCCCACTAGTTTGGGCCTCTGGCGCTACGATGCAGTGGGGGTGATTGGCGGGCTAGCGGTCATGAGCGGCATCACCATCGCGCTGTGGTTCCGCGGAGTGCGGCCCGATCGCGCCGCGTGGCGCGCACTCATCCCCGGCGAAGCGATCTTTTTAGCCGGGTTTGCCGCCATGGCAATCATCCGCGCGCTTAACCCCGACCTGTGGCACCCTGTCTGGGGCGGCGAAAAGCCGATGGAGCAAGGCTTCCTTAATGCCATCTTGCGCAGTCCGGTCATGCCGCCCTACGACCCGTTCTATAGCAACGGCTACATCAACTACTACTATTACGGTCTCTATCTGATGTCGCTGCCGATCAAGCTGCTCGGTCTTGATCCGGCGATTGGCTTCAATCTGGCGCTGGCCACCCTGTTCGGCATGGTGCTGGCCGGCGCGTATGAACTAGGGGCGCGACTGGGCGGGCGGCGGCGGTACGGGGTGGTGGCGCTAGCCCTGATCGGGCTGGCCGGCAATCTCACCAGCCTGATTGCGGCGGGGTGGTCGCAAGGCGCTAACGGCTTGCGCTTGCTGCTCAGCGGCAATGCCGGTCTGCTCGGCGACTGGTTTGTCGGGCCAAGCCGGGTCATTCCGTACACCATCAACGAGTTTCCGCTGTTTAGCTTCCTCTACGCCGACCTCCACCCACACCTGATCGCACTGCCGCTCTCGCTGCTGGCAATTGCCTGCGCGTGGCAGTTGATCTTCGGCACGGGGCGCACGATCTGGGCGCTGAGTGCGCTCGTCCTCGGCACACTGGCCGTCACCAACTCATGGGATTTCCCGACCTACGGGTTGCTGGCCGGGATCGCCATTATTGCCGGCGCGGTGCGACGGGCCGGCTGGCGCTGGCCGGCGATCACGTTGGCTGCGGTGAAGGCGGTTGGGCTAGGGATCGGATCGCTCGCCCTCTTTGCCCCCTTCTTCGACCGCTATTGGCCGATGGTGGGAGGGATCGGGCTGGTCACAAGCCACGTCACCCTGCCGCTCGACTACATCTTGCTCTACGGCCTGCCGCTAACCATCGTCACGCCGGTCATCCTTGGCGCGGCACTGCAACGCTGGCGCCGGCATCTGCCGGCACGATGGTGGACACTGCTGCTGAGCGGAACCGGCATCGTGCTCATCGTTGGCGCGGCGCTGCCTGAATGGGCACTGCGGATCAGCCTCTTCGCGCTGCTGACGATGACCACCTTGCTGCTGGCGCGGCGGGCTGCCGGCGCACCGGCATGGTACGCGCTGTTGCTGGCATGGCTGGCATGGGCCATCTCGCTCGGCGTCGAAGTGGTCTATATCCGCGACCATCTCGATGGCAGCGACTGGTACCGGATGAACACCGTCTTCAAGTTCGGCTTGCACGTTTGGGTGCTGCTGGGGCTAGCCGCCGCCGGTCTCTTGCCGCGCCTGCTCGCGTGGCTTAACCAGCGCGGCGGCCAGCCGGCAACTGCGGCAGCGCTCGCCGTGATTGCCATTCCGGCGCTGATCGCAGCCAGCTACTTGCCAGTGGCTGTGCCGTCGCGACTAGCGACCCGCTTCCCAATCGACACCGGCCCTACCCTCGACGGGATGGCATTTATGGAGCAGGCCAGCTTCACGTATGACTGCACCGCCTTTGGCGGCTGCGCACCAGATACCGCGATGGTGCAAGTCGATCTGCGCGGCGACGCCGCCGCGATTCGCTGGCTCAACCAGCAGATCAACGGCACGCCGATCGTCGCCCAATCGAGCCTCTGGTTCTATCGCGCCTACGGGATTCGGGTGGCTGCCGCTACTGGCCTGCCCACCGTGATCAGCGCGCTCCACGCTGATGAACAACGCGATCCAGCGGTCACCAGCCGGCGGGTGCGCGATATCGAGACCTTCTTTACCACTAACGATCCCGAAACCGCGCTGCGCATTCTTGCCCGCTATAATGTGGATTATGTCTACATCGGCAGTGTCGAGCGCGCCTTCTACCCACAGGGCATGGACAAATTCACCGTCTTGCGCGACCGCTACCTGCGCCCGGTTTATGAGCAGGATGGCGTCGCGATCTACCGAGTAACCCCATTGCCTGACAGCTACCGGCTGTTGCGTGCGGAAACGCCAGCAGCGGCCCAACCGCCGTCACCACCGCCACCCAACGAACCAGTGGTCGATCTGTCCGAGCTTGAGGCCGCCGTCGCTGCGCAACCCACCAACGCGCCGCTGGCCTTCGGCTTGGCCGAAGCCTATCGCCGGCAGGGCCGCTTGTTCGAGGCGGCGCAGATTTTGGCGACCGCCGCTGCCGCTAACCCCAACGATGTGGCGCTCCATCATCTTTGGGGCGACATTTTGGCTGATGCGGGCCGCTATGAAGAGGCGGAACAGGCCTATCTCGCCGCCGTGCGAGCTAGCCCCACCGCCGGCAACTACAACAAACTAGCGCGATCCCTCATTGACTGGGGATGGCTGGATAAGGCCGAGATTGCGCTGGGCCAAGCGATGAGCATCGATCCGGCGCTGCCTGAACCCTACTTCCAGCTAGCCCGCCTCTTCCTGCTACGCAACCAGACCACGCTGGCCCAAGACGCCCTCCAGCGCTACCTTCAACTCGATCCTGACGGGCCGTGGGCTGGGGAAGCGCAGCGCATGCTGGCGAACCTGAGCGGAGGGCAACCATGAGCGCGGTTGCCGGTGAGGTCTTGATCTGGTGGGTGATTGGTCTTATCTTCGCGCTGGCGGGTTGGCCAGCAGCCGCGCGTCTCTTCGGCCATCTGCCGGGAGCCGGCGCTGCCTTCGCTCGTCCGCTGGGATTGCTGCTCACCGGCTTTCTAGCATGGCTGTTGGCGATGTTGGGGTTAGGCCGCTTTGAAACGCCGCTGCTCGTCATCGCGCTAGCGTTCATTGCCGGCAGCGGCTGGCTTTGGCTTTGGCGCAGCGAGCAACGACGGCTGCCGCCGCTTGGCCCCACGCTGGCCGGCGAAGCGATCTTTCTCGCCACTTTGCTCGGCGTGGTCTGGCTCCGCGCCCACGACCCCACCCCGTGGGGCACCGAACGCCCCATGGACTTCGCCTTCTTCAACGCGATCCAGCGCAGCGGCTTCTTCCCGCCCAACGACCCGTGGTTATCCGGCTACAGTATCAACTACTACTACTTCGGCTACCTGCTCATGGCCATCCCGGCTATGCTCAGCGGCTTGCCGCCGGCAACCGCCTACAATCTCGCGTTAGCTCTGCTGGCCGCGATGACCGCGCAAGGCGCGTTTGGCGTGATCAACGCGCTGCTCGGCTTGTTGCATCGCCCGCCGCCAGCAGTGATCCGCGGTGCGTTGGGTGTGTTCGGCGCTGCGATTATTTTGTTAGCCGGCAATCAATCCGGTGCGATCCAAGTGATCGTTGGCGACGAACGAGCGGTGGCGCTCGATGACCGCCAGCTCCTTGCCGCGCTTGGGCAGTCCCTGCGCGGCGAGACCTTCATCACCTTACCCTATCCGGCCCAAACCGCAACGTACGATTTTGGCACGGTTGACGGGTGGCGGCGGGCCGATAAATGGAACGACTTCAACTGGTGGTGGCCATCGCGCTCGCTCTGGGACAGCTACCGCGTCGCCGGCGATCCGCCGCGCAGCGAGCGGCGTTACACTATCACCGAATTCCCCTTCTTCAGCTTTCGTCTTGGCGACATGCACCCGCACGTGATGGCGCTGCCCTTCGCGACGCTGGCAATTGGGTTGGCGTTGGCGGTAGCGGCGCAGGGTAGCGGAGCTTCTCTGCCTATCAATGGTGCGCTGTTCCCTGCCGGACGATCCGGCTGGTTGTTGCGCGTTTTGCATGGGGTGATCCTCGGTAGTTTGTACGCGATCAACAGTTGGGATCTGCCCACCTATCTGCTGCTCTACTGGGGCGGCTTGGCGCTGGCCTGCCGGCGTGATGGAGCATCGTTTCCGTGGCGGGTCTGGCTGCGTGAAGCGGTGATCGTGGCGGCGCTAGCTTTTGCCCTTTTTCTGCCGTTTCACCTCACCTTTCGCTCGCCAGTAGGCGGGGCGACGCCGTGGATCGACCTGCCAATGCTTAGCCGGCTAACTAGTATCATTGGCATCTACCTCGGTGAACGCAGCGGCTGGCACGAGTTTGTGATCATCTTTGGCCTGATGGCGCTGCCGATCATCGCCGGCAGTTATCTTTACCGCTCACCAGAGAACGAGTCGTTAGCCGGCTTAGCAATCCCGCGCTGGGTGCCGTGGCTGCCGCTCATCCTCTTTACCGCCGGTTTGCTGATCGGCTTTCCATGGCTGGCGCTGGCCGGGTTGGCGCTGTGGATGGGTTGGCGATCGCTCAATGCCACCGAACCCGGTTTCCGCTTCGGGTTGCTGCTCGCGGCATTGGGTAGCGCCATCTTGTTCGGCGTTGAGATCATCTACATTCGTGACGTGTTCGAGGGCCTGTCGGCCCGTATGAACACGGTCTTCAAGTTTTATTATCAGGTCTGGCTGATCTGGGGTGTGCTGGCCCCGGTCGGGCTGTGGTGGGTA
>JAUQOZ010000209.1 GCA_030550625.1 Chloroflexota bacterium | reverse complement strand
CTGAGTTGGGCTACGACCTGCAGCGGTGCTATGGAATGCGGCAGTCCAACTGCCGTACGGTCTCGGTTGGATCACATTGCGCGACCCACAGCGGCAGTCTAACTGCCACGCTCGACAATGGCTCGCTTCATCACCTATCTCCGGCTGGCAGAAACAGAGCCGGCATTGAGAACTGACTAACCGGATACGCACAACATCTTGAAAGGAGCATGATCATGCCTCATGTCCTAACTACTCCCGCTGCGCCGGCCTTGCTGGCTGCGCTGTGCGGCGCACTGCTAGCTGCGCTTGGCGTGGTGTTGCGCGGGAAACCCATTACAACACCGTCGTTCGACGAACGGCAACGGTTGATCATCGGCCAGATTGGTGGCACCGCATTGGCATTACTCTGTGCGGGCGCGGCGCTCAGTGGCGGCCCGATCTGGCTTGGCTTGGCGCTGGCCGCCTATTTGGCGCTCGGCTTGGTGTGGCCGCGCCAGCCGCGCCGTGCCCGCGAACGCATGGAGCAAGAGTTGCGCCGGTTGACGCCGGGGTTGATAGGCTTTATCCGCGTCGCTCTTGGCAGCTTTGAAGCGCCAAGCATGCTCTTGCGCCGCTACTGCGCACAGGCCGCGCCGCGCCAAGCGCCGATGCGCGAAGTGGTCGCCGCCGCAATCGAACTCGGTGAAGAGCAGCGCATGCGGCCCTTTGCGGCGCTGGCCGAGGTTGCCCGCCGCTATCGTTGCCGTGAGCTGATTGATGCCACTGCTGCGCTGGCCCAAGCCGAAGCCGAGGGCACGCCGGTTGAAATGGTGCTGGCCGCCCAACAACAGACCCTTGAAGCGTTGTTACAAGGCGAGTTTCGCCGTCTCATCCGCCGGCGCACCATGTACTTGCTCTTGCTGGCTGCGATCAGTCTGGTGGTCGGAATTTTGCTTAACTTGCTGTTTGTGATGGTAGTGGGCAGCGAGGTGTTTGCGTTGTGGTGATAGCTATGGAGTGCGGCAGTTCAACTGCCGCACTCGATATCAAAGTTTATTCGCCGGGCTGGTACTTTAACAACCAAAGAATCAGTTCGCTTGAGTCGCTGCCGGCTCAATCCGGTAACTCAGCCAAACGATGCCTGATTGTTCATACCGGCGTTGCTCAGTGAGCGTGAGCCGGCGTGATGGCGCCGGTGTGGGCAGGAATGGAATGCCGCCGCCCAATAATACCGGCGCGATAGCCAGCTCGATCGTGTCAACCGTATCCAACCCTAACAGATGGCGAAACAGCTCGCCGCCGCCAAACAGCCAGATGTCTTTGCCGGGACGACGGCGCAACTGTTCGATCGCGTGACGGCTCAGCTCGTTGATGATGGTCACGTGCGGATGGTCAGCCGCCGCGAGCGTGGTCGAAACCACGACCAGCTCTTTCCCGGCGTATAACTGGCCATATTCAGGATCGGCGAGCGGCAAGCTGGCAAAGGTCTTGCGCCCCATCAAGAGGGTGTCGAATTCGGCAAACAGTGCGCCGAAATCAATCGCCGGTTCAGCCGGAATCCAGCCGGTATCGCCTTGCGGCCCGGCAATATACCCGTCAAGACTACAAGCCACCTGATACCGGATCCGGCGCATATCCACTCCCGTCGCAGCTTCCCTATCTCTCCGCTCCCTGCGCTCAATTCGACGTAATCACCGGCAATGCCGCATCAATTGCTGGATCGAGCGTGAGCAGCGTGCGATGCACCCAGCCCTCTTGTTGGCGAGGATTGATAATCCGGATCCAAATCCCATCGGCGCTCCGCCCAAGCAGAATCACGGTCTCATAGGCATGGATCTGATCTAAAACGGTGCCTTTCAGATTCGGCTCAGCCCGCACATTGCCGCCGTTAAACACGGTGGCAGTAGGAAGGGTTGGGGTCGGTGTTGGCTGTGGCGTAGCCGCCGGTTGGGGGGTACGGGTAGGGCGTGGCGTGGCAGTAGGGCGTGGGGTGGCGGTCGCTGGCGTCGTTTCTGCGACAGTCTGGTTGGATGATGGCGGATTGGCGGTTGCGCCAAAGAAGCTGGCTTGCCCAATCTGCGCTTCGGCATTACTCACAGGCAGCCCGCTAAACAAGAGCGCAACCCCGGCCAGCACCAGATTCAGGCCCAGCGCACCGGCGTAGAGGAGCGTGCTCTCTTGGCTGCGGCGCGGTTGCTGGGCTGCCCGTAGCCGTTCCGCCTCGTCAATCCGTTGCAAGAGGATCCGGTCGTCCCACAATTCAACCCGCTGCCCGCGCGCTTCGAGCTGTGATTGGCGGGTAAAGGCGCTGGTTGCCACCAAAATCGCGCGATCCGCTTGCTGAATTTGCAGCGCGCCGACCAGATCGCGCACGTAGTTTGGCCCGACCGGCTTGGTGTAGCGTTTGCATTGAATGATAAAGCGCAAGCCATCGCGCTCGGCGGTGATGTCAACGCCGCGATCGCCGCTGCCGCCGCGCACCGTTACCTGCTTCCAGCCGAGATCTTCCAACAAGAGGGCAACTCGCTGCTCGAACTCGCTCGGCGAAAGATCGAGCAACTGCTGGCGGCGCAACTTTTGGATGCGTTGTTCGCGCAACCAGCGGTTGATGAAGAAGACGATCGTCATCCCAGCAACCATCACGGTTATCGTCCATAACAAGGGGAGCGATAACAAGATGCTACCCAAGATCACCCCAATTGCCAACAAGCCACTGATCGGGTCAACCTCCTCGCTAACGGCGCGGGAACGAGTGCTAGAACGCCGGGTCATGCCGGAAGCTCCTGTCAAGTACAACGAGAACACATAGTACGAAAATGTTAACAAAGCGTTATTACCCATCTATTTCCAGCGCCCTACGTTATAATGAGAGAAAACGAGATCGGATTCGTGAGGAAGGGATGCGATAGTGAAGTCACTGGTGCAAGCTCGCTGGATTATGCCATTGCTCGTCGCCGCGCTGGCGGTTGCGCTCGATCAAGCGTCCAAACGCTGGATCGTCGCTACCCTTGGCCCTGAAACGATGACTCGCTTTATTCCGCTGATTGGCGACGATGTCCGGCTGGCGTATTCACATAATACGGGAATTGCGTTTAGCCTATTCCAAGGCAAGTCAGATGTGTTGACCATCGTGGCGTTGGTGATTATCACCGGCGCAATCTATCTCTATGTGACGCAATTGCCTAACCGGCGCCGGTTGGTGCAGATCGCGATGGGGTTGATCCTCGGCGGTGCGTTGGGCAATGTGATTGATCGGATCCGGTTGGGGTATGTGGTCGATTTTATTCAAGTCGGTTGGTTCCCAATCTTTAATCTCGCCGATAGTGCGATTACGGTCGGCGCGGCCCTCTTGATGTTGCAATACGCGCTCGACGAGATCGCTCTTCGCCGTGTGCGGCAAGCGATGATGTCACAGTGATGGCGATGCGCACCCGTTGGATGTTGCTCATTCTGGTGGCGCTACCGATCTTTCTGCTCGACCAACTGAGCAAGGTCTGGTTGAGTGGTGTGCTGGCGCGTGCCAATCGCCCGATTCCGCTGCTCTTCGATTGGGTGCAGCTCGCCTATCACGAGAATACTGGGGTCGCTTTTGGCCTCTTCCCCGACCAAGGTGGTGTGCTCTCGGTTGGCGCCGGCTTAGTGCTGATCTTGCTGGCCTATACGTATCAGCATCTCCTCCCCGCTGAGTCGCGGTGGGTTACGGTCGCGGTCGGATTGATCTTCGGCGGCGGGATTTCCAACCTCTTCGACCGGATCCGGCAGGGGTATGTGGTCGATTTTATTCAGATTGGTTGGTGGCCGGTGTTCAATCTGGCCGATAGCGCGATCTCGCTCGGAGTCGCGGCATTGGCCTTTCATATCATCTTCATTGGCGATGAACCAGAGCCAGCCGAACCAGAGCCGGTCGATGATGGGTTGCTCAGCGAGTTGTTGAGCCGTGATCCCGAAACGTCATTGCCCGCCGAGCCGCGCAATCGCAATTCGGAGTCACCGTCATGAACGACGCCAGCGCGTTGGAATGGCTCGATGCTGATGAACGGGTGGTGGTCGTTCCTGCCGAGGTAAGCGGTGAGCGGATCGACCGGTTTCTGGCAGCGACCTTGCCCGATCTGTCGCGGGCGCAAGTGCAACGCTTGATCGAGCAAGGAATGGTGCTCTACGCGGGCCGGCCTACCCGCGCTAGCCAGCCGGTGCGCCCCGGGATGGCCATTCACGTCACCATTCCACCGCCCGTACCGACCGAACTGGTGGCTGAACCGATCCCGCTTGAGGTGGTGTACGAAGATGCCGATATTGCCGTGATTAACAAACCAGCCGGCATGGTCGTGCATCCGGCGCCGGGCCATGCCCGCGGCACGCTGGTGAACGCCCTCTTGGCTCGCTATCCCGATTTGGCGGTTGGCGGCGAGGTGCGCCCCGGCATCGTCCATCGTCTCGATCGCGACACGTCTGGCTTGTTAGTTATTGCCCGTCACGATGCCGCCCTGCGTGCGTTGGTCGAACAACAACAGGCGCGCCGCATGCGCAAAATCTATCAGGCGCTGGTGATCGGTCGCCCGCCAGCCACGGGCACGATTGATGCGCCGATTGGACGCGATCCGCGTGACCGGTTGCGCATGGCAGTGGTGAGTGATGGCCGCCCAGCGCGCACCCATTATCGGGTGATTGCGACCTTTGGCGATTACAGCCTGCTTGAGGTGCAACTCGAAACCGGTCGCACGCACCAGATCCGGGTACATTTGCGCCACCTCGGCTATCCGATCGTTGGCGACCCGGTCTATGGCCCGCGTCGTGCGCATCTGCACCTGTCACGCCAGTTTTTGCATGCCGGCGAGTTGGGCCTGTTCCACCCGCGTGATGGGCAATGGCGGGAATTCACTGCGCCGCTGCCGCCCGATCTGTCGTCTGTTCTCAACCATTTGCAAATGGTTGCATCAACGCACTAAGCTCGCAATATGCTACAATGCGCAGGGATGGCAACGACGCACTCCGTCGCATTCCATAACTGGCGCCGCGAAGATGTGAGGAGACAGTTATGCGCAAGAAGATTAGCATTATCGGGGCAGGGTTTGTTGGTTCAACCACGGCGCACTGGCTGGCTGCCAAAGAGCTAGGCGACATTGTACTGTTGGATATTGTTGAGGGTGTGCCGCAGGGCAAGGCGCTTGATCTCTATGAGGCAGCGCCGGTTGAAGGGTACGATGTGCGGGTGATCGGCACCAATGATTACGCCGATACCGCCAATTCCGATGTCATCGTCGTCACCTCCGGCGCGCCGCGCAAGCCGGGCATGAGCCGCGAGGATCTGATTAAGGTCAATGCCGATATTACCCGCGATTGTATCAGCAAGGCGGCGCCGCTCTCGCCAAACGCATTCATTATTATGGTCAATAACCCGCTGGACGCGATGACCTATCTGGCGGCTGAGGTGAGCGGTTTCCCCAAAGAGCGGGTGATGGGGCAGGCCGGCGTGCTTGATGCGGCGCGCTATCGCACGTTTATTGCGATGGAAGCGGGGGTTTCGGTCGAAGATGTGCAGGCGATGCTGATGGGCGGTCACGGTGATGAGATGGTGCCTCTGCCTCGCTTCTCGACGATTGGCGGTATTCCAGTCACTCACTTTATTGCGCCCGAACGCCTTGCCCAAATTATTGAGCGGACGCGCAAGGGGGGCGGCGAGATTGTCAACCTGCTCAAGACCGGCAGCGCCTACTATGCGCCGGCGGCTTCGACAGCGCTGATGGTGGAGGCGATTTTGAAGGATAAGAAGCGGGTGGTGCCGGTGGCAGCGTATCTGACCGGCCAATACGGTCTGAATGATATGTATTTCGGCGTGCCGGTGGTGCTTGGCGCCGGCGGGGTCGAGAAGATTATCGAGTTGCCGCTCAACGAGGAAGAGATGGCGCTGCTGAATGCCTCGGCGAAAGCAGTGCGCTCAACGCTTGAGACGTTGAAGTCGTTGTAATATCAGCGCGGCGGCGGCGCGCTGGTTTGTGCCGCCGCCTCTCTGTTTGCGAATACTGCTATGGCCAGTTCGGCGCAATCGTCAATGCAATCATCGTCATCACCACGCACAACGTCGGCATGGAGCCCGCTGGGTGGCGAGCGCTTTTATGCAATGGCGCGTTGGGTGATGATTATCTTGCTCGGTGTTGTCACCCAATTCCTGACCAACGGTAGTCTTTGGCCGATCAATGGCGATTTAGAAGCGTTAGATGTGATCTTTTGGCTGTATGCCGGGTTTGCGCTGATTTTTACCTTATTGGCGTTTGTGCCGCCCGCTGCCGGCTTTGTGAGCCTGTCGTACCTGTTTGATATTGCCTTTATTTCACTGATGGCCTTTTTGGGCGGCGAGCGGATTGTGATCTTTTTTCCGCTCTATTTGGTGCCGCTGACCTACGCTGCTATCCGGCAGCCGCTTCACATCGGCGTCCTTTCGGGCGCGTTGGCGGCAGTGGCATATATGGCCGCCTTTATCGGCTGGCGCCGGCTCATTGCACCTGAAGCATTGATGACGATGCTCGATTATGTGGCGCTGGCGTTGCGTGGCTTGACTCTAGCGATTGTGCCGTGGGTGACGGGGAATCTGGCTGAACGCCAGAGCGAAGCCAATCGCTATCGCGTTGCGCAGGCCCAACAAGAGGCTGAACGGGCGTTGCAAGAGGCAAATGCCTACCGCGATCAGATGCGCTCGCTCTACCAAGTGGCGCTGGCGTTGGGATCGACCGCTGATTACCGGCAGGTGCTTGATGCGCTGCTGCGTGAAAGCCGTAAAATTGTGCCCTACCGCGCCGGTGTGGTGTTGCTCTCCTCTGGCCAGCCGAATGAGCTGTATGTCGCGTTTGGCTCCAATCTGGCGCCGGGTGATCTGAATCGTACCTTGCAGATGGATGCTGGCTTGGCGGCGGCATTGCGCGCCAATACGGCCCAGACAATTACCTCCTTCGCCCAGTTTCCGTCGTTGCAACAGATCAGTGCGCTGCGTGATTGCGCCTCGGCGGCCCTGATTCCCCTCCAAGTGGGGATGCGAGCCTATGGTTTGTTTGTGGTCGCTACCGATCACATGCTGCAAACAGATCAGACTGAGATGTTGATGGCGTTGGCGAATTATGCCATCGTTGCGTTGCATAATGCGCAACTGATTTTCGATCTTAAAGAAGAACGAGAAAAATTGCTCTCGCGCGAAGAGGAGGTGCGCCACCAGTTGGCGCGCGATCTGCACGATGGCCCGGCCCAATCGATGGCCGTCATTACGATGAAGGCCGAGTATATTAAACGCCTGCTCGATCGCGATCCGGCTCAAGCGTTGGCCGAACTTGATGAGCTGAGCACGATTGCCAAGCGTACCAACTATGAGGTGCGCACGATGCTGTTTGAGCTGCGCCCGCTGATGCTCGAAACGCAGGGCTTGAAGGTGACGTTAGAGCAATACCTAGATCGGTTGCGCGCTAAAGCCGGCAAGACGGCGATCATTCTCGAAGCCAGCGATATTGATCAGCTCCGTCTCGGTTCAAAAGTGGAAGGCGCGTTGTTTAATATGATCCAAGAATCAGTCACCAATGCGATTAAACACGCCAATGCCGCCCATATTTGGGTGCGTTTGCGCCAGTTGCAAGATAAGATGTTGGAAGTGGTGATCGAAGATGATGGCGTTGGCTTCGATAAAGCGGCCTTGCTCAAAACCTATGAGAAGCGCGGCAGTTTCGGTCTCTTGAATATCGATGAGCGGGCCCGGTTAGCCGGTGGTCGGGCCGAGATTGATTCGACACCCGGCAAGGGTACGCGCATCACCATCTTTGTGCCGGTTGAATCGTGAACCCCTATCTCAATCCGCAACGGATCCGCGCCGCGTTGCGCGCGCTTAATCTGCGCCCAACCCGTGGCATGGGCCAGAATTTTCTGCTCGATGGCCATGTGTTGGCAACCATCGTCGCCGAAGCTGCGCTAACCCCATCCGATACCGTTATCGAAGTGGGGCCGGGTTTGGGTGTGTTGACGTGGGAATTGCTGGCCCGGGCAGGCCGGGTGATTTGCGTTGAACTCGATCGCCGCTTGGCTGACCGGTTGGCCGCCGAGTTCCGCGATCGCGCCAATCTCTTTCTGGTGCAGGGTGATGTGCTTGAGCTAGCCCCGGCTGATCTGCTGGATCGCGCTGGCGCTGCGCCACCTTATAAACTGGTCGCCAATATCCCCTATGCAATTACCGCGCCGCTGCTGCGCCATTTCCTCGAAGCAACTGTCCCGCCTGAGCTCAGTGTATTGCTAGTGCAATGGGAGGTCGCCCAGCGCATTTGCGCCGGTCCCGGTGACTATAGCGTGTTGGCCCATGCGATCCAGTTTTACGCCGAACCCGCGATTGTGGCCCGCGTGCCTGCTAGTAGCTTTTTCCCCGCCCCCGCCGTTGACTCGGCGATTGTGCGCCTGCAACGCCGCCCGCAGCCAGCGGTGACAGTCGCTGATGTCAATGCCCTCTTCCGCTTAATTAAGGCCGGTTTCCTCCACGCCCGCAAACAATTGGGCAATGCTTTGCCGAGCGGCTTAGCCGCGTTAGGCGTCACTATCACTCGTGAACAAGTGGCGGTGGCGTTGCGCGCCGCTGGCATTGACCCGCAACGCCGCGCCGAGACGGTGACATTGGCCGAGTGGGCAAACTTGCTCGCTGTTTTACCCGAATCAGGGGTATAGTACTAAGAGAGCCATCTGTTGGTTCGCAAGTCTATACTTCTGGAGGAAACTGTGGCCGAGCAGACGACACCCTATTTCGCCGGTCTTCACCGGCACGAATATGCCAATTTGATCACGTTCCGCAAAAATGGCCAGCCGGTGGTGACGCCGGTTTGGTTTGCTGAGCGCAATGGCAAGTTGTACGTGATGACCACTGCCAATGCCGGCAAGGTCAAGCGTATCCGTAACAATCCGCACGTCGAGGTTGGGCCATCGGATCGCGCTGGTAAGCCGTTGGGGCCGACCGTGCCGGCGCGGGCGCGCATTTTGCCTCCTGAAGAGGCCAAGGTGGCGCGTGAAGCCCTCGATGATAAGTATGGCCTGATGAAGGCCATGTTCGATTTTTTCATGAATGTGCGCGGCGTCGAACGGGCGTGGATTGAAATTTCCCCAGCCGAATAAAATGACGATAACTGTAGAGCCGCACGTCCGTGCGGCTCCTCATCGCTGAATCACCGTCCCCTGATGATGGCCCCAACCTAACAGTTCCCTGCCAAGGATCGGCGGATCGTCGCACCGCAGGCCGTGCGACTCCTCATCGCTGAATCACCGCCCAATGATGACGGTGCCTGCCGTGCGGCTGGGGGCAGACAGAACTTGTGGTTGAGTGCCACGGTTGATCGCTGGGCAATGCCTCAGTGTCCGGCGCTGCACACTCCTCTCTGGCGCTAGTGGGAGAGGGGGTGGGGGTAAGGGCAAACCCGATCTCCCGCTGTCCTTGCGAGGACACGCAGCGCCCACAGCAAGCTTCTGCGTAGGCGAACAGGATGCGTGCAGTGATGGCTCTCGTGCTCGTAGGAGATTGCCTCGTCGCGTGGGGCATCGCACCGTGATGCCCTACGCGCGGCTCGCAATGACAACTGGCGATCTGAATCGATCACAACTGTTGCTCGCTGGGCAATGCCTCAACGTCCGGCGCTGCCCTCCCCTCTCCCGCGCCAGTGCGAGCGGGGCTGGGGGTGTGGGCCAGCAGCTCGCGCAGCGGGTGGAATAGCCACAAAAAGACACAAAACGCACAACAACGTGCTCTTTTGTGCCGTTGGTGTCTCTTCATGGCTCTTCGACAGCAGGGCTAGGGCAGATGTCTGCCGTGCGCGCTGAGAGCTAACACCACCCTCCGCGTCTTCCGCCTCCTCTGCGGTAAACCTACCCCCGAAAGGGTCAGGGGTGTGGGCCAGCAGCTCGCGCAGCGGGCTTCGTACCCCTAGCCCGGCCCTTCAGGGCCGGGTTCTGGAGCAAATGTTCTATCCGCTCTTGACAGTTGCACGCATGTGGTGGTATAAGAGGGCCGCATGATGGCAATC
>JAUQOZ010000269.1 GCA_030550625.1 Chloroflexota bacterium | reverse complement strand
GCTGGGGGAGGGGCGGCCCCCACCCCCAGCCCTTCTCCCACTGGCGCAGGAGAGGGGCGCTGCTGCGTTTCGCTCCAACCTTGCCTCACCCGCCCATCGCGCGGCTCCCCCTCGCCCGCCGTCAGGTGGGAGAGGGGGCCGGGGGGTGAGGGCGTTAACGCAACGACGCAGAGGGAGCAAAGACGCAGAGGATGATACACGCAAAGGCGCGAAGGGGTGCAGAGGGGCGCGGAGGATCATTAACCATCAACCTCTGCGTTCTCTGCGCCCCCTGCGGTAAAAACTAACCCCGGCGTCCTCTGCGGGATGATGCCCCCACTCCCAACCCCTCTCCCGGTGGGAGAGGGAGGCATACCTCTCCCCTCAGCGGGAATAGGCAGGGAGGGGCATGTTACAATAGGGGCCAAATGAGTTGCTACGTCCGCTACACCCTCCGCGGTCATCTCATCTCAATCAAGGATGGGCGCAGGCGAACCAGCCGGACGTTGCGCCACCGCACCAAAGATGCTATGCATTGTCTCATGAGGCCGCTATGGATACCACCCGCCGTACTCCACGCTTCTGCCCGCAATGTGGTGCGCCGCTGCCGCCGGGTGATCCGCGCTTTTGCATCGAATGCGGGCATGCGCTCAGCGCAACGCCAGCGATACCGACGCCACCGCCATCAAGTGCGGGACGTATGACGGTGCGCTTGCCGAATGCGCGCGTCGAGCAGAGCGTGATCGGCGGCACGGTCAAGCTGCCCTCCTCCGGCGCGATCCCGCCGGGGATGTGGGTGCTCGATGAGCCGCCGTCAGCGCAGGCGGTGGTTGCGATCTATGCGCCATTGCGCGCCGTTGTCGGCGGCTGGAGCGGGTTGAGCGGCCAAGGTTGGCGGCGCACAGAACGGCAGGCGCGGGCGGGGTCGCGGATGGCGTTTACGTTTGAGGCCGAACGGGTCTGGTTTCCGGCGCCGGGGTGCGGCGGCGGGTTGCAGTTGCACGTGACCATCGCCGCTACCGCCGAAGCGCAAGAGGGACGGGAACGGCTCGGTTTTCGCTATCGTGAAGGTGACGATTCGCCAATGGAGGTTACGCATGCCGAGTGGCGCGCCGGCGATGGCGAGACGGTGGTCGAGCACCCGATTCCTGCGATCCAGATTATGGCCCCACCCCGCATTCCGCGCATCTCGGATATCCGCGAGACGATCCGGCGGGTGAGCCGGGGCGAGGCCGACCGCTGGGTTGACGGCAGCGCTACGCGCGGCACGTACCAACTGCTCGGCGGTGACGTGCAGCAACGCACTCCCGCCGGGCGCGGTTTACTGTTGGTTGAGGTCGCTGAGCCTGAACGGCGGAATTGGTTGCAGCGCCTGTTCGTGTTGACACCCGGCCATTACCGCGCGCGGATCGAGCGCCCGTTTACAGCCGATCTTGGCCAGTGGAAGCAACAGGTAAAGGCGATCCAACGCGAAGCGGCGAGCCTCGGCCTCGATATCGAGACGGATGCTGCGGTGGAGTGGTGGCTTGACCGCTATGGCTACGATGGCGTGATCTTTACTGGCGCGCGGCAGAAGTATCATTGCGATCAGGTGATCGTCGCTTTCCGGCGCGGGCAATTGGTGCGAGTGTGACTGGCATCACACCAATGCTTCCACCACTGCCAACAATCGCTCTGGCCACTGCGCCCCCGCCAACCGCCGGTCGAGCCGGATTGATTGCTGGCCGAAGGCCAGCGCCTTATCGCGCGGGAAACGGCGGCGCAACCGTTCGCGCAGCGCCGGTGAGAGCAGAGTGGCTAGCCGGATCAGAAAGATGTCGCCTTCGGTCGTGATCGAGACCACCCCCGCTTGCAGCGCCAACAACCGGATCTGTAACCAGAAAATCAGGTGCTGCACCGGTTCGGGCAACGGCCCGCCAAAGCGGTCGATCAGCTCTTGGCGCAAGCCACGCACCTCCTCGATCGTGGTGGCATCGATCATCCGCTGGTACACTGCCAGCCGCACGCGCTCGTCGGCGATGTAGGCGGGCGGGATGTAGGCGGTCAGCGGGAGATCGATCGTCACCAACGGCGCCACCAGCACTTTTTCCGAGACGGTGGGCGCGCGCAGACTCTCGGCCATCTCAGCCGCAGTGACGGTTGCGGTCTGGTCGGCAGCAGCGGTATCCACCTCGCGCTTGAGTTTACGCACCGCCTGTTCCAACAAGCGCGAGTAGAGGTCGAACCCGACGGCGGCAATGTGACCCGACTGCTCGGCCCCCAACAGATTACCCGCGCCGCGAATCTCAAGATCGCGCATGGCAATGCGAAAACCGGCGCCTAATTCGGTCGCTTCTTGGATCGCCTCCAGCCGTTGGCGCGCATCAGAGGTCATAAACCGGGCCGGCTGGTAGAGCAGGTAGGCGTAGGCCCGCGTCGCGCCACGCCCCACTCTGCCGCGCAATTGGTAGAGCTGGGCCAAACCGTAGTTGGTGGCATCGTCAATGATAATGGTATTGGCGTTGGGCACATCGAGGCCGCTCTCAATAATCGTCGTGCAGACCAGCACGTCATAGCGCCCCTCGAAAAAGTCCATCATCACCCGTTCCAGCTCGCGTTCGGGCAATTGGCCGTGGCCGACGGCGATGCGCGCTTCCGGCACCAGCCGGCGCAACCGCTCGGCGACGTGGTAGATGCTCTGCACTCGGTTATGGACGAAGTAGACCTGCCCTTCGCGTTCGAGTTCGCGCCGGATGACCTCTTGCACCAGATGATCGTCTGCCGGCACAACATAGGTCTTGATCGGGATGCGATCTTCAGGCGGGGTATCGATCACGCTCAGATCACGAATCCCAGCCAGCGCCATGTGCAGCGTGCGCGGGATGGGAGTTGCGGTCAGGGTCAGCACATCAACTTCGGCGCGCAGCAGTTTGAGCCGCTCTTTGTGGCGCACACCGAATCGCTGCTCTTCATCGACGATCACCAACCCCAGATTGCGAAACACCACATCATTCGAGAGCAAGCGGTGGGTGCCGATGATGATGTCAATCTTGCCCCGCGCCAGATCGCGCACAATCGCATCTTGTTCTTTGGGCGAGCGAAACCGCGAGAGCATCTCCACCGTCACCGGGAAGGCGGCCATGCGCTTGCGGAAGGTATCGAAATGCTGCTGGGCCAGCACCGTGGTCGGCACCAGAATTGCTACCTGCTTGCCGTCTTGCACCGCCTTAAACGCCGCCCGCAACGCCACCTCCGTCTTGCCAAAGCCAACATCGCCGCAGACCAGCCGATCCATGGGCGTCGGCTTTTCCATATCGGTCTTGACCTCGGCAATTGCGCGCAGTTGGTCATCGGTTTCAAGATAGGGGAAACTGGCTTCCAACTCGCGCTGCCACTCGTTATCGGGCGAAAAGGCATAGCCGGGCTTGAGCTGGCGCTGGGCATAGAGGCGGAGCAACTCTTCGGCCAGCTCTTGCACGGCGGCGCGCACCTTGCGCTTGGTGCGCTCCCAATCTTGGGTGCCGAGCCGGGTGAGGGTGGGAGGGCCATCACCAGCGCCGATGTAGCGGGTCACACGGTCAATCTGGTCAACCGGCACGTAAATCTTGTCTTCGCCGGCGTAGCGCAACACCAGATACTCGCGCTCGACCTCGCCGACGGTACGCCGGATCATGCCATCAAACACGGCAATCCCGTGCTCGATATGCACCACGTAATCGCCGGGCTTGAGCGAGCGCAAAAAGGCGTTGCGGTCAGCCAGATTCGCCTTGCGGCGCCGTTCGCTCAGCGGGCGGCGCTGGCGAATGCCAAAGATCTCGCTATCGGTGAGCAAGGTCAAGCGCAGATCGGGCAAGGTAAACCCGGCCTCAAGACCGCCGTGGATCGGCACAAACCGGCCGGGTGTCGTCTCGCCGGCGACCTGCTCGCCAACCAGCTCTTGCAGACGAGCGGCTTGCGCGGTCACCGCCACCACCAGCTCACCAGCGCGCACCTGCGCGACAATGGTCTCGATCAAGCGGCGGAGTTGGCCGCCATAGAGCGGCGGCACGCCGAACGACGGCGGCGCCAGCGCATCAGCATGCTCATTGTGGCTCAGATCGGCGACGATCAGCGTCGCGGTAGCGGCCAGTCCCAATTCCTCCCAGCGCAGATAGGGGCGGGGAAACGCGGACGGCAACTCACCCAGCGCCACCAATTGATCGCGGTACGCAGCGGCTTGGGTGTCGATCTCGCTGGCGTGCTGGGCGAGCAGATGGGATTCGGCCAATAGCACCACACTGCCCGCCGGCAGATAATCCAGCAGGGTAGCGGGTTGATCAACGAAAAACGGGGCATAGAACGCGCGGCCCTCAAACCGCTGGCCCTCGGCCAACTGGGAGCGGGCCGCGGCCCACTCCTCACGCACCTCGCGGCGCAACCCGCTCAGATCGAGCGCATCGATCCGGCGCAACGCTTCCGCCACCCGCCAAAGCGGAGTCTCGTGGGGCGGGCCGATCTCAGCCCGTTCCAACCGCTGTTCGCTACGCTGGGTAGCCGGGTCAAACCGGCGCAAGCTATCAATCTCATCATCAAACCACTCGATGCGCAGCGGCAATTCATCACCCGGCGGCCAGACATCGAGAATCGCGCCGCGCCGGCTCACCTCGCCGGGAGCTTCGACCATCGCCGCGCGCTGATAGCCATTGGCCAGCAGCGCCTGCACCACCTGCTCAACCGGCAGCCGCATTTCGCGCCGCAACCGGATCGTGGCCGTATCGAGCTCGGCGGGCGGCAACGTTGGCTGCATCAGCGCCTTCACCGAGGTGACAATCACACCGCTCACCGCACCGGCGCGCAAACCGCGCAACACCGCCAACCGGCGCCCGATCACCTCAGCGCCGGGAGACATCTGCTCGTAGGGCAACGCATCGGCGGCGGGGAAGAGCCAGACGTGATCAGGCGCCAACCACTGGCGCAGATCGTCGGCGGCGCGCTGGGCGCTCTCGGCGCTGAGGGTCACGTAAAGCACCGGCTTGGCCTGCCGGCGGGCCAACGCCGCCACTAACGCCGGACGGGCCGCCGCCGGAACCGGCGCGACCGTCTGGTAGCCGGGGCGCAAGGCAGCAGCCAGCGCCGCCAGCGCGGGCAAGTCGGCGATTGCCGCACTGAGCGCGCTGACGTTAGTCAGCGGGAGTTGGGCGTAGGTTGTTGGCAGTGTAGTCATGCAGTTAGACAGCAGTGCTGGCGGTTGATAGTTTACCGCAGAGGGCGCGGAGGTTTCTATTTTTACCGCAGGGGGCGCGGAGGACGCAGAGGTTTATACTTATGTATCCTTTGCGCTACTCTACGACCTCTGCGCCTTTGCGTGTTTGTCCTCTGCGACCTTCACGATGGCCCCCCTCCCAGCCTCCCCCCGCTGGGGGGGAGGAGTCTGGCTCCCTCCCCCGGAGGGGGAGGGCTGGGGTGGGGGCACATTGACCGCAGCGGTTGATGGTTTACCGCAGAGGGCGCAGAGGTTTTTTGATCCTTAGCGTTCCTCTGCGACCTCTGCGCCTTTGTGTGTTCATCCTTAGCGTTCCTCTGCGACCTCTGCGCCTTTGCGTGTTTGTCCTTTGCGTCTTTGCTCCCTTTGCGCCTGAGACGGACAGCCGTCCGTCGCCACCTCACCATCCGATTTGGTCTAGTATAGTACCACGAGCAACAACCGCGATCACGTCCGGCGGGTCAGCAAGACACCGGTCACAATCAGCAAACCACCCACCCCCTGCACCCACGTCGGCTGCTCGCCGAGCAACGGCCACGCAAGCAGCGTCGCCACCAGCGGAATGGCGCAGCCGTAGATCGCAGTGCGGGCGCTGCCAGCGACGCGCACACTATTATTCCACAGCACATAGGCCAGCACCAACGCCAGCAACGTCGCGTAGAGCAGCCCCAGCCACGCATTGGCGCTCACGCTAGCCCATGGCACGCGACCCCAATCAGGAATACTCACCAATACCATCCCCGGCACCCCAGTGACCATCGTCCACGCGGTAATGGCCAGCGGCGAAAGGCCTTGGCCGAGCGTGCGCACGCCGAGAGTATAGATCATCCAGCACAACGCCGCACCGAGCATCAACAGATCGCCCAACAAGCCATTCCCGCCGAGGCTGAGGCCGCGTTCGGCAACCACCAACGCCACGCCGCCGATCGCCAACGCAATCCCGGCAGCCATCATACCGCGCACGCGCTCGATACCGAGCACAGCCGCCGCCAGCGCCACCCATGCCGGCGTGGTTGCGATGATCAACGAACCATTCGCCGCCGTGGTCATAGTCAAACTATAGGTAAAAAGGGCCTGATACACCGTATTGCCAACAAACCCGACCCAAAACAACTTCCACCATGTCGCCCGGTCAGGAGGCAGCGCACGCCGTCCTTCGCGCCAGAAGGTAAAAGCCAGCAGCAACACGCTGGCGCTGGCAAAGCGCAGGGTGGCAAAGGCCAACGGTGGAATCTCGGTTAAGGCAGCTTTGACAATACTAAAATTCGCCCCCCAAATCAACACAACCAGCAGCATTGTCAGGTCGGTGCGGGTCAACCCGGCAAACACGACCGGCTGCTCGACGCGCGTAGTGGTGGTCACAGGCCCCTCGCCATGCACTAGAACCGGCGGATTTCGCCGGCACATGATGTAGGCTACCATGAATTATTGGTAGAGACCAGCGTCTACAGGCGGATATTTGGCTGATCAGGGAAGTTGGGGGGGAGTAGGGAGAAGATTGGCACGCTGCATCGTCGCTTACTATAATCAAGCAAGACAGTCTAGCTAGAGAGGTTATAATGGCCGGCACATGGCAACTCCAAGAGGCGAAAAATAAATTGAGCGAGGTGGTCGAAGCTGCTCTCACGCAGGAGCCGTAAGTCATTACCTGCCGCGGCATTGAAACAGCAGTCGTCATCTCATACGCAGCATACCGCCGGCTGGCGCTGCGGCAAACCAAGCTCTCAACCTTTTTCCAGAACTCGCCGCTAGCTGGCGAACCGCTCGATCTCGTTCGCAATCAGAGCGCACTGCGTGAAGATATACCGTTGTAACCTAGACCCCGGAATGGCACCGCGATGAAATATCTGCTCGACACCAACATCATTTCAGAATTGATCAGCAAACAACCTAACTAAGCGGTGCTTGATTGGCTTGACCAACTTGACCCCCAAGATGTCTACATCAGTGTTATCACCATTGGCGAACTTCGCAAAGGCATTGCCTTGCTCCCGCCTTCGCCGCGACGCGCGGCAATGATGCAGTGGCTTGAGACAGACCTGATGCAACGCTTTGCCGGTCACATTGCCGAAGTGACCATTGCTGTGATGTTGCGCTGGGGCGAATTGGTTGGTCGATTAGCGCAAGCGGGAACCCCAATGCCAGCGATTGATTCCATGATCGCCGCGCTTGCTCGCGAAGGCCAGTTTGCTTTGGTGACGCGCAATGATGGTGACGTGCGGAACGCCGGAATAACGGTGATTCATCCGTGGAAGCTGGTGCGTGGGGAGGGTAGCTGAACCCGACCCCAATTTGGCGGCTCTAACAAAACCCTCGTCACCTCACTAGTTTCAACCTAGCTGGCTAAGCCGCAGCCGCAATCCATCTAACTAAACAGTGGCAACTTGACTGGTACCGCTGAGATGGAACGACGTTTGCCCATACCGCAACCCAGCTCGTTCCCGCCACTGGCGAGGGTGACGGGCCGGCAATGGAAGAACCAAACCTACCCTGACCACGCCAACGAGCGACGGCGCAGCAGGCCGTCGCTCTTGCCCAGCGGCCAAGCAAAAGACCACTACCGTTGGATCAGCGAGATAAATACCGTCGCGGTTGACCACGCTTCAGTCCAGATCACCTGACGAGTCGCTGAGAAGGTGGCCTGCGTTAGCGGCATCGCCGTTTGGCCGAACTGATCGTGCAAGACGGCTTCGATCTGCAAAGTAGCCGCGCCGGCTGGCATGCCACCCAAGTCGAGCAACGAACAGCGCGCTTCGAGGGCCGGGCCGCTGGCGGTGAAAGGCGTTGTGCATGTCATCTCGCGGGTTTGGTTATCGGCATCGCTGAGGGCGCGCACGCGCAGGCGCAGATACAACGGACGATCCGCCGTGCCATCGGTTAGCCGCACCGTGATTAGCTTCGGATCGGTCGCTGCGACGGTGATCTCGGCTGCACGATAGGTGACTGCCGGCGGCGGCGTCACTTCCATACCGCCAATGGGAAGATCACCGCAACCGGGTTGAGCCAGCGACAACAGCGCCGGGCCGGGTTCGAGCGTATCGGGTAGCGTTGCAACAGCGGGGTTGGTAACAGCGACGCTAGCGCTCCCGGTGCGCGAACGCACGTTGAGCAGCGCCCCTGCTGGCATCGTCGCGCCCTCCTCCCAAAGGATACGCCCTTGGCGCCACACGGGAGCCAGCGGCTGCTGCGGCGTCGTAAGGGGGGCATCCCAGCGTGCCGGCAACGTGAGGAGCTGCGGAATGCCGCCGCCTTCAACCGGCACAAAGTCGGCCACCAAATGCACCGTACCGTTTGGGGTCACGAGCAGCGTAGGGTCAAACCACGGCCCCGGCGCGGTAATCGCAGTTGGCGCAGTATGCAGGGCTGGATCGGCCAGCAGACCGTGCATTATCACAATCTGATTCTGGGTGCGGGTTGCTCCTTGGCGCGCCCACGCCGCCACATAGCGTTGCCGCGCCGCATCGACCACAATATGGATCCGGCCAGTTGTTGGCTGATCATCGAGGCGGATAAGCTGCCAGTTATCCGGCGAGTTCGTCGTCGTCCACGCCAGCAAAGGCAACCCGTTGCTATCACGATAGGTCACCAACATCATCTCACCAGCAAAAGCTAGCACCGGTTCAGTGGTTCTCCCGGTTGCATCACCCGGCGCGGCCGGCACCTGTGACCAGCGCGTCCAAGCCGGGCGCACTTCGACCCATTTATTCCCTGAGTCCACCGTCTCATCCCACACCCACGCATCGGTATCGAAGCGCCAAATCCCAATCTGCGGCTCACTCCACAGCGATGCTTCATTCAGCGCAGCAAAGACTTCGCCCGACCCGGAAACAGCCAATCCCGGCGCGCTGAAGTGAGCGCCGAGGCTAAAACCCCGTTCATTATTAATAGATGAGTAGACCAAATGTCGCGTCGAGTATAGGTGAGGCGTTAAGGCAGAGCGCCATTGATAAATCCATGAGAATTGTAGCGGTTGGCCCACAATCCCCGGGTAACCATTGCTTACAACCATGAGCTGCGAAGCTAGGCCATTGAACGTCTTGCTTACCACCGGCAACACGCGCGGCTCCCAGATAAAATCGCCGATCATGATCCATCGAGTCAAGCTATTGCTTATCTCTGGTCCCGGCTGGAGGCGGGTCTCATACAACCAGCTATACCCCCACCGAAATGAAAGATAACCGCCCTGCTCGCTACTGGGAATATATTGCAGCTCGGCAGTGTGGTTATACGGATTGGTGTTATCTAGGAGCGCATCAGAAACTGCGGGCGAAACATAGGTCGCTTGATCCCATTGCAACCGCCAAGGGCGGATTGTCCACACGGTTGGCCACCCCACGACCAGCGGGGTATTATCGCGCGTACTCACCTCTCTAGTAACGCCGACGACGCCGACAAACACTTCACCAGTAGGTGGGAAGAAGACTATACGAGGCCGTTGCGCCGCTTGATCAGCAGGCAAAGGGAATGGCTCCACGATCACGCCGCAACGGCCTTCAGCGGCTACTGTAGGCGATTGGCTGGCGACCGAGGGCGGGATAAAGGCCGCGCTCCCTGCTACACAACCGGCAATGATGACCCATACCAGCCAAGCACGAACCCACGATACGCGGCGAAAGCTTTCCATCATCGAATGACCTCCTCTCCAACGCGCACTCTGCTTGTGCGAGCAGAGCACGAATAGCTCTGTCTCGTTCCTGTGAGGTATTTCACAAATATGGGAATCCTTTACCAGATATTGCGAATCTGAGCGCTATTGATGGCAGGAGTGAAAGGTTCAGGAAGCTGCTGATTCGCTATTTGACCTGATTCAGCGAAGCAATCGCGAACAAGACGATGCGCCGAGCGCAGCACACCAGTA
>JAUQOZ010000177.1:9443-10101 GCA_030550625.1 Chloroflexota bacterium | reverse complement strand
GGACAACAAACGGAGACCTGTACCGGCAGGCACTGCTCGACGGCGTCACGCAGCGCCTGTCCCTAGGGCAGCCGGCTCGTTTGCCAGACCGGCGCATCATGCCGGCATCTATTGCGCAATGAGGCAGGGATGTTCCCCTTATTGAATCGCCTGTGCGCGGCGTTGTCACCCCGTAAACCCTGTATTGCAGCTACTGTGAGGGTGATGCTTGGCGCTATAGGCGTCACAATGGGCAGGGTATGTTCGCCCCGCATTGCGGTTGAGGGGTGGGGAGAATATTTGATCGCTGTGAGATGCCTTAAAGAGATCGACACTCCCCCTCTCCCGTGCGAGTGGGTTGAGGGGCGAATAGAATATTTAGTCGATGACAATCTTTGACAATCTTTGATCGCTGGGCAATGCCGCAAAGCTTAGCTCTACTCCCCTCTCCCGTGCGAGTGGGTTGAGGGGCGAATAGAATATTTGGTCGATGACAATCTTTGATCGCTGGGCAATGCCGCAAAGCTTAGCTCTACTCCCCTCTCCCGCGCTCGTGGGAGAGGGGCTGAGGGTGAGGGTGAACTGGCGCATCGCAACGCTATCAACCGCATCTGAGCTCATGCGTAAAGCATCGCGAAGAGGGTAGGGAGAATGTGGTTTGCGCACATAGTAAGCTTGG
>JAUQOZ010000177.1:0-9433 GCA_030550625.1 Chloroflexota bacterium | reverse complement strand
TCTCGCCCTCGCGCAAAGAGACTGGCGCGTGAGTCTACCTTAGGTACTGCAATGATAACCGCCGAACAGCTCATTCCATACCGGACAGCAAGCATTGACTATGCCGAGACCGAGCGGCTTAAAGCGGCGTTTGCCCGTCTGCGCAGTGAACGCCAACCGCTCTACTTGACGGCGGCGGAGTTTGACGCCATTCTCCAGTGGAAACTGCGCGGCCAGTATGGGCGGCAGGCGGGCATCAGGCAAGCAAACACCGAAGATGTGGTTCGGATCGTAACCGGCGCTGCGTTGTCGGTCTCGCATCCTGATGAAGACTATGAAGTTGAGTTGCGGTTAGGCATCTTGGGCAGCTTGCGCGGTGTGGGCATACCGGTGGCTTCGGCGATATTGGCGTTGGTGTTTCCAGAACAATATGCGGTAATTGATGTTCGCGGCTGGCGGCAAATCTTTGGTGAAGTGAAGCGAGCGTTCTCAGTGGCTGATTACAAACGCTACCTGCGCGAGGTGAAACGGTTGGCGGCTGAGTTGGGGTGGCTGGTGCAAGAGGTTGATTTGGCGATGTGGGAGTATGATCGCAGCCGGGGTGAGAGGTAGTGATGTAGATCTAGAGTGCGGCAGTTTGACTGCCGCATTCCATAATATATTTGTGTTTCCTGCGTGGCGCGCTCTGTCGTTGGGGATTGTTGTGAGTATGTTGTAAGCCTCCCCCCAGTTATCCCTTTGCTACCCAGTGTGGTCAGGTGTTCACGCTGGCAGTGGGCAGGTTGAAGGCAGGCGCGTTATACTATCCTAGAATTGTGTACATCGCCAACCGAATACCGTCGCGGTGACCCGTTAGCCCGGATGCTAGGGCGTAAAGGTGGAAGCTGGTGCGAGTCCAGCGCTGTGCCGCAACTGTAACCGGCTATGATTGGCCGGAAGCCAGGACGCCTGCCGCGATGCGTTTGTTCAGCCCTTCTCGAGCCAAGGAGGACGGACATGCCCCGTGCGCCGTGAACGCGCTTGCGCGTTGACCCGGATCATGTTGCCCCGATCTCTGGAAGGAGATCGGGGTTTTTGCTTAGAGCGCGAAGTTGCGCTGATTCCTGTTTCCCTTCATCAATCGTGCTGTTGGCTGCCGGTGTTGCGCTTACCGGTAGGGAGGTTGTTGGTTTGTGCGGTCATTAGTGCTGCGCTTGTTGTTGGCGCAGGCAGAAAGGAGCTGGCCGATGTTGCAGTGTGATGTGCGCGATATTTGTGATGAATTGCATGCGATCGAGCAGCGGCTTGCCGGCTACTGCCGTGATTTTGCCGAGCTGGTGAACCAGTCGCCATGTCTGGCGCTGAGCTATATCGAGCGCATCGCGCATGATCGGGCGCGTATCTTGCACCTCGCCTTGCTGTCGCGCGGTCTCAGCACCGATTACGAGCGTTGGGCCAAGGCGTCAATGGATGAGCGGATGCGCCAGATCGGCTTCGACCGGTTTTCGCGCCGCACATTGCTCTATGTGCGCCGGGCCGGATCTGGTTGGGAATTGTCGGACATCTTTGCGACCATTCAGCTCGATGTAGCTGACCTCAATAACTTGATGATGCGCCTGCACCAGTAGCGAGAGGAATGAAGCGTATGCGCATTGTGTCATTGATGCCGCCGGCAACCGAGATCATCTGCCGTCTCGGTTTGGCCGATCTGCTGGTTGGTGTTTCCCATCTGTGCGATTTCCCGGCTGAGGTCGTCGCTGGCTTGCCGCGTGTGACCCATTCGGCGATCCCTGCTGGCCTCGCGGTGGCAGAACTCGATTGGGTGTTGGCGACGCGCCTGCGCCGGGGCGAGAATCTCTTTACGCTTGATGAAGCAGCTCTGGTTGCGCTTGCACCCGATCTGATCATCACTCAAGACTTGTGCGATCCCGGTCTGCCTTCGTTTGACGAGGTGTGCTCGCTGCGCCAGCGTTTGCCGGCTGATAGCCAGATCGTCTCGCTGGCGATGCCTGATTTCGATGACCTCGCTCACGATGTGATGGTGATTGCGGAAGCGGTGGGGTATCCGGAGCGGGGCCAGCGGTTGCGTGACCAGATGCAGATGCGGTTGGCGCGGGTGCAGATGGCTGGCGCTGGCCGTCCGCGCCCGAAAGTGGTAGCGCTGGAGTGGCTTGACCCGCCGTTTACCGCCGGGCATTGGGCAGCGGAGATCGTGCGGATGGCCGGCGGGAATGAGTTGCTGGGCCGGGCGGATGGGCATTCGGTTCCGGTGAGCTGGAAGCAGATTTATGCTGCGCAACCCGATGTGATTGTGTTGCTGTTGGCCGGGCAGACGGCCCAAGCTGCCGAGCGGTGTTGGCAGACCGCTAAACTGCCGCGCGAGGCGCGCGCGATTCCGGCTATCCGTGATCAGCGAGTCTATGCGCTGGATGCCCGCCCGCTCAGTATTCGCCCCACGCTGCGGATTGTCGATCTGGTCGAACGGCTGGCAACGCTCTTGCACCCAACCCGATTGACGGAGAAGTGTTATGTCTAAGTCACACCGCGTCGAAACACGCATGGTCTTTCCCATTTTTCCTGCCGATACCAATCACTATGGCACGCTCTTCGGCGGGCAAGCGGTAGCGTGGATCGATCAAGCCGCTTTTGTCTGCGCCACCCGCTGGTGCCGGCGCAAAGTGGTGACGGTTCACCTGAGCGAAGTTAACTTTCGCCACCCGGTGCGCGAGGGGTCGATTGTCGAATTGATTGCGCGTCTTATCCGCACCGGGCGCAGCTCGATGCACATCTCGGTGGAGATGTGGTGGGAGCCGATGGATCACGAGGAGCGGGTGCTGGCTTGCCAAGCCGAATGTGTCTTGGTTGCGATTGACGATAATGGGCAGCCGGTTCCTGTGCCGCCGCTAGAGCCGGCGGCGCTTGGCGGGCAGTGACAAGGTGGATCATCCTTGCAGGTAGAGGCCATCATGCCCCAAATGCCAAACTGAACTGGTTGAGGCAGCGTTAGGATCGCTCAGTCCGTTGCTGAAGGTGGTCAAGAAGGGCGATACGCTCGCTGAAAAGACCGGTCTCGGCACGTTGCTCAAAGGTTCGGACATCAAGCCGTACTATTGCCCATCGTGCGGGTATCTGGAGCTGGACGTTGCCGAGTTGGAAAAGTTGAAGGCGTAACGTTCCGCTTGCAATCTCTTGCTAGCGCGCCGGCCACTCTCAGCCGGCGCTTTGTTTTGAGCGGTAGGAACAAAGGTTGCGCTTCCTCTTTACCCTGCCCGCCATATCGTCTACAATACGGCTGCCTGCCACGCTGCACCCCTGCGCAACGATGCCCCACGCTATCGCCGCTGATCTCGGAACGCAAGCGCCTCATGATGTGATGGTTGAGCTTCAGGCGGGGTTACTGGCCGGTGTGAGCCAGCCATGGCGCGGCGACCGTCTCCCAAACCACTACCACTCTCTATGGGTTGCGCTCTAGAGCCTGCGTAGCGCAAGGATTCTCCATCCTGCCCGCCCACCCTCTGGTTATTTTCATTGTTTCGCTCTGGTTGGGCTTTGGCGCACTGATGTGGGAGCATCCGGCTCTGCCTCTGGCGCCGTTGCCCAAGTGATGCTGGCTATGATTTTGCGGAATGCGGCTTGGCTGGATCGTTGAGGTTGCTGGGGCAGGTCGCGTTGATTGCGCCGTGATCGAGCTGCACCTGCTCGCCGTGGCGTTGTTGGCAAAGGATTGGGCAAATGGTATTGGCATCCTTGGCGGCACTGGCCGCGCGGGTGTAGGTGGGCAAATGACTATCACGTGGCATTCACTTCGGCTTGATTCAGCAAAGGGCTCGTCAAATCCGGTTTGGCTATGCCATCGGGATCAGGTTCCGGGGGTGAACGCGATGGATCGAGATACCGCTGAATCGCGGTATTCACCAGCAGATCATACCCGTACTGCTCGACCAAGCTAATAAACAACTCGGCGATCTGCGGGTCAAATTGGGTGCCGGCGCAAGCGCGCACTTCGGCAATGATCTCTTCGGGGGTACGCCCTTTGCTGTAAGGCCGGTCGGAAGCCATCGCCTCAACCGAATCGCACAAGTTCAAGATCCGCGCCTCAAGTGAAATCTTCTCGCCGGCTAACCCATCCGGGTATCCTTTCCCATCCCAGCGTTCGTGATGTTGGCGCACAAATTTGGCGATATGCTGGGTCACTTTGGAACTGGCCAGCAGTTCGGCGCCTAAGATGGCATGCGCCTTAATCTGGTTGTACTCTTCTGGCGTAAGCTTACTCGGCTTAAACAAGATCGAGTCCGGAATCGCAATCTTACCGATGTCGTGCAGAAAAGCTGCCCAGCGCAGTTGTTGCAGCCGTTCGCCTTCCAACCCCAAGGCGCGACCTAGCAGCGTAGCGTAGAGGGCGACCTGCGCCGCATGGTTGCCCGAATTTGGATCACGAGCATCGAACAGCCGGGCCAACGCCTCGACTACCTCGTCGTTCAATTCAACCAGACTCTGATTCAACTGGCTAATGGTGGCATTTGCTTTCAGCAAATCGTGATTGGTCTGGCGCAACTCTTGATTGACGCGCCGCAGTTCGCGGATGCTCTCTTGGGTGTGGGTGATGTATTGGTGTTGGGTATAGCGGGCCAGCAAGAGCGGCACGACTGCTAAGGCAATGCCGGCAAGGCCGATCATCTGATAGGCGAAGGCAATAAATCCGCCAATAAAGCCTAGCACAATGTAGTGTGGGAAGATCCAGCTATATTCACTCTGCCAGATCGAACGCAAGCGATGGCCGCTCGAGAGGCTGACCGCCGTCGCGATCAACCCCACATCGACTAAGAAGTAGATCGGCATTGCAATTGCCAGCACCGCCAGCAAGTAGGCGATCACGGGCAGATCTTCCAGTTTCGGCAGACTCTGTACGATGATCACAAGTGTTGTGCCTGCCAACAGATGCGTCGACCAGTTGAAGAGAAAGCGGTAGATGGGCGCTTGTTGGCGGATCGTGTGGGCAAGCGCAATCATACCGCTGACCACGACGACGCCGCTAAACCCGCACAGAATGGCTGCGGCCACTGCAATCGCGACTGAGACCGAAATCGTGCTGCGATCGTTCAGCGCCACTTGCAGCAGCTCGAACAGAAGGGCGATCAGCGCCAGCACCGCCAGCAGCAAGAAGTTGGTTGGCGAACTGAGCAGCATCCCCGCGAGAGCCACAATTGTACCGATCATGATCACAACGCTGACATACGTGTGCAGCCAGCGCGATTTCTGATCATTCGTCGCAATCTTGAGCGAGGGCAAGGTGGGGATCGTCATATGCCGGCGCTTGCGTTGAGGCGCTTCAGATGGTGTTGGCGTCTGCTTCGTCTGGGAAGCTGGCTCAACCGTTTTCGCACGCTGAAGGGGAGGCAATGCGCGCGGCGGTTCTGGCGCGGCTGCTAGCGCCGTCGCAAGGTCTGGCGACGCAACTGGCGATGTTTGGCTGGCAAGCGTCGGTAATCCGGCAGCGATGGCGTCAGGAATGTCAGCCGCAGCAACGACCCGGTTCCGGCCTTGCTCTTTGGCCTGATAGACCGCGATGTCAGCCGCCAGATGGAGTTCGTTCATAGTGGTCGCATCATCAGGAAAGACGGCCACGCCAAGGCTCATCGTAGCCCGGATGGGTGTTTCGAAACCGGGAACCGGAAAGGTTGCTTGTTCGATCATTTGGCGCAGCCGTTCCGCCACAGCGGTCGCCGCTTCGAGATCGGTGTTGGGCAATACGATAGCAAACTCCTCGCCGCCAAAGCGGCCTGCGCTATCCCCTTCACGCAAGTTTTCGCGGATGAGTTTGCCGATCCCGCTGATCACCGCATCGCCGGCCAGATGGCCATACGTGTTGTTGATATTGCGCAGGTAATCGAGATCGGCCATAATCAGCGCCAATGGCTCGCCGCTTTGCTGCGCTCGCTCAAACTCGCGGGTAAGGGCTTTCTGGAAATAGCGCGCATTTAACAAGCCGGTTTTCGTATCAGTTCGCGCCTCTTCGACCAGTTGGGGCACCATTAGGGCCTGATACATCATCACCACAGGCGAGAGGGCCAACAGCAACCACGCCGGATTCAATTCCCAGAGTACCGCGACCACGCAACCCAAGCCGGCCATAATAATGTCGGGCAACAAGCTGCGTACCGATAATACGCCGGATTCTTGCAAATTGATGTTGCGCGCTAATTGCAAGGCATATCCAACCAGCAGGTGGTTAATTAGCACATACGTGATCGTTGCGCCGATGTAGAGCACAATGGTGACAGTGCTCGAAGCAATGACGCTCGTTGCGCCAAGCTTGAGCAGACCTAGCGCCCCGAAACCGGCAATGATGTGATTGGCGATGTTGAACGGTTGAATATACCAGTGGCGTAAATGCGGGCTTTCCGGGGTGAGGAACCGCACCTTCAGCCATTCGATAAGGTGCGGCACGATCACAATGATGACAAAGAGCGGCGCTGGTAAGAGGAGCAGGGCGGCAAAGAAAAAGATGAAGTGCAAGTACAGCAGTTGCCGGTTCGGCGCTTCTGCCTCGAAGAGCTGGGTGAGCGTCGCAAGCAAGAGAATAGTGATGAAAGTAAACCAGTCAATGGTAATCGCTGGTAGACCCAGCAATGATAATCCTGCCAGACCGCCGCCTGTGAGGAAGACAAACCAAATGTAGATCCAAGCGCGTGTTGACATGCCATGCTCCGAGGCAACGTATTGACAGTAGTCTACGTCTTGCAGAGATTTATCATTACTGTATCAGGCGGCTATTACCAATGTGTATACAGGTAGATGTTGACCGGGCAGGAGATATTCTAAGCAACCAGAAGCCCGGCTCTTACCTGAGCCGGGCCGTACTAGAACACAACGCGGTGTATCTCACCTTGGCAATTGTGTGAGCTTGGTAGTCCGGCTATCCAGTATGGCAATGCTGGATACGTGGTTTTGCGTCCCCGCCTTGCGACGGTTTTGCCCGTTCATCTCGCGAACAAATTATACACTTCTAGGTCTATCTTAACTGGGATCGCAACCTATTTCCATAGAAATCCGGTTAAATAAGACGTTGTTTATTCGTCAATGGACTAGTGATGAGCAGGAAAACAGGTGATGGGGGTAATGAAAAAGGGGCCGCAATGGGCCCCTTGGGGGGTGAACCGTCGTTTGGCATTCCTGCTGTCGCTTCGGTTAATCGGTGAGCGAACGGTACTGTTAGCTGTTCTGGTAACACGCTGACTAGATGTTCATCACGGCGCCTTTCCCTTCCACCGCCAACTTTCCATCAGGAAGGTTAACCCCACCAGCAAGAGCAGGCCGGGGAAGAAGAGACGCGGCATCAGGAACAGGATGCCTAATCCAAATAACCAGATCGCGTTGCGCATCCCGGCAGCGATGGCGCCGCGCTGGAAGTGAAAGATGAGTTGGGCAATGCCTAGCACCATCAGAATGTTTGGCCAGATCATCGGCGGCAGCCGGAAGATGATCGGGATCAATAAAGCCGCCCCAATCAGTAATAAGGTAATGCCGAGTTCGCTCTCGTTGCGCGCTGGTTTCGGTTGCGGAACAGATGTAGCGCGCGCCTGCCCGCTTCCCTGCACCGGCTCGCCACAATAGACGCAAAACCGGGCGTGACCCGGATTGATAAACTTGCAGTGCGGGCAGGTGATGGTTGAGGCATCGCCTCCCGGCAGTCGGACAGTTTCACCTGTGGCGACGCGCACCGCTGCGCCGCATTCGATACAGAAGCGGGCGTCGTCGGGTAGGGTGGTATTGCAGTGTGGGCAGTGCATAGCGCCCCCTTTCTGAGCCAATACGCAAGGATGCAGGGCATCGCCAAACGATCGTTTGGGCAAGAATATCGTGTTTCGTCGTTGGCATTAGCTCGAACAGCATGAACTGTCTCTGTTATGGAGTGCGGCAGTGCAACTGCCGCACTCTTGTTACTATGACGCTGCCGCACCGGTTAGGGTTGCGCAAACTGGCGCAGGCATGCCAGCGCTTCGCGTTGCATCCGCACCGGCGCATCTTTGAGGGGCGGATCGCTCGTGGTGGCGCTGTACAGGTACGACTCGACGCCAAAGATGGCGCAGCGCGCTGCCGGGGTGGGGGGCAGGCCGGGAGCGGTGGCGGCTTGCGTCGCGGCGGCGGCGCGGGCGGGGTCGGTTTGGATGCTAGGATCGGCTAGCAGTTCGCGCCGGGCCGGCAACCGGCCCAGTGCCGCGCTTAGCCGCAGTTGGACAGCGGGCTGATAGAGCGCGTTAACGATTGCCGCTACGTCCTCGGTCGTAGCCTGCCCGTCGCGATGGCGCATGAACAGGCTGCTGCCGATCAACGGTTGGGCCGGATTGCCGTTGAACGTTGGCAACGACGCGATCCCGATCTGAAAGGTGTCGCTGATTGCGCGGTAGGTGGGCCATGCCCAGTCGCCATCGATCGCATACGCGGCAAACCCTTGGGCCAGCAGCCGTTGGCCGCGGGCATAGCTGTCGCCGTTACGCGGCGCCGCTTGGTACAGATCGCGCAACAGGGTGAGTGTAACCGTCATCGCCGGTGTATCGAGGGTTGGCTCAGAGCCGTCGGGGGTGGTAAATGCGCCGCCGGCAGCGTAGAACCACGGCGCTAGCCAGCGCGCCGCCCCCCAGCCTTGGACAAATCCGGCCCGTTCGGATGTGCGCGCCGCTTGCGCCGCCGCCACCAAATCGGCAGCCGTCGCCGGCGGCGCTTGATCAAGCTGGTAAAGCAGCAGCAACATGTCTTGAGCAGTGATCGGCGCGCCCCACAACGTATCGTTACTGCTGGCAAGCGTGCGCAGTCCGGGCAAGAGGTCAGCCGGCAGCTCGATGCCAATCGGCGCCAGCGCGTTATCGGCCAACAAGCCCACCAACGCCTCTTGATCGGCCCAGATCAGGTCAGGCGGCGGCAAGCCAAGCAGGCGATCGGTGGCGAGACTGAGCAATAGCCCGTCGGGGTCGCGCGGAATGATGGCGAGTTGGAAGTTCCCGGCTTGGGCAGCCTGTTGTAACTCGGCGGCAATCGCCGCTTGAGCGTCAGCCGGCTCGGCGACCCAGATCGTCAATTGACGCGCCACCGGGGTGGCCGTGGGGGCTGGCGTTGCGGTGGGCATTGCGGTCGCCGTGGGCGCTGGGGTCGCCGTAGGCGCTGCGGTCGCCGTGGGCGCTGGGGTTGGCGCGGGCGCCGGGGCAGCGCAGGCGGCGCAGATCAACGCCGCGACGCCGATCAGCGCCGCGGCGCGGGCAATGCGAAGGGTCACAGTGCTATCCCTGCAAATGGGCTTCGAGGAACCAGAGATCTTTATCAATGGCGCGGGCGACCTCAGTCATTAAATCGGCGGTCGCCTGATCGCCCATTTCGGCGGCGAAATCAATCGCTTGCCGCGTCGTCTTGCCGTAGGCGGCAAAGCGATCGGCCAAAGCCGCAACATGGGCCATGCCGTCGGTGATGTCGGTGGGATATT
>JAUQOZ010000232.1 GCA_030550625.1 Chloroflexota bacterium | reverse complement strand
CGGCCCGGAGGATCAAGGCGTGATTATCAGACAGATCGTAGAGGAAGAAAGGATTGGGCGCAGATAGCGTAAAGACGACAGCAGTATCGCCGTCGGCGGCAATCTCGGCGATATTGGCGTAGAGGTCGGCGGTCGGCAACTGAAGGGAAGGATCACGCAAGCGATTGAATGTCCACACCACATCAGCGGCAGTGAGCGGACTATCATCGTGAAACGTGACGCCGCTGGCGAGAGTCAGCCGGTAGCGTAAACCATCGTCGCTGATCGTCCATTCGCGGGCAAGGCGGGGAATGACGTTATTGCCGGCGTCGATATCAACCAGATAGTCGTACACGTGGTTCAGAATCAGGATTTCGGCGTCTGACGAAGCGAACGCTGGGTCAAGCTGCACCGGAATTTCGCTCGCCACGCGCAACCTTCCGCTGGGGCCGCTACCGGCGGGAGCTGGTGCGGCGGTGGGGGCAGGCGCTGGCGCCGTGCCGCCGCAGGCTGCTAGCGCCGTTGCGCCGGCTGATAATCCGAGCGCCAACCCAAGGCGCAGAAACGCGCGGCGGCTCATCCGCCCGGCCAACACCTCAGATCGGGCCATCTGCAACACGTGCAGCCGCTCGTCTGATTGATTCATCGGTTCGTCCTTTCTCTTCAAAACGCGGCTCTCGGCTAGCGCTACCTCCTACGAAAGGGGTACAGACCTATCTATAGCGTGCGGCATTGCCACTGCCGCGTTAGTATTGGGCCAGCGCCTATCTGGAATGCGGCAGTCCCACTGCCGCACTGCCTCCCCGGCCATAGCCGTTGAGGAGCGGACAAAACATGTGGTCGCACCCACCCGTTGATCGCTGTGCGATACCGCACCGCCCGGCGCTCCACTCCCTTCTCCCGCCGTTAGGCGGGATCGGGGCTGGAGGTGAGGGCATGGGGTCGAATACCACAAAGATACGCAAAAGTCGCAACAATCGTCCGTTTTTGTGCCTCTTGTGTCTTTTCGTGGCTATTCCACCCGTGCAGTGGGCTAGCCCTCATTCCTCGCCCCTTCTCCCACCAAACGGCGGGAGAAGGGGTGCCGCTGAGTGGACGGGAGAGGCACGGCTCAAGCGGCCCACAGCAGTGCCCTGTTCCCACGCCAGTGAGAGCGGGACTGGGAGTGAGGGTGAACCAGCCCCTACCACCCCCACGTGCCGGGGCCGCCCTTAAACGGCCCAACAATATCGCTGGTAATCCAGCCGCCGTAAAATCCGCCCGGTTGGGGCGTCACCTGTTCATCATCAACATAGCAGGCATCCATCGGGCCGGCGTAGAAGGCGAGATACCCGCGGATGGGTGCGAAATCAGGCGTGGGGTCGAGGTACGACCACGCCGCTTGTACAGCGCTGCGCTCGCCAACCACCACATCGTAATAGGTGGCGATACCCTTGAATTCGCAGAACGACCGGGCCAGATTGGGACGGAGGAAGGCCATCTGTACATCAGCGGGCGGCACATAATAGACCGGCGGATGGCTAGTTTCAAGCACCCGGATTGCGCGCCGGCTATCGACCAACGTAATCCCGGCAAAGATCACCCGGATCCGGCGCGAAGTTGGTTCGAGCCGCGGCGGGCGCGGGTAGTCCCAGACCGATTCTTGGCCGGGGCCGGGCGGAATGCGTTTGACCATGGTCTCACCTCTGGCGACACTGGATACGGCTATCTGCACTATACCATGGTTACGGAGCAGATTCATCAAAAAAGGCCATTGAATCATTGCCGCAAAAAACTACGAAAAGTGTTTCGTTGCCAATGCCGCAAAAAGCTTCTTGGCAGCGCGAGCGCGGCGAAGCGGCCCACGCGCTAAGGGCCCGCTTCGCATACTCGCTGGGATTGCCCGATACCCCCTGCTTGCGCGAGCGCTGGTGGCGGTGTACAGCTTGCCAGCCGCCCGCTACTCGTCGCCCATGGCAGATGGCCGGTCGCTGAACGATTGTGACGAATGGCCCGCCATTTCCGCATCGTTTTGCTGTTTGCAGCGGTATACTAATAGGGAGGAAAAAAGTAGCGCGCCCCTCTTGTCATAGTCGTACACTTGTGCTATTATAGCACATATGTACGGGGCAGGCAACGGCGTTGACAGCGCCCTCCCCATCGAGTAGAGTAGCAAGAGGAGCATACGAGTGGGTACGAATAATGGAGGAGCGCCCGCGATGGCAATCACCCCGGAGAAAGAAAAAGCGCTCGCGGCGGCGATGGCGCAGATCGATCGCAAGTTTGGCAAAGGTTCCATCATGAAGATGGGAGAGGTTGGGAACCGGCTGGCCATCGAAGCCATTCCCACCGGTTCGATTGCCCTCGACATTGCGCTGGGCATCGGCGGCGTACCGCGCGGGCGCGTGATCGAGATTTTCGGCCCTGAGAGCAGCGGTAAAACCACGCTGGCCCAACACATCATCGCCGAAGCGCAGAAGATGGGTGGCGTCTGCGCCTTTATCGATGCCGAACACGCTTTTGACCCCGTCTACGCAGCGCGGTGCGGCGTCAATACCAATGATCTGCTGGTATCACAGCCCGACACCGGCGAGCAGGCGCTTGAAATCTGCGAAATGCTGGTGCGCTCGAATGCGATCGACGTGATTGTGATCGACTCGGTGGCTGCCTTGGTGCCGCGGGCTGAAATTGAAGGCGATATGGGCGATTCCATGCCCGGTATGCAAGCTCGCCTCATGAGCCAAGCGCTGCGCAAGTTGTCAGGCGCGATCAGCAAGAGTCGCACGGTCGTTATCTTTATTAACCAGTTGCGGATGAAGATCGGCGTGATGTTCGGCTCGCCGGAGACGACCACCGGCGGGCAGGCGCTCAAGTTCTACGCCTCAGTGCGGCTTGACATCCGGCGGATCGAGACGCTCAAGCAAGGGCAAGAGGCGATCGGTTCGCGGGTACGGGTGAAGGTGATCAAGAACAAGGTCGCGCCGCCCTTCCGGCAGGCCGAATTCGATATTTTGGCCAACGAAGGCATCTCGCGCGAAGGCAATATCATTGACATCGGCACCGAGTTGGGCATCATCCGCAAGAGCGGCGCGTGGTTCTATCTCGGCGAAGATCGGCTCGGCCAAGGGCGCGAAAATGTGCGCGAGTTCCTCAAGAACAATCCGGCCCTGACCGACGAGATCGAACGCTTGATCAAAGCGCAAGCGTTGACTAATCCGTCAGTGATTGCGCCGAGCGCCGATGTCGGCGATGATGACGGTATTTTTGAAGAGTAGCATTCGCGATGTAGGCAAGGTCGGCGCCGTTGGCGAGAGCGTGGCTAGCGGCGCTCATCGTGCTTTGTTCGGTGTGGGCAGGGTGCAGCGGCGCTTACGCGGCGCGGTGGACGCGAGTTCATCACAGCCATGCGGGCGTGTAGCCTTTGGTCGTGACGGCGCTTACGCGGCGTGGTGAACGTGTGGTCGCTGTTGCCTGCGGGTGCGTAGTCGTAGGTTGCAGCGCTTACCCAGTGCGATGCACGCTTATGACTGCACGCGCGTCGCGCGAGCGCTGCTATGCCTGCCAACAGTGCTCGTTTGCATACTTGTAGGTCGCAGGATGCGCAATGCACTGCTGCCTGCACCAACATGCCCAACTACCGCTCGTTGCGAACGAGCTAGGCCTGCGCTATGCCAATCGGTACAATCACCGCTATTCGCCAGCAAAGCAACGACCCGCAGCGCGTCAATATCTTCATTGACGGCGAGTTTGCGCTGGGCATTAGCCTCAATACGCTGGTGCGCGAGCGGTTGGCAGTAGGTGTGCAGCTTGATGAGGCGGCATGGGAACGCCTCGTTGCCAGTGAGCAGGCCGATCAGGCGTTGCAGAAAGCATTGCAGCAGCTTGAGCGGCGACCGCGTTCGACTGCCGAAATGCGACGGTATTTGCAGCGCAAAGGCTTTGACGAGGCGACGTGTACGCGCGTGATGGCCCGCCTGCACGAATTGGGTCTGCTCAATGACGCTGATTTTGCTAGGCGCTGGGTCGCTAACCGGCGTGCCTTGCGCCCTCGCGGCGATCGCGCCTTGCGGGCCGAATTGCGTCACAAGGGGATTGCGCCGGCGATCATCGATGAAGCGTTGGCGGCGGAAGATGATGGTATGAGCGAGCGTGAGCGGGCTGAGGCGGTCGCGCGCGCTGTGTTGCCCCGCTATGCGCAGGTTGCCGATTGGGCCGCGTTTCAACGCCGGTTCGGCGGGTATTTGTTGCGCCGCGGCTTTGCTGCCGATCTGATCCGCCCCATTCTTGCGCGTCTTTGGCGTGAATTGCATCCGGGGGCGGATGGGCCAGATTGGTAAGATGGCCGATGCTCTATGGCGCAAAGTGTAGAAGTGCCAAGATTGTTTCGCACGGCATGATTTAGTCTAGCACAAACGCTGCGAGACGATCCGCAGCGTAGCAGTGAAGTGTGGCCGGCTTGCCCGCAGGAGGAACTATGGCGATACATCGCGTTGCATCGCGGCAATGCGCGGGGCGGCCCACCCGCAGGCGGAGCTGTGGTGTGTGGGTGGCTCGTCCGCCAGCGTAGTAGTGGAGCGCGGGCAGCCCGCCCGCAAGGAGAGCACCAGAGCGTGGGCGGCCCTCCCGCCGGGGAGTCTGTGGGCCGCCGGCGGCCCACAGCCGGAGCAGCGTCTCGTGTCTCGATTACGCTTGGCGCACAGTCCTGCCCTGCACAGAGATAGTGTCTTCTGGCGAATTCGGTTGGGGTGGCTTCCGTTTCAGCCATCAAGATGCGCAGAGGCTCTCTTCTTTCGCTAGCAGGCGTGAGTGGGGACAAGGGAAATGGCGGTGACAACGGTGGATCGCCTTCCTAAAACGCTATCTATGCTATTGGACAGACACCCGCTTGCCGGGTATGATGGTGGGTACGGCAGCGGGCGTTGTGTTCGGCAAATGCCCTTTCCATATCCAAGCAATGAGCGCGCCGCCGTTCATCGCTCGGCGCCATAGCCTAACAAGCTAAGGATTTTTATTATGGCTGAAGTGCAATATCTTGGTCATGCCTGTTTTCGTTTGCGCGGTCGCGATGGCACCATCGTCTGTGATCCCTACCATCGCTCGATCGGTTTCGATCTAGGCCGGCTAACCGCGACGATCGTCACCGTTAGCCATCACCATCCTGACCACGACAATGTAGCTGCGGTGCGCCCGTTGCGCGATCGCGTCTTTGTGGTTGATGGCCCCGGCGAGTATGAGATTGGCGGGGTGCTGATTACCGGCGTGCGCACCTTCCACGACACGGTGAAAGGCGCTGAACGCGGCTTCAATACCGTGTATATCATCCATCTCGATGATCTGGTCTTCTGCCATCTCGGCGATCTTGGCCACGAATTGACCACGAGCCAGCTTGAAGAAATTGGCTCGAACGTCGATGTGTTGTTTGTGCCGGTAGGCGGAGGCGAGACGATCGGGCCGGCTACAGCCAGCAATGTCATTAGCCAGATCGAACCTCGTTTTGTGATCCCAATGCATTACGCGATGGGGCAGATCGATTTCGACCCGCCGCTAGCGCCGCTCGAAAAGTTTGTGAGCGAAATGGGGATGAAAGAATATACCCCCGAAGAAAAGCTGGTGATTAATGCGAATGCCTTACCTGCCGATGAGGAGCAGACCCGGATCGTCATCCTGCGTCCGGCTCATAGTTGACCATTCATACTGCTTACATGTGGTATACTGAAAAATTGAAGTGTAAACGTGCGGCAGACAGATGCCGCTCATCATAGTACGTATGATCATCCGGTAAACAGCGATTGTGTGGCATGCAATCCGCTTTGGCACAGTGCAAGCGAGCGCCAGCGTGGGTCGGTTCAACCGAAGGTTGACCGACCCACAAATCTTTATGCAGGGAGTAGTCCTTTATGACGAAGTACATTTTTGTGACTGGCGGGGTGGTCTCTTCGGTTGGCAAGGGGATTGGCGTAGCTTCGATTGGCCGCCTGCTCAAGAGCCGCGGCTTCACCGTCTCGGTTATGAAGCTCGACCCCTACCTCAACGTCGATCCCGGTACAATGTCGCCGTACCAGCACGGTGAGGTGTTTGTGACGGCTGATGGCGCTGAGACAGACCTTGACCTCGGCCACTACGAGCGCTTTATTGATGTCAATCTGAGCCGGTTGAGCAATGTCACCACCGGCCAGATCTATTCGGCGGTCATCGCCAAAGAGCGGCGCGGCGATTATCTGGGTGGTACGATTCAGGTGATTCCGCATATCACCAACGAGATTAAGGCGCGCATCGGCGCATTGGCCCGTAGCAGCCAAGCCGATGTGGTCATTGTCGAAATTGGCGGCACCGTTGGCGATATCGAAAGCTTGCCTTTCCTTGAGGCCATCCGCCAGATGCGCAAGGACGTTGGGCGCGACAATATTCTCTACATTCACGTGACGTTGTTGCCCCACATCAGCACCGGCGAGCTGAAGACCAAGCCGACCCAGCATTCGGTGATGGCGCTGCGGAATGTAGGCATCAGCGCCGATGTCATTCTCTGCCGGGCCGATCGCCCGATTGACGACGATATTCGCGAGAAGATCGCCTTCTTTGCCGATGTTGATGTGCGCGCGGTCATCCCGGTGCCAACCGTCGATTCGATCTACGAGGTGCCATTGGTGCTCGAAGATATGGGGTTGGGCGAGTATCTGGTCGAACGGTTGGGATTGCCGGCGGCGGCCCCCGATCTCGACGAATGGCGGGCGTTGGTGGCGCGCATCCGGCAAGAGAAGCGCCGGTTGCCGATTGCCTTGGTGGGTAAGTATGTCGAATTGCACGACGCCTATATCAGCGTGGTCGAAGCCTTGCATCACGCTGGGCTTGAGCAGTCGATCGACGTAGACATTCGCTGGGTGGCCGCTGAAGATGTCGAGCGCGAAGGGCCGGCCCGTTTATTGTCAGGCGTTTATGGTATCCTTGTGCCCGGTGGGTTTGGCGAGCGCGGGATCGAAGGCAAGATTGCCGCCGCTGACTATGCGCGGGTGAACGGGATCCCGTACCTTGGCTTGTGTTTGGGCATGCAATGCGCAACGATCGCCTTTGCTCGCCACGTGCTCGGCACCCACGATGTCAACAGCACCGAATTTAACCCGCAGACCGCTCATCCCGTGATCGATCTGATGCCCGATCAGCGCGACATTACCGAAAAGGGCGGCACGATGCGGCTTGGCCTTTACCCTTGCGATCTGGTGCCGGGCACGCGCGCCCATGCGGCGTATGGCTGTGATCGTGTGGAAGAACGCCACCGTCATCGCTTTGAGTTTAACAACCGCTACCGCGCCATCTTAGAGGCGGCTGGGCTGGTGATCAGCGGCGTTTCGCCCGACAAGCGGCTGGTTGAGATTATCGAACTGCGTGACCATCCATGGTACGTGGCCAGCCAGTTCCACCCCGAATTCCAGTCCCGTCCGGGCAAGCCGCATCCGCTCTTCTATGGCTTTGTGGCAGCAGCGGCGCAGACACTGCTCGCCGGTGAAGCGCGCCAGTTGCCGCTCGTGGAAAGCGCCTCGTAACCCTTGCCGCAACGTGTATGCTGATAAGCCCCGCTCTCATCAATTGAGAGCGGGGCTTTTGGTCTTCCCAATCAGTCATTTCGCTGCTTTAACAGCACGCAGACGGCAAATCTCTTGCGCGCGCAGCGCCATCTGTGCTGAGCCGCCAACCGTTGCTTGTCCACCGCAGGGTGAGACATTCAAAAATTGCTCGAAATTTCTGCGAATCCTTTTGCCATCTCGCGCGGTTTCATATATGAGCACACTTTTTTGTACCGCTGAGGTGTCGCATGCGATTCGTCCACCTGTTCGTCTTGCTCTTCGTCCTGACCGCCTGCGCTGCGCCATTGACCAGCGCCCCCGAACCATCCCGGCCCACGCCAGCGCCTACCCAAGCCCCTGTGGCGAGTGGCAGGCTGGTTAGCCCATTGCAGCCACGGCTCTGGTTAGTGACCGATACGAGTGCGGTATTGGCTGCCGCCGCAAACGCTGCATTTGCCGACTTGCCGCCAGCGCCGCCAACCAACACGGCACACAAATTTGCCGTCGAATGGCTCAAGACAACGCTCAAGTTCATTGCCCGTGATGGGTTGCCGCCCAATCGGGCCGCTCGTGAATTGATGCTCGTATCAGTTGCGCTCAACGATGCGTTAATGGTCGGGCGTGAAGCTGCACAGGAGCAGCCGGTTGATAACCCTGCGCTGCTCGCTGGCGCGATGTGGCCGGTGTTGCGCTATCTCCATCCCCAACATAACGAGATCATTGAGGGGTATGTCTACGTATCGCGCTGGCATGGGCTATGGCTGCGCGATCCAGTTCCGCCGGAACAGCTTGCGCGCAGCTTCCAGATTGGGCAAGCAGTGGGCCACGAGGTGGTCGCGTGGGCGCAGCAAGACGGCAGTGATGCGGTACGCGAGATTGCTTTGCCAGCTCGTGGTGGCTGGAATACGACAAAACTCCCGCTTGACCCGCATTGGGGCACGGTCAAGACCATTGCCCTGCCTGCCGGTGATGTCATTGTGTTACCGCCGCCGCCAGCGTGGGACAGTGAAGAGATGGAGCGCGAACGCACTGCCTTTCGGGCAGGCCAGCAAGTGCTGACTGATGAGTATCGCGAACTGGCATGGTATTGGCACGCCGATGTGGGTACCGTCACGCCTGCCGGTCTCTGGTTTGAGACGGCGATTACGATGGCGTTGGTCAACAAGCTCGATGAAATGCAGACGGCGTCGCTTCTTGCCCATCTCGGCGTAGCCATGCACGACACTGCCGTCGCGTGCTGGTACAACAAATACCTGTACGGCTTCCAGCGGCCCGAACAATGGATGGCTGAAGTGGATCCGGCATGGCAGCCGGTGTTGCCGACACCGCCGCACCCTTCATATCCATCGGGCCATGCCGCCTTTAGTTCAGCGGCGGCCAATCTGCTGATGATCACCTTCCCGCACCACAAAGATCTGCTCGTCGAGCGCGCCGCTGATGCTACCCGCTCACGCATTATTGGCGGCGTGCATTGGATGATGGATGGTATGCAGGGAATGGCCTTGGGTCGTGATGTCGCGCGGTATGTGTTGACGCGGTAACGGAAGGATATTGATCTCTATGCAACGCAGCTATCATCGTCGAATTGTGCTGATCGCCATCACTGCCTTGATCTGGTTGGGGATGGCGTTTGCCCCCTCAACTATCGCGCAGTCAGGCCGGCCCCAACTGCAACTGAGCAATTATATTGATCAGATTGGTCAAGTGCTGGTCGATTTCTGGCAACTGCCGCCTACCACCCGCGAGTTGCGCTGGAGTTGGAATCAACCGCCAGTTGATGATAATGCATGGGAACCACTACTCGTCTTTCAAGGATTTGCCTTTGCGTATGTGCCGGGCCCACCAGAGACATCTAATCCGTTGTGCCAACATCACACGTTCTACGCTGAGCTGCGTGATGTCGATGGCAATACCACATTGCTGAGCGCGCCATTAACAATTGATCGCGCCGTTGACATGATTGTCAATGTGCGCTGGCCGGAATATGCAATGACCGGCTACACAAATCAAGATACAATAATGGTGCAAATGATTGACAATAATGATTGTACCGGTCTGAGGAGTGGCGCATTCTCGGTTGATGATGAGATCCTTTATGACCTCCCGATCCTTTCAATCGAGCAGTCAGCGCACTATGATGCGTACCAACTGCTGACCAAAGAGGGTGGAATGATCCTCTACTTTCTCGCATACGATAGACGCTCCAATGTAGGGTATCTAGAGATGCCGCTAGTGCGTGATGTGACACCGCCCGTTGTGACGAATGTGATTGCTAGTGTTGAAAGAGGTGAACAGAGCAGTCGGCTCATCGTCTCTGGCCAGTTTATGGATACTTATGCGCCGCTGCCATGGGCGATTGAGTGGCAATTCGTCAACCGGTATGGCGTTCCCATCGGCCAGCCGGTATATCACGTGCTGGGTGAGCATGAGGTGCAAAGCGAAGGTAATGGGTCGCTAGCAACCAGTGGTTCGCCATTCCAACTCAACGTGTCATTGGGTGTTATCACAAATGATGCAGCGGCGGTGCATCTGAAACTCTTTGACCGTGCTGGCAACGGTCAGGCGCTTGAGCCAGTGGCATTTCCCGTACCCGACATAATGTATACCGTGTACATTCCTCTCACTGTGCGTTAAGCAGTTTTCTCTCGTTCCTCGCTATGCACGCAG
>JAUQOZ010000057.1 GCA_030550625.1 Chloroflexota bacterium | reverse complement strand
TGCAGCGATCGTTGGCCGCCACCTTGCTAAGGCGGTACAGACCGGCGCCGTGCCGGCGGCGTTGGGGTTGTTGGGAATGGAGCGGGTGACGTTGGTGTAGTGGGGTAGTTTATTCCTTCAACAAGGACATGACCGTTTGTAGGAATGTATTCGCTGCACTAATAGCTTGTTCTGCTTGCGATTGAGATATATGGAGCATGCCACCGTAATCAGCGATGTTACGAATTTCAAATAGCCAGTTCAAATTCTTTCCATGCTCTCTACTCAGTTTTCCTGTTTTGACGAATCGTTGATGGATTGCGGCGATAACGCCACTGTGCTTGCTGAACTCTAATCTTTCGTTTAATAAAATCGCAGTAGCAGCATAAAAGGCGGCATAATACGCTCGTGATGCCGCAAAATCGTAGAAGCCTCTACTGAACAGTTCATTTGCTGCTAAAATCGACTGTTCTGCTCGTTCCAAATACGCGAAAATCTCTTGCTTACGATCGGACATTACATCATGATCCCCTCTTGTTTAGCATAACGGTAGAGTTGGCTGGCTCCCCGCTCGAAATCGCCAACCGGCACAGGTTTGGCTGAAATCAACCACGGCGAATCGAGCTGAACCGGATACAAAATATCGATGATCTGGCGCAGCTCGCTCACATAATCAAAGGGTTGATCAAGTAAGATTAGGAGATCAATATCACTGGCTGGATCAGCTTGGCCACGCGCCACCGATCCGTAGAGGATAAGACCTCTAAACCGTGCGCCATAGTAGGCCGCCAGCGTGGCTTTACATTGTTGGATAATTTCAGATAGGGCGCTCATCTGCCAATTTGTTGCCTACACTGCTTGATCTGTGGTCATGATGGTGATCATCAGTTTACGTATACCCATATCATAACACAACCAATCTACACTCTTCCCCTACCCATTCTGCTTATACATCACCTACCCACCCAGAATCGTCAGTTTAGGATGCCGTTTACGGCGATCGTTGGCCGCCACCTCGCCGAGGCGGTGCAGAATGGCGCAGGGCCAGTGTTGTGGGGCAACGTTGTTGTGATGATACCTGCGCTACGGTAACGCAATGTTATGGAGTGAGGCAGTCAAACTGCCTCACTCATACGGTCAAGATGCGTTCCGCTCATACACCACCTGCCCACCCAGAATCGTCAGTTCGACCTGAATATCCTTAATTTCTTCAGCAGGACAGGTAAAGTAATCGCGATCGAGCACCGCCATATCGGCCAGCATACCGGGGGCGAGCGGCCCTTTCAGATGCTCTTCACGGGTCAGCCAAGCCCCAGCGACGGTGTAGGCATACAGGGCCTCTTCCCGGCTCACTGCCTGATCGGGCGCAATCGGCGTGCCCTTCCAGCTCTTGCGCGTCACCAGCGCGTAGAGGCCGATGAAGGGATTGAAATGCACCGTGCTCGGCACGTCGCTCGTTGCCACCACCCGGATACCCCGGTCGAGGTAGGTGCGCATCGGTTTGTAGCGCGCCGCCAGTTCCGGCCCGACATCGCGGAAGAGATCGTCACCTTCGTAATAGATGAAGGTGGGTTGGATGACGACCGCCAACCCGTGCCGGGCCATGTGCTGCAAGCTCTCTTCGGTAGCGAAGTAGCCGTGAATCAGGTTGTGGCGATGCTCGCGCGGATGAGCGGCAATCACTTCGGCAAAAGCGCGGGCCGCTTCGTGATGCGCCCGATCACCGATCGCGTGAATGCCAATGTCCCAACCCAAGGTGTGGCCACGGGTAAAAAACTCAACAAGGTCTTCGGGATCGAGCCGGTTGTAATCATACACCCGATCTTCCCCCAAAAATGGCTGGAACATCCATGCGGTGTGCGAGGTCGTGCCACCGTCAATCGCCATCTTGAGCGCGCCGATTCGCAGCCATTCGTCACCCAACCCGCTGAGACCACCCAACGCGGCGGCCCGCGCTTCGAGCTCAGCGCGCGTTTCGCTCTCACGAAAGCCGTGCCACGAAACGAGCAGGTTGGCCCGCACCGGCAACCGTCCCGCCCGCCGCGCCGCCAGATAGGCTTGGATCTCCCACGGTTGCAAGCCGGGGTCGAGGATGCTGGTAATGCCATAGGAAAGGTAAGCTTTGCCGGCAGCCTCCAGCCCCTCGACGCATTCGGCTTGGGTTGGCGCCGGCAATAACCGCCGGCAAAGCTCCTTGGCAGCGGCGCGCAAAATCCCCGTTGGCGCGCCATCCGCCTCGCGCTCGATCTTGCCTCCCGCCGGATCAGGCGTCGCCATCGTCACGCCAGCTAGCTCCAGCGCCCGCGTGTTCACCACATCCATATTGAAAAATCGCTTGAGCAAGACCGGGTGGGCCGTGGTCGCCGCATCGAGATCGTGGCGGTTCGGCAGCCGGCCCTCGCGAAAGAGTGATTCGTTCCAGCCTTCGCCCACGATCCACTGGCCGGCAGGCGTATGCGCCGCCACTGCCCGCACCCGCTCGATCATCTCAGCGATCGACGTGCAATCATCAAGCCCGATCCGGCGCAGCTTCAAACCCATTTCAAGCATGTGGTTATGCGCGTCGTTAATGCCGGGGATCACCGTCCTCCCGCCGAGGTCGATCTGGCGCGTCGCCGGCCCGGCCAGCGCCAAGACATCGGCATCATCACCCACCGCGACAATCCGGCCATCTTTGCAAGCAATCGCGCTGCACCGCGGCAACGCTGGGTTGAGGGTGTAGACCGCTGCATGATAGAGAATCAGGTCAGGGGCAAGATCACGGGCAAGCAACATAGGATTCCTCATTTCTATTATCATCACAGAGGCGAATGCGGTTGTCACTACAAGAGCGCCCCCTTTTGTCATGGCGAGGGCGCGCAGCGCCCGCAGCAATCTCCTGCTCCAGCGAATGGTGTTCGCTCAGGGCATCACTCCCGTGCTCGCGGGAGATTGCTTCGCCGCGCGAACGCGCGGCTCGCAATGACAGATAGCGCGCGGTTCTTGCCCCACCCCAGCTCTTCCCCTCCGGGGAAGGGAGTCATGCTCCCCCTCCCCCAGCGGGGGAGGGGCGAGGGGTGGGGGCAACAGTGACAACGATGGCGCATCCCGCTGCACCGGCTGAGCGCGCCGCCCGAAGTTGGCGCCCCCATCCCAGCCCTTCCCCTTCGGGGGCAGGAGGCACTTTTCCCCTCCCCCAGCGGGGGAGGGGCGAGGGGTGGGAGCAACAGCAGCAACGATGGCGCATCCCGCTGCACCGGCTGAGCGCGCTGCCCTAGATTCGTAGCCCCACCCCTCGCTCCTCTCCTAGCGGAGGAGCATCACGACAACAAGTTTGTGCCCTTTGTGTCTTTTTGTGGCTATTCCCTCTAACGTCACCCCGCCGTCGCGATCGCCAGCGCAATCGCTCCCAACACACCGGCGCGCGCGCCTAAAGCCGGTGGCACAATCAGCTCTTCAGGGTTGGCGAGAATGCGTGGATGCTGCAAATAGCCGTTCAGCCAACGCTGCGTCGCCGCTCGCACCAGCGGGAACATCTGCGGCTGGCTCATCACACCGCCGCCGATGATAATCCGCTCTGGCGAGAGCATGCAGAGCAAGGTCGCCATCGCTTGCCCCAGATAGTCAGCTTCGAGTTCCCATGCCGGATGATCGGGCGGCAACTGTTCTGCCGGCGTTTGCCACCGCGCTTTCAGCGCCGGGCCGCACGCCAGCCCTTCCAGACAATCGCCATGGTAGGGGCAAATACCGGGAAACGGATCGCGGGCCGGGTCGCGCACCGGGCGAATGTGCCCCATTTCGGGATGGATGAGGCCATGCACCAAGCGCCCTCCCACCATCGCCCCACCACCGATGCCGGTACCCACCGTGATGTACACCGCCACATCGCAATCGCGCGCCGCACCCCACCGCCATTCACCCAACAGGGCCACATTCACGTCGGTGTCAAACCCAACCGGACAACCCAACGCCTGCGCGAGCGCCCCAACCACATCGGTGTTAGCCCAACCCGGCTTGGGGGTGGTGGTGATAAAGCCATAGCGCGGCGAAGCGCGGTTGAGATCGACCGGCCCGAACGAACCCACCCCAATGGCTGCCAATTGCGCTGGCTGATGGGCGCGAAAGAACGCAATCGCCTGTCCCAATGTCTCGTCGGGTGTCGTAGTTGGAAAACGAATCTCAGCCCGAATATCCTCCGGCCCCGTCCCAATCGCACACACCCACTTCGTCCCGCCCGCCTCAATCCCACCGTAGAGTCGTTCCGCCATCACCAAACCTCATACCGATCACGCCGCTGCGTCCCACAACCGTAGCCACCGCCATTCACAACAGCATATCGCGCGCCAACACATCCTCCTCGGTCTCGCGGCGCTGGATCAGGCGCGCGTGGCCATCGCCGACCAACACCACCGCTGGGCGCGGCACGAGATTATAGTTGCTGGCCATGCTGAGCGTATAGGCTCCCGCCGTCGCCACTGCGACCAGATCCCCCGGCTGCGCTGGCGGCAAGGCAATCTCAGGCAAGAGTACATCACCCGATTCACAATAGCGTCCGCCGACAGCAACCCGCTCGCTAGCCGGCTCGCTAGCGCGATTCGCCAGCACCGCGCTGTAGCGCGCGCCGTACAACGCTGGCCGGATATTATCCCCCATGCCGCCATCAACATGCAGCCAGCGCCGGCCTTTGCGCCCCACCACCCGGTACAGCGCCACTCCGGCCCGCGCCACAATCGAACGGCCCGGCTCGACCGTCAACCGGGGCAGCGGCAGATCGAAGCGCGCGCAAGCCGCTTGCAGCGCCGCGCTTACCACCTGCGCATAGCGAGCAATATCGGTCGGCGGCTGCTCGGCAGTGTAAGGTACTCCCAACCCGCCACCGGGACTCAATTCAACCGGCGTCACCCCAAACCGCTCGCGCAGACGAGCAGCTTGAGCAGCCAGCACGTCAACCGTAGCCACGACTTGATCGAGCGCAAACAGTTGCGAGCCGATATGCGCATGCAATCCTAGCCAGCGCAACCCCGGCGCGGCCAGTGTTTGCGCCACAGCCTCATCAAGCGCCGCCAGCGGCAAGCCAAACTTCGCCGCTTCACCGCCAGTCGCAATGTGGGCGTGGGTATCAGCCTCGATCGCCGGCGCAATCCGCAGCAACACCCCTTGCGGCTCGGCGAGCTGGGCAGTGATTGCGCGCAGACGGGCCAATTCGTCGAGGTTATCTACCACTATCGCCCCCACCTGCCACGCCACCGCCCGTTCCAGCTCGGCATCACGCTTGGCATTGCCGTGCAGATGGACATGCGCCATCGGCGCCCCGGCACGCCGCGCTACCAGCAACTCGGTCGCTGACACCACATCAAGCCCTAGTCCCTCTTGAACCACAATCTGGGCCAACGCTGTATTGAGCAGCGCCTTACCAGCGTAATGCACCCGCACCGGGCCGGGATAGGCGGCGGCAAACGTCTGCCGATACGCCCGCATCGCCCCGCGTAGTGTCGCCTCATCAAGCAGATAGAGCGGGGTACCAAACTGCTCGGCCAGCGCCACCGTATCGCATCCGCCGACAAAGAGCCTCCCGCCGGTAACGGCAGCCGTCGCTGGCCAGACGTGCGGCGCAAGGCTCATTGGTGAATCCCCGCCAGACCGAGCCGCGGCGCCGCAGCGCGCAGCGCGGCGATGACCTCGCCGATCAGCGCATCGAGATCCATACCGATCACCTCGGCTCCATGCACAATCCCTTCGCGGCTAACCTTAGCGGCAAACGCCTTATCCTTCATCTTCTTGCGCACCGACGACACCTCAACGCTATGAATGCTCTTATCGGGCCGCACCAGCGCCACCGCGGTCACAAACCCGCTCAACTCATCAACCGCGTAGAGGGTGCGCTCCAGCGGCGTTTCCGGCAAAATGCCACTGTAATCGGCGTGGCTGAGAATCGCCCGCAACACCTCCGGCGACCATCCCGTCGAGCGTAGATACGCCACCCCGTAGAACGGATGGCCGGGCAATTCGGCAGGCACCTCATCGCCGCGGATCAAAGCTTCTGAGATAGCTGTCGTCGCCGGCCCCGCTTCCGGCATGTGCGGGTAACGCTCAAAATCGAGATCGTGCAACAGCCCCACCGCCGTCCATAGATCAACATCAGCACCCTGCTTAGCGGCAAAGTGGCTCATACATGCCGCCACCGCCTCGCAATGCTTGCGCAGACTATCAGTGGTGATCCATTCATGCATGATTTGGCGTGCAGTATCGGTGAGCATCACGGCTCCTTTAGGCATCAATTGGGAACTATTGCTGTATCAAGGATATGATACCACGATTGTGGGGGTAGCGATCGATCGTAACCCATACCTCGACCCTTCCCCTGCGGGGGAGGGGAAATAGATGAAGTTTTACCGCAGGGGACGCAGAGAGTGCGGAGGAGGGGGCACGCTGTTCGCTTCCCCATTTGATCAACTTTTGCCGCCTGAGCGGGCTTGGCGGCTTTGCGTTAGCCTCCCTTACGCTCCTCTACGAACGTGGCGGCTTTGCGTTTTACCCCTCTGCGCCTTTGCTGGTTTGGCAGCTTTGCGTTAGCTGAGGATCCAGCCTCTCCCCCGCAGGAGGCGCGGCAAGACAACTCTCTCCCCCGGAGGGGAATGGCTGGGGTGGGGCTTAGCGCCACCGCGTTCCCAGTGTCATTGCGAGCCGATGCAGGCGGCAAAGCAATCTCCCACGCACACGGGAGGGAGGCCTGAGCAGACTTGTTCCGCTGAAGCGGGAGAGTGCTTCGGGCGCTTCACCCCCTCGCAATGACAATGAAGAAAGGCTGCACCACACTACCCCAGCCGCACACGCCGCAACCGCAACGAATTGCTCACCACAAACACCGATGAAAAGGCCATTGCCGCCGCCGCTAAGACCGGGCTCAACTGCCAGCCGGTCAGCGGGTAGAAGATACCGGTCGCCACCGGGATTAAGCTCACGTTGTAGGCAAAGGCCCAGAACAGATTCCAGCGAATGGTTCGCACCGTCGCCCGGCTTAGAGCAATCGCCTGCGCCACCCCGCGCGGATCACTGCGCATCAACGTAATGTCAGCGGTCTCCATCGCCACATCGGTGCCGCTGCCCATCGCGATGCCGACATCGGCCTGCGCCAGCGCCGGCGCGTCGTTGATGCCATCGCCGACCATCGCCACTCGCCGCGGTTTGTCGCCGGCTTCGCCTTGCTGCAAACGGGTTACGATGGCTGCCTTCTCGTCGGGTTTAACCTCGGCATACACTGCATTGGCTGGAATGCCCACCGCTGCCGCGATTGCTTCGGCTGTCCGCCGGTTATCACCAGTCAGCAACGCCACCCCTAAACCAGCCCGGCGCAGCTCAGCGATAGCCTCGGCAGCGGTTGGCTTGACGGTATCGGCCAGCGCGATCACGCCGCACGCTTCACCATCAACCGCAACCACAATGACCGTCTTGCCGCTAGCCTGCAACTGATCGACCGTCGCTGCCAATCCGGTCACATCCACCCCGCGTTCGGCCAGCCATACCGGTGTGCCGATCAGAACCGTTTGTCCGTTCACTTCAGCCTCGACACCGGCCCCGCTCACTGCCTGAAACCGGGTAGGACGCTCGATCGGCAAGCCGCGCGCCTGCGCCGCCTGTACGATCGCCATCCCCAACGGATGCTCGCTGCGGCTCTCAGCAGCGGCAGCCAGTTGCAACAACGCCAGATCAGCCGGCAACTCTGTCGCGCCAGCGTGCGCCAACACCGGTTGCACCACGGCCACCATATCGGTCACTTCGGGCCGGCCATTGGTGATCGTGCCGGTCTTATCGAACACCACCGTCTGCAAACTCGCCGCCCGCTCTAACGCTTCAGCATTGCGGATCAAGATTCCGTGCGTTGCCCCAGCGCCAGTGCCGACCATGATCGCTGTCGGTGTCGCTAAACCGAGTGCGCACGGGCACGCGATGACCAACACGGCCACCGCAAAGATCATCGCCTGCGTGAGGCCGGCCCCGGCCCACAGCCAACCGGCGAAAGTCAGCAGGGCAATCACGATCACGATCGGCACAAACACGGCTGAAATCCGGTCAACCAGCGCCTGCACCGGCGCTTTCGAGCCTTGCGCCTCTTGCACCAGCCGCACAATCTGAGCCAGCGCCGAGTCTTTGCCGATCCGCGTTGCCCGCATCTGGAAACTGCCGCTACGGTTGATCGTCGCGCCAAAGACGGTATCGCCAGCTCGTTTCTCGACCGGCAGACTCTCGCCGGTCAGCATGCTCTCGTCAACCGTTGACTCGCCGGTGACGATGACGCCATCGACCGGAATCTTCTCCCCCGGACGCACAATCACCATCTCGCCAGCCCGCACCTCGCTCAGCGGCACATCAACCTCTTGGCCGCCGCGCAATACCCGCGCCGTCTTCGGTTGCAAACCGATCAGCGCCTTAATCGCCGCGCTGGTTTGGCTCTTCGCCCGCGCCTCAAGGTACTTGCCGACCAGAATTAAGGTGATGATCACCGCCGCCGTCTCGAAATAGACGTGGCCGGGAACGCCGCTGAGCAAGAGGACGAGACTGTAGAAATAGGCCGCTGACGAACCAAGTGCGATCAGGGTATCCATGGTCGCTGTGCGCATGCGCAGCGCCCGCCATGCATAGCGGTAGAAGTCACGGCCTGAATAGAACTGCACCGGCGTCGCGAGGATGAAAAACAGCCAGTTGAGCAGATCGTCGCGAGCGGCAATCATGTGCATCATGTCGGTCATGGATGAACCGGCCATTGCCGCCGCCATCGCTGCCCCTTCGCCGATCAGCCACGGCGCGATCAGACCAAAATCACGCCCCATCGAGAGCACAAACAGCGGTAAGCTAAAAACCACGCCAACGACGAGCCGGCGCCGGCGCACCGCCATCTCGTGCGCCCGTGCCCGCGCCTCGACATCCTCTGTCTCGGCAGCGGTTTCTGCTGGCGTAATCACGCCGTAACCGGCCTGCTCCACTGCCTTGACCAAATCGGCCCGATCGACCATTCCCGGCACATAGCGCACTAGCGCCTGCTCGCTGGCCAGATTGACTTCGGCGCTCAGCACTCCCGGCGTCTTGCGTAGCGCCTTCTCGACCCGCGCCGAACAGCTCGCGCAGGTCATGCCGGTAATGGCCAGCGTGATCTCATCGGTAACCACGCCGTAACCGGCCTGCTCGATCGCTGCTTGCAACGCCGCCGGCTGCGCCTGCGCCGGATCGAACCGCACCAGCGCATGCTCGCTGGCCAAATTGACTTCGGCGCTCAGCACTCCCGGCGTCTTGCGCAGCGCCTTCTCGACCCGCGCCGAACAGCTCGCGCAGGTCATACCAGTCACGGGCAGGATGATTTCACGTTCGGCCATAGCGATTACCTTTGCGGTGTAGCCGCACAGCCGTGCGGCGCTCCTAACACGCAATGCCTAACGGCGTCACATCGTCGTAACCGGCCTGTAAGGCTGCTGGCTGCGTCTGCATAGGGAGGAGCCGCACAGCCGTGCGGCTCTACGGAATGACGGAATGACGCCTAACACGCAATGCCTAACGGCGTCACATCGTCGTAACCGGCCTCTTTGATCGCCATCACGATCTCGGTAATATCAACATCGTCATCATGCACGACGGTTACAATCTTGTTGGTCAAATCGACTTCAACCTGCGACACGCCAGCCAGCGCGCCGACCTCTTTCCGCACTGCATGGACACAATGCTGGCACGACACCCCCGGAACGCGAAACTGCTCTGTCACCATTGGCTCGCCTCCCTCACTAACGATGTGTGCTTTCAAAGACCTGCAACAGCTCGGTGAGCACTCGCTCGCGCTCGCCGACGTCCTCGCTCCGGATCGCAGTGGTAACGCAACTGCGCAAATGGTTAGCGAGGATGACGGCATCAAGCTTGGCGAGCGCCTGCTGGATCGCGCGCGTCTGATTGAGCAGATCGATGCAATAGGCATCCTCTTCCACCATGCGTTGCACGCCGCGAATGTGGCCCTCAATCGTCTTTAGGCGGTTGAGGATCTGCTGCTTGTGCTCGTGATCCATCGGCTCACCTCCTTCCGGTTTGGCATACCCCCTCCCCCGGGGGAGGGGGTGGTACGGGCAGTATAGCACACTTGATCGTCGTTAGGCAAGCAATCTTTGCGCTGTTTACTATGACCGGCTCAACGCTATCTCATTCCAGCCCAAAATAGCGTCCCTCTTCCGCCGAGCGGGAGAGGGAGGAAAGAACTTGGA
>JAUQOZ010000109.1 GCA_030550625.1 Chloroflexota bacterium | reverse complement strand
TCTGAACCGTGCGCGTGCCACGCCAGCCGGCGCGAATGTTGCCCGCTATCTGCCATGGATGGCGCAGCATGTTCCCGATCAGACGGCAGTGATCACCGGTGTTGGGCGCGATCGGGCCGGCAAGGTAATCTACCGCCGGCAGAGCTTTGCTGGCCTCAATGCGGCTAGCGACCGTTTAGCGTGGGGATTGACCGCGTATGGCATCCGCCGTGGGATGCGGGTCTTGCTGATGGTGCCGGCGGGTGGGCCGTTGATTAGCCTGACCTTTGCCTTGCTGAAAGCGGGTTGTGTGCCGATCTTGATCGATCCGGCCATGGGCCGGCGCAATCTGGCCCAGTGTATTGCCGAGGCGGCCCCTGAAGCGATGATCGGTGTGCCGCGCGCGCATCTGCTCCGGCTGATCTTTCCCCGTGCCTGCGCGACGATCACGCGGGCCGTGTCGGTTGGCACGGCCCTGCCCGGCGCGGCGGCGTTACGCGAACTAGAGGTCGCCATCAAGACCCCGTTTGCGCTGGCCGAGGTTGCCGCCACCGATCCGGCAGCGATCGTCTTTACCAGCGGCAGCACCGGCACGCCGAAAGGGGTGCTCTACACCCACGGTATGTTTGAGGCGCAGATCAACACCTTGCGCGAGTTGTTTGGCCTCGAACCGGGTGAAATCGAGATGCCAGCCTTCCCACTCTTTGCCCTCTTTAACGTTGCTCTCGGCATTACCTCAGCTATCCCGCCAATCGATCCCACCCGCCCTGCTCAATGCGATCCGGCGGCAGTGGTTGAATGTATTCAGGATGTGGGGGTGACTTCGACCTTTGGGTCGCCGGCGATTTGGGAAAAAGTGACTGCGTACTGCCTTGAGCACGATATTCGGCTGCCGTCGCTGCGGCGGGTCTTGATGGCCGGCGCGCCGGTGCCGGCCCATCTCCACGAGCGGTTGCAGCGCATTCTAACGCCTCCCGCCGATAGCTTTACCCCGTATGGCGCTACCGAAGCCCTGCCGGTCACGTCGATCAGCGGGCGTGAGGTGCTGGCCGCTCGCGCCGAACAGCCTTCGCCACTGGCCGGCACCTGCGTCGGTTGGCCGGTTCCCGGTGTGGACGTGGCGATTATTCCGATCAGCGATCAACCAATCCGGTCGTGGCAAGACACCGAGTGCCTGCCGGCAGGCGTGATCGGCGAGATTTGCGTCAGCGGGCCGGCGGTGACCCGCGAATATGTGGGCCGGCCCCAAGCGACCGAGCTGGCCAAGATTGCTGATGGCGATCGGGTGTGGCACCGTATGGGTGATCTTGGCTATTTCGACGAGCATGGGAGGCTTTGGTTTTATGGCCGCAAGAGCCAGCGCGTGATCACGGCTCGCGGCCCGCTGTTTACCGAGCCGGTTGAGCTGCTCTTTAACCAACACCCCGCCGTCGCTCGTTCGGCGCTAGTTGGAGTGGGGCCAGCCGGCGCGCAACTACCAGTTGTGATCGTTGAACGGCGGCGCGATGCCCGTATCGCGCCAGCGCAATTGGTGGCCGAATTGCGCCAATTGGCCGCTACCACCGAGATGACGGCGGTGATTCAAGATTTCCTGATCCATCCCTCGTTTCCAGTTGATATTCGCCATAACGCCAAAATCTTTCGCGAGCAACTGGCGGTTTGGGCGGCTAAGCAGTTGCACGCGCTGGGATGAGGTGTGGCGTAAGATACGATGCTTTCGATGGATCATGTTCTGCTGAAAGTGATAGAATGCGGTGATCCTATGGAGTGCGGCAGTTGCATTGCCGCATTCCCAACCTAGTGATTGGCATCAGGCAGCGTCAGCAGAGGCGAGAAGGGTGCGGCAGCGGCACGCGCCGGGGTGAGGTGTGGCGCATCTGTGTACTGTCATTGCGAGGGGCGCAGCCCCCGCAGCAATCTCCGGCGTAAGCGTCAGAAGCGCCTGTTGGAGCAGGACTGCAAAGAACATCGTTCAGATGGCAAATAACCTCTCACGGACAAGCGACCATCTTTTTGGTGTAACGCCATGATCGCTCTCGTTACCGGCGGCAACGGCTTTGTTGGCCGCTACCTTGTTGAACAACTCTTGGCCCGCGGCGACCACGTGCGCGTGGTAGGGAGAGGTGAGTATCCTGAATTGCAGGCGCTTGGCGTTGAGACCTTCCGCGCCGATCTCGCCACACCCGAAGCGGCGCCGGTGTTGGCCCGCGCCATGCGCGGCGTGACGACAGTCTTCCACGTTGCGGCTAAAGCCGGCCTGTGGGGCCGCTACGACGACTTCTATCAGGCGAATGTCAGCGCGACCCAGCGCGTGATAAAAGCGGCGATCCGGGCCGGTGTGCCCAAACTGGTCTATACTTCGACGCCATCGGTCGCGATTGGGATGGACGACATCCACGGCGCTGATGAGCAGACGCCATATCCGGCCCGCTATCTTGCGCCCTACCCGCAGACCAAAGCCATCGCTGAGCGTTATGTGCTGGCGCAGACCGAGATTGCGACCGTGGCGCTGCGTCCGCATCTGATCTGGGGGCCGCGTGATCCGCACATCTTGCCGCGCCTGCTGCGCCGCGCGCGTCGCCGCGCCCTGTTTCAAATCGGCGATGGCACGAATTTGGTTGATGTTAGCTATGTCGAAAATGTTGCCGAAGCGCATATCCTCGCAGCATCGGCTCTCGGTGAGCGATCACCGGTGCGTGGCAAGGCCTACTTTATCGGCCAAGAGCGGCCAGTCAATCTCTGGCAGTTTATTGGCGAGATAGTGGCCCATGCCGGCTGCCCGCCGGTGCGCGGTCGCATCCCGGCCCGCGCCGCCTACCGGCTGGCAACTGCGCTCGAATTTCTCTACGCGACGTTGCGCCTGCCCGGCGAACCGCCGCTGACCCGGTTGATGGTACACGAGCTGAGTCATTCGCACTGGTTTAGCCATGCTGCGGCGGAACGCGATTTCGGCTATACGCCGCGGATCAGCATCGAAGAGGGGTTACGACGCACATTTGCCCAGCAAGCAGCGTAATTGTGGCGTGCGGCAGTTCCACTGTCGCAAACACGTAGCAACGCTATTGCGTGCGGCAATTCGACTGCCGCAGACAGCGTACCAACCCTATGGCGTGCGGCAGTTCCACTGCCGTAAACACGTAGCAACCCTATGGCGTGCGGCAGTTCCACTGCCGCAAGGGGTCAACAACACAACACGGAGGCTTGGGTGCTCTTTCGCCATGTCATGATCGAAGCGGTCAGCTATGTGCTGGCCCCCCACCGCATTACGTCCGACTGGATCGAAGATCAGATCGCCGAGACGATGGAACGGCTGCGCTTCCCGCGCGGCAAGCTTGAGGCGCTATCGGGCATTCGCGAGCGCCGGTTTTGGGATGAAGGCACCCTGCCCAGCACGGTGGCGACAATGGCCGCCGAGCAGCTCTTGAGCCGGGTTAACATCGATCGCGAGCGAATTGGTCTGTTAATCAACACCTCGGTGTGCCAAGATTACCTTGAACCGTCAACCGCATGTTTTGTTCATCGCAATCTCGGCCTGTCGCCGCGCGCGATCAACTACGATGTGCGCAATGCTTGCCTTGGCTTTCTCAACGGCATGGCCATTGCCGGGATGATGATCGAGGCGGGCACGATCGAGTATGCGCTGATTGTGGATGGCGAAGGGTCGCAAGACGCGGTGATGGCGACCATCCGCCGCTTGCGCCGGCCCGAAACCACCAAGCAAGATTTGCGCGACAATTTCGCTACCCTGACTTTGGGGTCTGGCGGCGCCGCGATGCTGCTCACCCACGAGCGCCTCTCGCGCAGCGGCCATCGCTTAAACGGTGTGGTGACTCTGGCGGCGACCCAATACAATCACCTCTGCCTCGGCCAACCCGATTATATGAAGACCGATGCTAGCGCGCTGATGCATGCCGGGGTCGAGTTAGCGACGGCGACGTGGCGGTTGGCCCAAGAGACGCTGCCCAACTGGAGCGATCGCCAGATCGCGCTCTACGCGCCGCATCAGGTCGGCGCGCGCCACATGGCCGCGGTGACCAAGGCCTTGGGGATCACGCCGGCGAAGCTCTTCCTCAATTTCCCCACCCTCGGTAATGTCGGCCCAGCGGCCCTGCCGATTTCGCTCGCTCAAGCCGCCGAAGCGGGCCGGTTGCGGCCCGGCGATCACGTTGGCTTGTTGGGCATTGGGTCGGGCCTGAATTGTTCAATGATGAGCGTGACGTGGTGAGCCGGTAGTTACGCCGCCGGGATCGTAAACCATACCAACGTGCCGGCATTAACCTTGCTCTCGACGCCGATTGTGCCGCCATGAGCCTCGACAAGGCCTTTGGCGATCGATAAGCCAAGCCCGGCATTGTTACCATTGTTGGCGCGGTTGCGCGCCTGATCCGCCCGGTAAAACCGCTCGAACAGATGGGGCAGGTGTTCAGGCGCGATGCCGCAGCCAGTATCACGCACGCCGATCCGCACCTGTTTGCCGGCTAGTTCGGCGCTCAGCGTGATCGTGCCGCCGGCAGGCGTGTAGCGGAGGGCATTGTCAATCAAGATTAACAATATCTGGCGCAACCGATCAGGATCGGCGAAGACCGTACCCTCGGTTTTGGCGAGCGTGATCGTTACCCCTTGCTCGTCGCCGAGCCGGGCCGCGTGGCGCTGGACGTCGGCGAGGAAATCGCTCAATTGGATCGGCTGGCGCTGGAGCGTCAACGCCCCGCTGTCGAGCCGCGAGAGCGTCAGCAGATCGTCAACCAGCCGGCGCATGTGATCGCTTTCGCTCAGCACATCGGCCAAGAGTTCGCGCTGATCCTCGTCTTCCGCATTGCGCAAAGCGACTTCAGCGCTAGCCCGGATAAGCGTTAACGGCGCGCGCAATTCGTGGCTGGCGCTCGAAATAAAGCGTAGTTGGCGCGCCCATGCTTCCTCTGCCGGACGCAACGCTCTGCCTGATAACCACCATCCTGCCGCGCCAACGATCAATGCGCCGATCAAGCCAAAGCCGAGCAACCCCGTCAGCAATTGGTTCAGCACCTGCGTCTGATCGGTCAACACGCGGCCCAATTGCAGCGCCGCCGGGCCGTCGGGCCGGGTCAGCCGGTAGGTAAGCAAGCGCACCTGTTGGCCGGTGGCAGTGGTAATGGTGCGCAGATCAAAGCCATTGCGCAACGCGGCATCCAGCGCTTCTTGATGGGCGAGCATCGGCAGAGCGGCAGGATTAGGGTTGAAGAGAATGCGCCCCTGTGCATCGAGCGGCAAGACAAAGATGGAAGCCAGCTCGGCGTCATACGCCGCTGGTAGTATGACAGGGATAGAAGGCGGGCTGAGGTATTCGCCATTGATCTCGATCTCGATAATCTGCCCGCTGTATGCGTCGATTTTCAGCTCGCTGCCATCGCGCAGCTTCACCTCATACCGCTTTGTATCTTGTTCCAACTCGATTTCCTTAATCTCGCCGCCGCGCGCCGCGAGCGCAATCCGGCGCGCTTCGTCAAGTGTAAGCATACGGCTGCCGGGTGCTGAGCGTTCATTGCGCAGCATCGACCAATCGGTGTCAGCAAAGACTAAGGTTGATGGCAGCGGCGCATTGAGGGAATGAAACTCATGCGCCATCTTGTGTTGCAGCGCCAGATCGGTGATCCGCTCGAAATAGCGCGCGACCAACACGTAGGCGCCACCACCGACCAGCGCAATGATCGCAGCGGCGGTCAGCGCATACAGCAGCGTAAATTGCCAACGCAACGGTTTAAGCACGTTCCGCCTCCAACCGGTAGCCGATGCCGCGCACCGTCACAATCGGGTCGTTCTCTCCCGGCGCATTGAGTTTGCGCCGTAGGTATGAGACATAGACATCAACCATCTGTGGTTGCACGTCGTGCTCGAACGACCAGACATAATCGAGGATCTGCTGGCGGGTGAGGGTTTGGCCGGCGTTGCGCAGCAGGTATTCCAGCAACCGCCATTCGGTCGGTGTCAGGTCGAGCCGCCGTTCGCCGCGCCGGGCCGTATAACTGCGCAGATCGAGCACAATCGTGCCGACCCGTAATTCATCGTTGCCGAGGTTTGGGTTAAAGCGCCGGCTCAGCGCGCGCACCCGCGCCAGCAACTCTTCAAATGCAAATGGTTTCACTAAATAATCGTCGGCTCCACTTTCAAACCCCAACACCTTGTCTTCGATCTGACCACGCGCGGTCAGCAAGAGCAAGGCAGTCGGCAAGCGAGCCGATCGCGCTGCCCGGCAGAGCGATGGCCCATCGCGCCCCGGCAACATCCAATCGATCACGGCCACATCATACGCGCCCTGCAACAGCAGATCGAGCCCGCTCTCGCCATCGTGGGCAACATCGACGGTATAGCGCTCTTCGCGCAACACCCGCTCGATCAGGCGCGCTAGCCGTTTATCGTCCTCTACAATTAAAATCCGCACGATTCACTCCTCTATCGTATGCCACTATCATTGCGTAATCCAAGCACACATCATCACACTCCCCCAGCGAGTAATGATGCTTACGAATCCTGCTGTGCGGGTTGATGGCCCTCACCCCCCGGCCCCCTCTCCCACCATCAGGTGGGAGAGGGGGAGCCGCTTTGGCTGCGCGAACGGCATCGGTTGAGCGGAAGACAGCACCTCCCCTCTTCCGCACTCGCGGGAGAGGGGATGGGGGTGAGGGTGAACCAGCCTCTCTCAAATTCATAAACCGCATCTGTGCTCATGTGTTCTGTCCGCCCTTGAACCGAAACCACTTCGCGCTCTTCGCGCCTTTGCAGAGCCGGACAGCCGTCCGGATCTACAGCGCCTTTGCGAAACCGGACAGCTGTCCGGCTTTACTGTGCTGTTGCCTTCACCCTCCCCCAGCGGTTGAGGAGCGAACAGAACGTTCAATCGAGTACAACTGTCGATCGCTGTGCGATGCCGTCAAGCCCCGGGCTGCGCTCCCCATCACCCCTCCCCCAGCGGGGAAGGGGCAAGGGGTGGGGGCATCAGCCCGCGCAACGGGCTTCGTACCCCGAGCCCGGCCCTTGCGGGCTGGGTGCCGGACAGATGTTCTTCTGGCCGCCCTTGAACCCCAGCGGGGCGGGTTGGGGTGAGGGCATCCTCTGTCACTACCTCTGTTATACCCCCGCAACCTTGGAAAAAGATTGGAATATTCCTGCTTCATTTTAAGACTCTTTTGAGCGAACGCCAGTACTGTTACTCACGGAAAGCCGATAGCGCAACGGAGGAAAGCAATGTTGAAACAAATATTCCGGCCTCGCAACGTAGCAATCGCCTTGGTCGTGCTCTTTGTGGCCATCCAAGCGGTGCCGGTGTGGGCATGGCAAACCAATCCCCCGGTGGTGACAGATGTGGCGTGGACGACTCCCGAAGCGGCGAGTATCGCCCGCCGCGCCTGCTACGACTGCCACAGCAACGAAACCGTTTGGCCGTGGTACAGCAAAGTCGCGCCGGTGTCGTGGCTGGTGACGTATGACGTGATCAAAGGGCGTAACGCGCTGAACTTCTCGTTGCCGCTGCGCGAACCGGCTGAGTTGGCCGAAGAGGTCGCTGAGGTTGTACGCAGCGGTGAGATGCCGCCTCGCCAATATCTGCTGACCCATCCTGATGCCAAACTGACTCCGCAGGAGGTGCAGGCATTGATCGCGGGTACGCCCGGTAGTGCTGGGGGACAGCCTGCGCAGGAACGCGATGATGATTAGCGACTGTTATCGCAGTGACAATGTGTTCGTAATCCAGTAAGCATTATCACACACGGATAAGCTCTTGGAGGTATCAACATGAATCGCACGATGTTTCTCATTTCGGCTGCATTGACCGCTTTCGTCTTGGTCATCATTGGAGGTATTGCTAGCCGGTTAAGTGTTGCGAATCCTACCGATACTGCGCCGACAGAGATTGTAGTTGAAGCGACGCCAGTTACAGTTCCAGCGATCGATCCGGCGGCTGAAGCAGCTATTCGCGAACGTGAGGCTGCCTATCAGGCGGCGCTGGCGGAAGCGAATCGCCGTTTGGCTGAGGCGAACCAACGGCTGACCGCTGCCCAAGCAGAATTAAACGCGAACGCAGCCGCGCCCGCGCCTGCTGCTCCGGCGCCCGCCGCGCCCGCGCCTGCTGCTCCGGCGCCCGCCGCGCCAGTTGTGCCGGCTGCCCCTGCTGCGCCCGCACCGGCAGCGCCAGCCGCTCCCACGTATGCCGTCTCGGCCAAGCAGGCCCAAGAGATTGCCATCGCTAATGCCGGCGGCGCCACGCTCATCCGCGCCCCAGAATTGGTCAGTCTCCAAGGCGCGCCGGCTTACGAAGTGGTGTTTGATCGCGGCGCGATCTATATCGATGCCCAAACTGGCGCAGTGTTAGCAAACACAATTCCTGCGCCGTCTGCGGCTGCCGAGGCCAATCCGATTAGCCCTGATCAGGCGGCATCAGCGGCAACGGCCTATCTCGGCGGGGGGACGGTAGTTAAAGTAGAGCGCGAACGTGAGCATGGCGTGGATGTGTATGAGGTGAAGTTTAGTGATGGCAGTGAAGTATACGTCGATGCTTACACCGGCCAAGTTGTCTACGCCAAAGTAAAACACGGCGGTAATGACGGTGACGACCGCAAAGATGACCGTGATGATGACCGTGATGATGACCGTGATGATGATGACTAATGCAACGATCTTGATGGCAACGGGCGGCCCTGCCGCCCTATCACGCAGATGATAGTGACCGGTCTGGCCATTGATATTAGCTATTTAGCACAAGGTAGACACTACTATGACTATCGCCAAAGCGCCTCAGAAGCAGAAGCGAGTAGTGAGTGTAGATGGGTTGAAAGCTGCGATTAGCGCCACTGCTTTCGCAGTAACCATCGGCGGTTGGGGTTGGCTAACCGCGCAGAATCCGGTAGACATCGCTGCTTCAACGCCCGCCATTGTGGTTGAGCCGCCGATTGTTGAGCGTCAGCCGTTGCCAGAGTGGTTAAGCCAACGTCCGTCATTACCGGCCATACCAACGGTGGCGCCGTTACATATCCCATCGCGTGAGAATGTTGCGGCTTCCTCGTCTGCGCCGGCTGCTCAAGCCGCGCCGGTGGCGCCAGCCGCGCCAGCCGCGCCGGTCGCGCCTCCTCCGCCCCCAGCACCGGCGTTGCGTGAGGTGACTGTCCCGCCTGCACCGGTCGCGCCGCCCGCGCCAGTGGCTCGCACCCGTTCGTCGCGCTAATACGGAGGCCGCCAATGCAGCAGCTCAGTTTTCGGGCAATGGGTTCAACGATCACCGTCATCATCGACAGTGATGACCCTACGGCCCGCCCTGCCCTCACCGCGGCGCGCAAGACCTTCCTGCGCTACGAGCGCATGCTTAGCCGGTTTCGCCCGCACAGCGAACTCTCGGCGCTCAACCGCCGCGCCGGTCACGGGCCGGTGCGGGTTGGGCAGACTCTCTGGCGAGCGGTGCAGCAGGCGCTGTGGGCGGCCCGGCTGAGCGATGGTTGGGTGACGCCTGCGGTGGGAGCAGCCCTCGTAGCTGCCGGCTACGATCGCGATTTTGCAGCTTTAGTGAATGGATCGGTTGCTGCCGAGAGCAAGCCTGCCCCAGACTGGCGCTTGATCGGGTGCGATCCGCGCCGGCGCCTGATAAGCTTGCCCGCTGGGATGCAACTCGATCTCGGTGGCAGCGCCAAAGGTTGGACGGCAGCGCTTGTTGCGCGCCAGCTTGGTCGCCGCTTCCCTGCCTTGGTTGATGCTGGCGGTGATATTGCCGTCAGCGGCCCACGTCGCGATGGTTCGCCGTGGCCGGTTGAAGTGGCTGATCCGCAGGCGCCTGATCAGGGGATTGAGCTGTTGCTTATCTGGCGCGGCGGTGTCGCAACGTCAGGGATCGACTACCGGCGCTGGCAGCAAGGTGGCCGTTGGCAGCACCACTTGATCGATCCGCACACCGGCGCGCCTGCCGTGACCGATCTGCTGAGTGTGACGGTGATTGCTCCCACCTTGCCGCTGGCCGAAATGGCCGCCAAAACGGTCTTGCTCCGCGGCGCTGAAAGCGGGTTACGCTGGTTGCACGAACGACCGCACCTAGCGGCATTGCTCGTCAGCACCGATGGCCACATCATCCGCACACCGGCGCTGGAACGCTATTGCTGGCACGATCCCTGCCCTGTTGGGTGAGGTTAGCAGTCAATCAACCTCCCCTCCCCCAGCGGGGGAGGGGCAGGGGGTGGGGGCACATTCCCCTCCCCCAGCGGGGGCGGGGCGAGGGGCG
>JAUQOZ010000230.1 GCA_030550625.1 Chloroflexota bacterium | reverse complement strand
AAACGAGTCGCATTCCCCCACGGCCTCCGCGCCCCCTGCGGTAAACATCTGCTGCATACCACGCAGCATTCCAACCAAAAACTCTTGTGCCTTTTGCGCCTTTTTGTGGCTATTCCTTGCAATGTTTTACCGCCGAGGGTGCAGGGGAAAAGGGGAAGCACCCTCCGCGGCCTCCGCGCCCCCTGCGGTAAACACGATCTGCCCCTCACACCCCCGGCACGCCGATCGTCAACCGCGCCACCAGCCCGTCGCTGATCGTGCCGGTGACGGTTGCCATCTGCTGCTCCCACCCGTCGCGGAAGACGCCATCCCGTTCGAGCGAGAGTTGGCCAAGGTTGCGCAGGCTGTTGCCATACTGAGCATCGGCGTATACTTGCCGGCTAATATCGGCGGGCAAGGCCAGTTGCGACGTATGCACCACATTGCGCGCGCTGGTGGCTTGCTCAAGCGAGGGGTAAATCTCGAAGTGGATGTGCGGCCAGCGCCCGGCGTAACAGCCGGGGAAGATGGTCTGAAACACGACAAGCCCATCTGCGCCGGCGGCTTGCACCCCGCGCAAGTAGTCTTCGCCTTCGACGCCGGGACTGTACATCGAGTAGCGTCCCGGCGCGTCGCAGTGCCAGACGTAGATCGCGTAGCCCTCCAGTGGCGCGCAGTCGCCGCCCGCCCGCACCAACTTCAATTCGAGCCGCAACGGCACGCCGGCAGCGGTGTTGCCGGTGCCGAGACTGGTGCGGATGTCGGGCCGCACTACTCCCGACCGGCTGAGGACGTTGAGGCTAGCGCCTTGCGATCCATTGCCGGGGAAGGGGCCGGCAGTTTCGCGCGGAATGGCATCGACGCATTCGGCTACCGCAGCGCTGGTTGGAGCTGCTGTTGGGGCGGTAGCGGCAGTGGGGGCCGTGGTTGGCGCCACAGTGGCAGCCGCAGCAGCCGGCGCAGTGGTGGGGGCAGCGGTGGGACTTGGTGCGGCGGTTGGAGTTGCCACGGGATTGGCCATTGGCGTGCAGCCGGCCAGAAAGGTAGTGATTCCCACCAAGCCAAGCCGCAAGAGCCGCCGGCGGGTGAGCAGCGGTTGCTGCATCATGGCTAGATCGGCTTGCAAGCCGAGATCAAAGAGGTCGCGAGGTTCTGTTTGCATGAGTCTACTCCTGAGTAGGCAATCTGTTTATCTTGGCATCGCCTACCTACGTCATAGCACATGCCCGTGCTGGAATTGATGAGAAGTTGTGAAGAGGTGGTGAAGGAATCAAGCGCAGCGGGGAGCGGGGAGCGCGGGCCCGCAGCAGAACCAATGGAGAGCGTGGGCCGCTAGCCCGCATGGGTACAGCGGCGCGCAAACTACCCACGTGTGACAGCAGGTGTTGCCATGATGTACATTGCGTGAGGCAACACCTGCTTCTATCATTCAGTTTTTGTGAAAGACTAGAAACTATGTTTGATCCTGCCTCGTTTCCTCTTCCTCCGCCAATACCGCGAGCGTATCTTCACGGTCAAAGACGCGCACCACCAATTGCAACCTCCCCGGCGGGGTGCCAATGACCCGCTGGAAGATAGCACTGGCAGCGGCGGCAAAGGCCCGCTTTTGCTCGCGGCTCGGCGGTTGGTCGCCGCTGTAAAAGACTTCAAGCATGGGCATTGGGTACTCCTGTGAATAGAACCTTACGAACTAAATGGCTCTCTAGGCGCGCAGATATGCTCTCGATTGCGGCAGTTGGACTGCCGCACGCCATACAACGCGGCTTCGTTCCTAACGACACCATCACCTGTCCCACCGCAAATTGGCCGAGCATCCGCTCACACAAACCGTAAACTGATCGGCGGTTGGCCGTGCATTTCGAGCATAAAGAGATCGCCGCGTTGGGCTGGAACCGTGGCTGCTAAGGCGCCGGAAATGACAATATCGCCGGCACGCAGCGGGATGCCGAAGCTGCGCAACTTGTTGGCTAGCCACGCTACCGCGAGCGCCGGGTGGCCGAGCGCCGCCGCACCGGCGCCAAAGACGGCTGGCCGCCCGTTGTGACTCATAACCATGCCAATCGTGCGGAGGTCACTGCTACGCAGCGCTTTGCTCCACGCGCCGATCGTTAGCCCGCCATACGAGGCGTTGTCGGCGATGGTGTCGGCGAGTTTGATCCGCCAGCGCTCGATCCGGCTATCAACAATCTCGATCGCGGCAGCAAGAGCTTCGGTGGCAGCCAGCACTTGTTGCGGCGTGATGTCTGGCCAATCGAGCGTTTCACCGATCAGAAAGGCGATTTCACCTTCGACCCGCGGCTGCAAGAAGACCTCAAACGGCGCTTCGGCTCGCCCGCCAACTGCCGGAAAATAGCGCGAAGCCCAGAGCGTGCCGTAGTCTGGCTCGTTGACCCCCATCTGCTCTTGCACCGCTTTGCTGGTGAGGCCAATTTTGCGCCCGATGATCCGCTCGCCCCGCCCAAGGCGCAATTCCGTCCAGTGGGTTTGGATGCGGTAGGCGGTAGCTGCATCGCTGATCCCGGCGCTTTCGGTCAGCGGCGAGATGGTGAAGCGTTCTTCCCACGCCCGGTCGAGACGCTGCGCGAGTTCGGCGATGGCGACTTCAGTTACTGGTTGCTCAGGCATATCGTCTTCGCCTCCGTGTAGAACTCTAGGCTGTAGTGGCCGCCTTCGCGCCCGATACCGCTATTTTTCATACCGCCAAACGGCGCCCGCAGGTCGCGCACGAAGAAGTCGTTGACCCAGATCGTGCCCGCTTCAAGCGCCGCGCCTAACCGCACTGCGCGCCCAACGTCGCGCGTCTGTACGACTGCCGAGAGGCCATAACCAACTCCGTTGGCGATCGCAATCGCTTCTTCCTCATCATCGAATGGCGCAACCGTCACTACCGGCCCAAAGATCTCTTCTTGGCAGACCCGATCATGGGGTTGGACATTGACAATGATCGTTGGCTGCAAGAAGTTGCCCTGATCGAAGGGCGATGGTAAATTGGGCTGCGCGCCTCCCAAAATGATGCGTGCGCCGTTGTCACGGGCGATGGCGATGTAGCTGCTCACCCGTTCGTGATGTTCGCGCGAGATCAGTGCGCCGACTTTGGTGTTGGCAGCGAACGGATCGCCAACGGTGAGGGTGGCCGCCGCCGCTTGGAAACGCTCAAGGAAGGCATCGTAGATCGGACGCTGCACTAGCAGTCGCGGCCCAGCTAGACAGAACTCGCCTTGGTTGAAGAAGGAAGAGCGCAGGCTGATGGCAACTGCCCGGTCAAGATCGGCGTCAGCGAAGATGAGATTCGCACCTTTGCCGCCCAATTCAAACGAGACGCGCTTGAGGGTGGAGGCAGCGGCGGCCATGATGATCTTGCCGGTTGTGGTTTCGCCAGTGAATGAGATGAGCTTTACGTCAGGATGTTTGGTAAGAAATTCACCGGCTGAATCGGGGCCGAAACCATGAATGACGTTGATGACTCCCGGCGGTACGCCAGCCTCATGGGCCAATTGCGCCAACCGCCACGTGCCGATCGGTGTCAGCTCAGCCGGCTTCATCACCACCGTATTGCCGAACGCCAGCGCCGGCCCCATCTTCCACGTCGCTTGCAAGAGCGGGATGTTCCACGGCGCGATTAAGGCCGCTACTCCCACTGGCTGCCGGAGCACATAATTGATATAGCCATTATCCATCGGGTAGGCTTCGCTACCGTGGGTGGCGGCAAAATCGGCAAAAAACTCGATATTGGCCGCAATGCGCGGGATGTAGCCGGCTCGATTTTCGCTGATCGGTCGCCCGACATCCCACGTCTCAATTGCGGCCAGCTCAGCTTCATGATCGCGGATCAGTTGGGCAAACCGCTTCAGAATCAATCGCCGCTCAGCCACTGGCGTCCGGCTCCATTGGCGAAAAGCGCGCGCCGCCGCCTGCACCGCCGCATCGACTTCAGCCGCACCTGCTTCCGGCGCCGACCCGATCACGTGGTTGGTCGCCGGGTAAAGGATATCGAACCGCGGCCCTCGATCAACGAATTGGCCGTCAATGTAGTGGCTCACATGAAAAAAGGGATAGTCCATCACCCCGCTCCTTCCAGTTGCGCCTGCACTATGTCGTCGCCGAGCATGACTTCAAGCACGCCGGACGCCGCCGGGATCGCTGGCGCCGGCGAGCCAAGGAAGATAATCTGCCCGGCGGCAAGGCCGCCAACCGCCTGCGCTAACCAGCAGAGTTGCTGGGCAAGGTTGCCCAACGCTGCCACAGGCCCGGCAGCGCGTAGCTCGCCGTTGAGGTACAGCCGCAGCTCGCCATCCGGCATCCGATCAGGCACCCGTTCACCGAGCAGAAAGCCGCCGCCCGATGCATTGTCGGCGATCACTTCGACGGCGCTAAAGCGGTAATCGGCCCATACGCTATCGAGAATGTCAACGCCAAGAAAGATGCCGCCCACCGCCCGCACCGCCATACCCGGTTCGGCAGAGGCCGGCAACGGCCTGCGCAACACCACAGCCAGCTCTGGTTCGAGCCGAGGCTGTACAAAGTCGCTCAGGTTGATCACCCGCTCACGGATCATTGCCCGGCTGATCCGGCCATATATCGGTTGGTCAAGCCCCATCTGGCGCTGCTTGGCCGGGCTGATCAGGCCGAGTTTGTAGCCAATACAGTGTGCATCAGGCACGCGCGCTCGTTGGATGCGGTATGCGCCGGCCAGATTAACCGCCCAATCTTCGGCGCGACTCGCTATTGGCTGGCGCGACATACGCGCCTGATGAATCGCTGTCGCTAAACTATCTTCAGCACGAGTAAGCTCCATACTCATTCCCCGCCACGTTGCACGTGTACATTTACCGCTGCCCGTCGCCTGCCGGCTCGTTCCGGCGCAATTCAGCCATCGATACCCCACCAACCGTCCAGTGGGTTGGCGGAACCTCCTGAATGATTAATCTCACTTCGGCAAGCGGCACGCCAAACGCTTCGGCTGCCGCCGCCGATACCGCGCGGGCCAATTCGGCTTTCTGTTCGGCGCTTCGCCCTTCCAGCATCGTGATGCGCAAAAGCAGCATGAGGCTAATCCTTTTGCATTTATTCACTCAAAAACGCGCGCACCAATTGGTGAAAGCGCTGGCTATGCTCAATCTGCGTCCAATGGCTGCACCGTCCGATAACATGCAATTCGGCGTTGGGCAAGCGATTGAGCAGATAGTAACTGGTCTCGACCGGCACGATCGCATCGTCACGGCCATGGATCAACAACACCGGCTGCTCGATCCGGCGCAGTGCGGCATCGGGCACGATCAGCGCATCGAGATGGGTTTGGCGCGGCGCCGGAAACATTGCCGTGTATGACCGTCGCACGTCAGCCCGCATCGCTGCCGCATAGCGAATGCGCACAATCTCGTCGAGCCGGTCGCGCACGAAGGCATCGTCATAGACAAACCAGCGAATCGCTTGGGCCAACAATGCCGGCGAGGGATCATCGTAGAACCCCCACAGCCGGTCGAGTTCCGGCGTGAGCCGGCACGGCGCGCCAATCGCGCCCATCAACACCACTCGCCGGAACCGCTGCGGCGCTTCGAGCAGCAGATGCAGGGCAACCGCGCCGCCCATCGAATTGCCAACAAGATCGACCTGAGCTACATCAAGGGTATCGAGCAGCGCTAACATCTGATCGACCCACATCCGCATCCAGCGCCGGATGTCATGCGGCGGCGGATCGGGATGCTGGCTATCGCCAAACCCAACTAAATCGGGCGCAAGACAATCCCATCGCTCGCCGAGCGCCGGCAAGGCGAGTTGCCAATTTGACCAACCGTTAGCGCCCGGCCCTGACCCGTGAATGAAGAGAATCGCCGGCCCTCCCGGCGGCCCCTGCCGGTTGAGGTTGGTGGTATACGCGCCGGTTGTGATCTGTTCAGCCATCGCCGTTCCTTATCTTCAGCCAGAAGCCTACGACGGCCCCATCCGAACCAATCCGTGTCTTACTCACAAATACTTAGAACTACTAAATAATTCTCTGTCACACAGCCGCTAGCTTGCCGTATTGGCCGCGGTAGAACAACAGCGGCCGCCCATCGCGATAGGCAAGGTATTCAACCAAGCCAATAAAGAGGGTATGGTCGCCGGCAGGATGGGCCTCAACAATCCGCGCCACCACATGGGCCAACGCCTCGGCGATCAGCGGCGTGCCAGCGTGCCAGACGAAATGCGGCTGCAAACCGGCTACCGGTTTGCCGCTGAAATGGCGGCTAAGCTGCTCTTGCTCTTCGCTCAGCTTGCTTACGCCGTAACGCCGGCCGGGCGCCAGCAGACTATGCATCTTCGCTGTTCGTCCAATTGACACCAGCACCAGCGGCGGGTCAAGCGAGACCGACAAAAAGGCATTGGCCGTCATACCATGCACCACTTCATTGTGGGCAGTGGTGATGACTGTCACCCCGGTAGCAAAACAGCCCATCGTGGCGCGAAACAAGCGCGGATCGAGCGCCGGATCGGCTAGCATCGCCGCAGATTGGTTGGTCATACGCTCGTCTCCTTTCGTGCGCTGGCTGCGTGCCGCCGGCTCAAATCGAGCGCCACATCGATGATCCAGTCTTCTTGTCCGGCCACTGCCTGTCGCCGCCCCAGCTCAACCAGTATCTCACGCGGATCAACGCCGTACTGCGCGCCGGCCCGTTTGGCGTGCAACAGGAAGGTTGAGTAGACACCGGCATAGCCAATCGTGATCGCATCGCGATCAGGGAAGGGTTGGAAGGGCATGATCGGCGCGACGATGTATTCGGCGGCGTCCATCAAACCAAAGACATCGAGGCCGGGATTCAAGCCCAACCGGTCGAGCACGGCTGCCAACAGCTCGGTAGCGGCATTGCCGGCCCCCGCTCCCAACCCGCGCAGACAGCCGTCGATCTGGTCGGCGCCAGCTTCGAGCGCCGCCAACGTATTGCCGATCCCTAGGCCAAGGTTGTTGTGGGCATGAAAGCCAACCTGCACCGAGAGCGCTTCTTTCAGCGCCCGCACCCGCGCCGCGGCGTCAGCCGGCAACATTGCACCCGCCGAGTCAACGATATAGACACAATCGGCGCCATACGACTCCATCAGCTTTGCCTGCTCTGCCAACACTTCCGGCGGGCGAATATGAGCCATCATCAGAAAGCCGACTGTCTCTAAGCCCAGTTCTTTCGCCAACCCAAAATGCTGTTCGGAAACATCCGCTTCAGTGCATTGGGTCGCAATCCGCACGACTTGAATCCCGCGCGCGACCGCTTCTTTCAATTCTTGGCGCGTACCGATGCCCGGCAGCATCAGCGCAGCGATCTTGGCGCGTTCGGCGTGGCTGCGCGCAGTCTCAATCAGATCAAATTCCGACGTGTGCGAAAAGCCGTATTGCAGCGACGATCCGGCCAACCCATCGCCATGGCTGACCTCAATCACCGGTACACCAGCCCGATCAAGCGCCTGCACAATGCTGGCCACTTGTTCGCGGGTGAATTGGTGGCGCATCGGGTGCGAACCGTCGCGCAAGGTGGTATCAGTTAGGCGCGGCGCTTTCATGCCGTCACCTCCAATGTTTTCAGTAGATAGGCGGCAAAGAGTTCGCCAACTCGCCGGGCCGCCGCCGTCATAATGTCGAGATTGCCGGCGTAGGGTGGCAAGAAGTCGCCGGCGCCCTCCACTTCGAGCAGCATAATGATCACTGGCCGTTCGCCCCACGGCGTCGCCCGTCGCTCAACAACCGGCAGATTCTTGAGCCGGTAGCCGGGAACATAGTGCTGGACATCGGCAACCATCTGTGCGACTGAATCTTGAACGGCAACTTCATCAAAATCGCCTTCGGGCATCACATAGATGGTGTTACGCATCAAAATCGGCGGATGAGCCGGATTGAGAATAATGATCGCCTTGGCTTCCCGCGCGCCGCCAATCGCCTCTAGCCCGCGTGCCGTCGTAAAGGTAAACTCATCAATATTCTGGCGTGTGCCCGGCCCCGCCGAGCGGCTTGCAACCGTACTCACCATCTCGGCGTAGCGCACCGGCGTCACCCGGCTTACCGCATACACCAGCGGAATGGTGGCCTGCCCGCCACAGGTGATCAAGTTCACATTCGCCGCGCGCAGATGCTCACCCAGATTGACCGGCGGCACCACATACGGCCCCCGCGCTGCCGGAGTCAGGTCAATGGCAATTCGCCCGCTCTCACGCAACAATTTGGCATGGCGCACGTGCGCTTTGGCGCTAGTAGCATCAAACACGATCCGAATCTCTGGATCGGCGAGAATGGCTTCAATGCCATTGGCGCTAGTCGCAATCCCCAACTGTCGCGCCCGCGCCAACCCTTCCGATGCCGGATCGATCCCGGCCACCAGCGCCAATTCCATCGGCCCCGGCTGCCTCAGCAGTTTGTACATCAGATCGGCGCCTATATTGCCGGAACCGAGGATGGCGACTTTGACTTTATCGGCTTGCATGCAGACGTTCCTCCATAATAGCCCAGCCGCTCAGAAATGCGCTGCGCGCCCTCAACAATCGCTCGCGTGTATTGGTCGCGGTGGGTGCGAAAACGATGGGTCGGCGCCGAAAAACTGACTGCGGCGATGACTTGCCCTTCGTAGTTGCGGATCGGCGCTGCTACACAGCACAACCCAATCGATACTTCTTCTAGATCGTAGGCGTAGCCCTGCTGCCGTACCCGCGCCAGTTCGGCGGCCAAAGCATCAAGCGAGGTGATAGTATTGGGCGTAAACGGGTAGAGTTGCTCATCGCCAACCACCCGCAACACTTCGCTCCATGATTGGTGGGCCAGCAAGACTTTGCCTACCCCCGAACAGTGAGCCGGCAACCGCACCCCAATGCCCGACAACTCGACTTGCAACCCCTGCTGGCCGCGCAGCTTCTCAAGGTAGACCACCGTCCCCGCTTCGAGCACGGCCAAATGCATTGTTTCACCCCACGCCGCTACCATCTCTTGCATCACCGCCCGCGCTTCGTCACGGAACTCGGTGGTCTTGAGCAGCGTCTGCCCCAACTCAAGCAGCCGCCAACCCAACCGGTAGCGACCGGTGCCAACCCGGCGCAGCAGACCCTGCTCGGCCAGACTGCTGAGCAGCTCCGAGACGCTCGATTTAGGCAGTTCAAGCGCCTTCGCCATCTCACCCACGCTCCATTCCGGGTTGGCCGGAGTAAAGAGCGTGAGCGCCCGCGCGGCCTTTTGCAGAGTCTGCAACATCGCTTCCTCCTTAGTTATGGTTTAGCGTGCAGATCGCAAGAGCATCTACAGGCCTGTTTCATCCGCGTTCGAGCACAACCGTTGATCGCTGTGCGCTGCCGCAACCCTCGGCGCTGCGCTCCCCTCTCCCGCAATGCGTTGCGGGGCGGACAGCATATTTGGTCAAACACAACCGTTGATTGCTGTGCAATGCCTCAAAGCGTAGCTCTCCGCCCCCCTCTCCCGCGCCAGTGGGAGAGGGGCAGGGGGTGAGGGCCAGCAGCCCGCGCAGCGGGCTTCGTAACCCTAGCCCGGCCATTTAGGGCCGGGTACCGGACAGATGTTCTGTCTACCCCTAAACCCGCAATGCGGGAGAGGGGCAGGGGGTGAGGGTAAACCAGCACATCCCAAACTACGCTCGCGCGATCTGTCCGCCCTCGAACTTTTCAGGTAGGGCCGGGCGCATCCTGACCCTACCTGAAGGGCCACGACCGCCAAACTACCCCGCTGCCATTGCCGGCTCGTGCTCATGCACCACCGGCGTCCCGTAGAGGAAGAACTCACCCGGCAAGTTGCCGCCGAACCAAACAATACCTGCCGCCAGCGTCTCTTCCGTCCACGTGATCGGCTTCCACGCCGGGTCGAAGATCAGATAGCCCGGATCGCCAAACAGTTCGACCCGGTTGCCGCCCGGTTCATAAACGTACATAAACATCGCTTGGCTAATGCCGTGCTTGCCGGGGCCAGCCTCGATGTAGATGCCCTGCTCGCGGAAGACATCGGCCAGATCGTTGAGGTTCTGCGGGTAGCCGTACCAGTAGCAGACGTGGTGCAACCGCCCGCGCGCCCCTTTGCCATCACGCATCAGCGCCACCTCATGCACCAACGGCGACACGCTCAGCCAGCAGCCGGCCTCAATGCCATTGTTCAGCACAATGTGCTCGCGCAACCGGAAGCCCAACTGCTCCATCATAAAGTTCTTGTTGACCGTCACATCTGAGGCCAGCAAGTTGACGTGATCGAGCCGGCGCACGGGCACGCCGCGCAACGGGCGCTTCTGGGGCCGGTTGAGCAGCGGCGACTTCTGATCTGCCGCCGGTTGGAAGTACTCCACCT
>JAUQOZ010000333.1 GCA_030550625.1 Chloroflexota bacterium | reverse complement strand
CGCCTAGCAATGCTAGGAGCCTCCTGCCCGCAGCAATCCCCCTCGCAAGCGAAAGGCTCATCTGAAAGGGATCGGCAACACGGGCCATCAAGCGCATGAGCGCCGCGTTGGCAACATTGCGGTTGGCTGATTGACCGATTTTACGCCCGGTGATTGCGGGGTAGCCCTGCGCAATACTAGGCATACACGTCGTCAACCACGCCACTCCAGCGTTACGGCAGTGCCGGTGCAGTAGCGCGCTGACCAAACATCTGCTCGCTCAGCCGCGCCCACCAACCAACCCGCGGCAACGGCAGCCGCGGCTTCAGACCAGCATGCGCGCACAGCGCCTCAACCACCTGATAGGTAGCGCGGGCAAACCGGCTCTGCGGGCCAAGGTCGAGCATCGAAACGTAACCATCGTGTTCGTCAGCGAGACTGGCGAGGCGCGGTTCGCGCGGCAAAACGCCGAGATTGCCCACCCGCGGGTAACGGCGGGCAAAGAGATCAGCCACCATACTGATCGTCACTGTCACGCCGCGTTCCGGTTCCATAAAGAGCAGTGAGCAGCGTTCGAGCCGTTCTGGAGCCAATTCGGTAAAGTGTTCGAGCATGTGACCGACACCCATGCGCTCGCGGGCGCCGGGCGGCGTGGGCAAGACGACGCTGCCGCCAGCCTGCAAGACGTGGGTGGCATAAGGCCGGCGCAGATAGTCAGGCGGGGTATCAATCAACACCACATCGTACCCTTCCAGCGCCACAATCCCCTGATACAGCCCTTGCCAATCGGGCAGGCGCAGATCATTCTCGGCTCGCGCTACCGCATGCGAGCCGATCAGCAGGTCGATCCGGCCCCACCCGTGCTGATTGGCGCGAGTGTGCTCAGGTTGAAAAATGAAGGGCTGGATACCAGCCGGATTCCAATATGACGGCCCGCGCTGCACAAGATGGAGGTACGATGGGGCGCTAGCCGGGACACGAAACGCCGGCACCAAACCGGGATTTGAGATGTCGCTATCCCACACCAGCACATCAAGCCCGCGCCGGCGCAGCCCTTCGGCCAACACACAGGTCGCGAAGGTCTTGCCAATACCGCCTTTCGCAGCGCCAATTGCAATCACCGGCAAGCGTTGCGCCCCGCTCCCGCGCCGCCGTCCAATCTGCGCACCAATCCAATCGGCCAGCGCCGCCGGATTGCGTTCAGCAGTCGCCGGTAAACCGGCAGCCAACGCATCGGGCAACGCTGCCCGCGCCGGGCCGGCCAACCCCAGCATCACCCGCGTCCCCACCTGTTGGGCGCGAGCGGCCAGATCCCACAGATCGGCCAGCGGCGTCCCGCGACTATCGTCAAGGAAGATGGCATCTGGCGGGCGTGAACCGGCCAGCAACCGTTGCACCTGATCGATCCGCGATGGCGCTAACACCGCTACATCGCGCAATTGCTCAACTTCAGCCTGCAAACCATCGATTGCGCTAAAGATGATAAGTTCCATGGGGATTGCTCCTTTTGAGAATTGATCAACCGCAATCGTTGCGGGGGGTTGTAGGGTCACAGCAACGCTATGGCCAAAGGCACAACAACGCTATGGCCAAAGGCGCAGCGGCGCTATGGCCAAAGGCACAGCGGCGCTGTGCTGCTACAACCGTCCCGCTCCCCACCCGGCATTGACGTAGCCGGCCCGCGCTAACCGTTCGCCGGCGCGGTCGTAACGGAAGAGCGGGTTGGTTGGGAAGGGATCGCCACTCTGGCCTTGCGCCCCTTGCGGCAAGACCTCTTCGATGGCTAACACGCCGCGCTTCCCGTTAGGAGCGCGCCCAATCAGCACGACCAACAGATTCACCACATCAGAGGTAATCAGACCGCGCACAATCTGCGCTGCCGCCTGCCCGGCGCCGGTCGTCTCGTGGGCCAAGCCGATCAACGCCATCCGCTCCAGATTGCGCAACGCGCCCTGCACAGTCGCCGCATGGATGGTGCCCAAGCCGGGATGACCGGTTGCGGCGGCTTGCAACATCGCCATTGCTTCGCCACCGCGCACCTCGCCAACGATGATGTAGTTGGGCTTTTGGCGCAAGGCAAACGTGACCGCCCGGCTAAAGCCACCCGTTTCAGCCGGCGCTTCGATGTGCAAGCTGTTCGCGCTCCGCGGCAACTCGCCGCCATCTTCGATCACCACCAGCCGCATCCGCGCCCCGATCGCTTGGCTGAGCGCGGCCGCCAGCGTTGTCTTGCCGCTACCCGTTGGCCCGGCTATCAGTAGCGACGCGCCGCCGTTCAGTGCTGCCAGCAACAGATCGCTCGCCTCGCGGCTGATCACATTGCTCTGCACCAGATCATCGAGCGTTGGCCAACGTTCAGGCAATAGCCGGATCGAAAGGCTAGGGCCGGCTGGCGAAGCGCGCTGACTCGTGATCGCATAGCGCAAGCCATCCACCACGCCTTGGGCAAACGCTGGCGCCTCAACAGCACCGCCATGGCAGCGCTGCACCAGTTGGCGTTGCGTCCACTCAATCCACGCCGGATGGACGATTACGCCGGTGTTGACCATCATGCCGCGTTGGACAACAAAGAAAGGCGAATCGGGCGGGCCGTTGAAGAGAATGTCCGAGACCGCATGCTCTGGATCGCGCCAGATTTCGAGCGGGCCGTACCACGCCACCTCATGCCACCGAATCGCGCCATCAAAACCGAGCCGCGCGAAGGCTTCCGCTGGCGGCAGATGCCAGCAATCGCGCAAACGCCCGCTGCGCAGCAGCATGCGCAACTCGTCGGCGATAGCGGCGCCAGTGGTTGGCAAAGAAGCCGGCGTGTGCGTCAAGGTATCCCAACCGCTCTGCATCAGTGAAACTCCTTCCGTGTTTCGGTCATGTTTGGCTGCACTCCATCATCTGTGCGGGACGAGCAGCCACTCCGTCCCCCCACACCAGCTCGGTGTGGGCGGGTAGCGGCAGGCTGCCGCAATCCCAACACATTGCCCCCTTGTATTCGCCGATACCTACTGATCGGTTTCAGCGGGTGTAACCGGCGCGGTCAATTCGCTCACCGTAAACTGGCCAATGTCAAGCCGCTCGAGCGCAGGTAAAATCGGCGCATCGCTGCTGTAGCGTTCGCCCCACAGCGGCAAGCCGGCGGCTTGCAAGGCCCAAATCGCATGCGATTGATACGGCGTCAGTTCGAGGTAGGCTACTTGCGCTTCAGCATCGACATAGAGCACGCGCGCGCCGCTGAGCAGCCGGCACGCATACGGACGCGGCGGCAAAGGCGATGCTGGCGGCTGCACCGTTGGCGCGCGGCCCTCGGCGGCGCTGCGCGCTTGATCGCACACATCGGGCGAGCCGTTGGGATCATTGAAACCGATATTGACTCGATCGTGATGGGTCAGCGGGCCAATGGTTTCGGTGCTGAACGGCACTGGCACCATCCCCGGCGTCAAGGCCTCACCATTTGGATAGACCGGCTGGGCCGGCGGGCGCTCTGTGATCATCGACGGTTGCAACAGATCATTGGCGGCGAGATTGCGAGTTGCATACTGGCCAACCGCGAGCGATGGCGCACTGATCCCCGCCAGTTGGGCCGGACGATGGCGCGGCAACAACACCACCGCCAAATCATCGGCGCTGAGCTGCTGGCCGTAGGGGACATCGCGCGCCAGAATGACGACCGGTTCGCTGCTGCCAGCTTCCAGAAAGGCTAGAACGGTAAACACAGCGGTGACAATCAAACCGAGACCGATCAAGATCGCCGGGAGCGGATTAGCGCGGCGACGGGTAAGCGCCTGATTGAGCGTGCCAAGAGCGGACATACGAGTTCTCCTTTCGCTGCGAGATTACGGTTGGCCCAAACGATCGATGGTGTCAGCCGCGCGGATGCGAGGACGCACTTCGCCCAAGCCGAACAATCCGCGCAGGGTTGGTTGCAATTCGGCGCAGAGCAGCGGCGTTGGACTGGCTACACCGGCACACGCGCCGCCTTGCGGTAAGACTGTCCAGCGCGCAGTAGCTGCAAGCGAAACCGGATCAATCCCGGTCAATTGCGTCGCTTGCAGATTAGTGAGTAGAAATTGATGAGCCACCTGAACGATAGCTTTGCACTGGCTGGAAGCGTGAATCGTTACCGCTTGGCACGTGCGGTTGCCACGCAGCGCCTGCCCATTGCGCGCTAAAGCGGCATACTCGATCTGCTGCACCGCCGAGCGGGTGGCCTGCTGGAGTGCATCTTCCATCACCGCCACCGCCAGCCAGAGATTGGCTAACTCGATCACCACCATCACAAAGAGCACCAACACCGGCAACATCAATGCCAGTAGCGGCAATGCTTGACCCAAACGGCGACAGTGCATGCGGGCCTCCTACTGCTGATCACGTTCGGCGGCGCGAGTGGCGCGAGCGCGCACCACGATTTCGTCGCCGAAGGGCAACAGGGCGACCGGCATCCATAGCGCGGCGCGATACCGAACCTCGACCGTAATCGGGTCATACCGTCGGCACGGCTGGCGCGGGCACGAGATCACTACTTCGCTCGCGGTTGGCTCAATCCCAAGGCTGCCAGCCAAGGCTTGACGAGCCGCCGTTTCGGCAACGGTGCGATTGCCGCCGGTTAGCGCGGCCTGATGCGCCGCTGCGCGCGCCGCTTGGCTGACGGCGTAATGCGTGAGCAAGATTTGGCCGACCGAGAAGAGACCGACGACCAAGGTCAATAAGATCGGCAAGGCTAGCGCCATCTCGATGAGGGTTTGGCCATGTTGGCGAGCATGTCGCATCACTCGATTCCTTTCGCTAACTATTGCGATCGCAGCGGTTGGGTTCGCCGATTGCCTTCCCGCCTCGCCGCACCCCGCCAGTCTGTTTGAACGAACAACCATCTATGCTCATCACCATCCGGTGGTGAACGGTTACGACGGCGTTTAGTCGTCATAGCAGGGATCTCTAGCGGCGGGCAGCGCCGGTGTTACCCGCCGCAACGGATTCAATTAATTCCCCGGCGCAACGAGTGAGCGCGGCGCCAGCAGAGTGATTTCGATCTGGCCGGTCACAAGCTGGCGCGCCGGATTGGGCAGTGGGGCGACCGGGACTGGCGGCAGCGGTACCCCGCCAATGCTGCCCGGCGCTCGATTGACGATCTGCACTTCCAGCTCGATCTGGATGGTAAGCTGGACATCAGCCGTGTAAAGGTAGACATCAGAGCGCATCGCCGGCGCCGGCGGGCGGCTCCAGTAGAGATGAGCCTGATCATCGAGATCACGTTCGCGCAGCACGCTGGCGCTAAGCTGATCGCGGCTCTGGCCGCCAAGATAGCGATAGATGCAGCCGGTCAGCAGTTGCGGGGTGAGCAGCGGGCGCGCTCCCGGACGGCAACCAGCTAGGCCACGGCTATCAGCAGCGCGCGGATTGAAGCGTTGCCCACCCACTGCAACCTCAGCCAAACTCCAACCCACGACGCGCGCTTGGTAGGCATACGGCCACGGCAACGGCTCATCGACAAAGGTCAGGTTCGCCAGTTGCGGGGTCAGATCAAGCACCTCACCCGCTGGCCACGCAATCGTCGCGCCATTCGAGAGGTAAATGCCATTCGTCTGGTTCGCGTCATTCGCCGCCGGATCAAGCGTCGAGCGAATCGCCACCCGCAGATCGCCACTCGCTGCACCGATGGTAGAAGGCGGCGGCACCACATTGATCGTGAGCGAGGCGACGTTATCTGACGGATCATCTGCTGGCGTCGTAGTTGAGATGCGGGCCGTCGCCAGTAAGACCGCGCCGGCAGGCACGCTCGTCTGCACCACCACCTCGATACTGCCGGCAGCTTGCGGGTTCAGCGTCCCCAGATCCCAGCGCAATCGGCGACCGGTTTGGCTCGTCGGCGGACGGCTAGCCCCCACTAGTTGCACATCAGCCGGCAATTCCAACTCCAGCACTGTGTTGGCCGCAGCGCGAGTTTGGGCCGGACGGCGGCGATACAGGTTGCCGTAGTCAATCGTGTAGGCAAACACGCTGCCCTGCCCGACAATGCTGGCTGGCGCACGCAACTGCACGAACGGGTTGGGACGCACGATCGATACCGTGGCGCTAGCCGTGTTATCAGCCTGATACACGGGCAATTCGGGGGTGGTCGTCGCAATGGTGGCCTGCGCCGTCAATTGATCGACCGCGATCGTCGCTGGCAGCGTGAGACCAATGCGCAACTCACCGCTCGCCGCTGGCAGCACATCGCCAAGGGTACAGGTTAGTTGATAGCCATTGCGCTGGCAGATTGGCGGCAAGGTGGTGATTGTCGCTGCGCTCGGCGCATCCACCGTGACCATCACAGCACGGGCCAGCCCATTGCCAAGATTGCGATAGCCAACCACTAACTCGGTCGCTTCACCCGCGGCTGCCGGAGCCGGTACAAAGGTGAGACTGACCGCTGGGTTGGGGCGCACATGGGCTGTGCTCGCCGTCGCCGTATTATTCGCTGGCGAGTCACCAGCGGTCGTGGTCGTGACGGTGGCCCGGTTATCAAGCCGGTCGGCGGCAGTTGATCGCGGTTTAGTCTGCACGCTGACAATAACTTCTTCATTTGGCGCAATGCTGCTGATCGTGCAGCGCAATGTATGCTGCGCCCCTTCGTAGCGGCATGTTCCCGCCGGTGCGCGCAAGATGCTTGTAAAATCAACCTGAGCCGGCAACGGATCGGCGATCATCACATTAGCTGCCGGAGCGCTGCCGCGATTCACCACCCGCAGGGTGTAAAACAGCGCATCACCACTGAGCACCGCCGCCGGCGCTTCTTTGCTGATGCTAAGTTCAGCGCGGGTTAAGCGCGTCTGCTGGCTAGCGCTATTGTTAGCCGGATTAGAGTCAGCCGGATTAGAGCTAATCGTTGCAGTAGCAGCCACGGTTTGGCTCAGATTAGCGCCAATCGCAGCCGGCGCGCGCAAACGCACCGCAATCGTACCAGTGACGTTTGGCTCAAGCCGCGCAAACTGCCAGATCAACGTCGCACCGCTCTGACTAGGCGCACGGCTGGCGCTGAGGAAGGTTGCGCCAGATGGCAGCCCCATCCGCACCGTCACATTGGTGGCAGCAACGTTCCCAGCGTTGCGGTAGGCTACGGTGTAAACCAACTCATCACCGACGACCGCTTCAGCCGTTCCACTGAGCGCAATGCTAAGATCGGTTTGAGGTTGGCTCACTAACCCAACATCAATATCAAACCGGATGTCGCCGTAGCCGAGAACAATCACCGCACTCGCGCCCGTCTGTTCATCAACATCGCTATCACGCTGGGAATTGCCGCCACGACCGGATGGCGCCAAGGCATACCCTTGCGTGTCTGCTACGACCACTCGATACTGGCCGGGTTCGAGATTGGCGAAGGCATAGCGCCCCTGCTGATCACTCACCACAGTGCGCGGGTACACATGCACCGCAGGCGCCGAACCGGACAAACGTTCGAGCCGCAACGACACGCCGGCGACACCGGGTTCGTTATTGTCTTGCACGCCATTGCGGTTGAGATCGTGCCATACCCGATCACCGATCGTCGCCGGTTGAAATTGGCGGGTCAGGCCGATATCGACGTGACGAACCGTCTCTTCACGCAATGGCAACGGTAGTGCAACGCCAGTGATACCGCTACCAGCATGCCGGCCAGCAAACTCAACCACGCCAAAAATCGGATGGGCATCACTATCGCGGCTGTCATCAGCGCCAACATTCACTGGCGCGTAGACCATGCCGGCTAACGGACGGCCAGCGGCAAATTCGCTAAGCGCCACGCGCAGGTGCAGCGCGCGATTGGGCGGCACGGCAACGGTATAGCTACCATCAGCCGCTGTTACCACCTGCCCCAATACCGTCGAACGCGCAGGATCAACCACTTCAAGGCGAATCCCGTTTAGCGATGCTTCACCCGCCTCGCGCACGCCATTGCCGTTCACATCGTGCCAAAGCTGGCCGCTCACAAAGGCATAGGTACAGAGCAGTTCGAGATCACCGAGGCCGGGTGCTTTACTTGTACCCGACGGAATCAGCGTCAGTGAAGCTTGCCGATTTCGTTCAGGCAGATGGTAAATCCCCAGACCAGACGATCCAGTGCCAAAAAGACTGGTCGCGACGACGAGTTCTCCTGATGGTGCGGGTATACTCACAATCCCACCCATGTGGTTTTCCACATGAGGAGGCGGAGCGTTGTCAAACACTACTCGGTTGTCGTTAACCCAATCCGTAGAATGGGCACGGAATAAGAAGTTCGGATCAGACTCTTTCACATGATCGTATGGACGATCGTTGAGTTCAAGCTGCCATTGATTGTTGATGAGACGATAACTGAGCGTATCGCCTTGACTAATCGCAATAAATTGTCTCGGTGGTGGATTATTGAAAAACGTAATATCGCCAGTTCGATCGCGAAAACCAAGTCGCATCGCTTGCCCATCAGGACTAAACTCTATATCAACCAAAAATGGTTGTGGATAATAGATGTGGCTATTGCTATGAATCGGGAACATACGTGAAAAATCATTACTCCATGGGTACCATCCTTGGAAAGTTGCATCAGGATAAAGTCGCTTAAGCTCTTGCTCGAACAACGTTCCGCTCAAGCGGCTGTTGAGACCTGCGGATGTGAGTGACTGGATGAGAACTTGGTGCCACATGCCAGTAGCCACATTCCACTCTAAAACATGCGCAGATGGTGCATTGATATTGGTAAGACCCACGAATAATCGTGGTGTTTCGTCTTGCTGCAGAAGAGGAGCAAACTCGATCGCAAAGGGGCGAAGGAATTGTTGGGTTGGAATATTAGCAGAGACGGTTTGCAACGGAATCGCAATGGGATCTAGTCGTATTGGCAGAGCCTGTGAAATATCGTAGCGCTCGATCCGGCGCGCGGCGATATTGACGATATATAAGGTTGTGCCATCGGGGCTAATCTCCATATCGCCTAAACCGGTCTGGCCTACATCATGCAAAATATCATCGTCATCCGTATCGCCATCTGATCGGTCATTACCCGCGTCAGGAACGGTAAACGATGAATGCCATTGCCCATCATCAAACCAGTACTCATACACTCCTCCCGGCCCCAACGGGCCAAAACTCGTAAAGCGACGGGTAAATGCGGCTGCAAACAATCGTCGCACCCCGCTGATTGCCCCATCATCGTAGGCGAGACCATACACTGATCCGATCCCACTATTGACAGCTATCCGGCGCTTTGTTCCGCCGGTCGTTGTTCCAATTGGCGCCAGCGCTTGTTTCACCCCGCTCAAGGTGACGCGCACAAGCGCCGGGTCATTGGCAGGGACGGGTGCAGCGATGGTATCGGCAAAACAGGTGGTTGCTAACGAAAGATCGCCGTCTAAACAGGCTACCGCGCTAGCAAAACCGGCATTGCTGGTCTGAGCGGTAATTGGCGACGGCGGCAACGGCAGGATGAGAGTCACGAGAAAGATGATTGCCAGAGCAATGAACCAGCGTTGCAGGTGGTAGGTGGCAGGGTACATACGTCATGCACCTCCGTCATCGGTTTTGAGCACGCCTTCACCCTAGGCGGCGCGTTATGCGCCACCCGGCGAAGGCTGCATCGAAGTCTCGACCGGCTATTTAGCGATCAATTAGAGGTAGGTAAATGCTGTAGGTTTGCGCAACTGTCGTGAGCTGGACAGGCGCAATAGCTTGGCTGTTACCGGCGCGATCAAACAATTTGACGTGCAATGCCGCAGCCTGATCAGGGATCGCTCCTACGCTAACATTGATCTGAAAGGGATTACTCTCTGCCATCAGAAACGCTGATCCGGTTGATTGAACCTCTTCTGCATTCAGGGTATGGAAGACCGGATCACCAATAACCGCTCCATCACTGTTGAGAAATTGCCATTCGATAGCCCATGGCAATGGTGCATAAACATCGCTGAACTCGCCGGTAATGGTAAGCTGGGCAGGCTGGACCATCCTTTGAATCGCTGCCCGCGTATTTGCCAATGTTGGCGGGGTGACATCGCGCACAAGGGTAAAGTCTTGAAAGGAGGTATTGCGCATCTTATCTTGGATGAAAAACTGGACTCGCATTTCTCCTTCTTGCAGCGGGATTTGGTAGGCATAAAATGGCGCCGTCTGATCGGGTGGCGTGATGATCAGATTGTGGGACATCCCGCCAATCGACAGACGCCCCCGCTGAAGCCCAGAACAGTCCTGCTGATCGATGACCTGTACCACCAAACTATCTTGGTTCGTGTAGCCGTTCATCGCCTGTTCCGGCCATAATACGTTTATCAAAACGTCGACTTCTTCATCAATCGTGAAAGGAGTGCTTAGCGTGATAATGTCACCGCTCAGATCACGTAGCT
>JAUQOZ010000060.1:5738-10325 GCA_030550625.1 Chloroflexota bacterium | reverse complement strand
TGCGGTAGTTGGTGTGAATGCGGCCCTCACCCCCCGGCCCCCTCTCCCCCCTGACGGGAGGAGAGGGGGAGCGGCTGGCTCAGCGGCACAGACATAGCTCCAGCGGAATAGGGCAGCGCTCCTCTCCCACGACGTGGGAGAGGGGGAGGGGGTGAGGGCAGGAGGAGGGAGATAGGAAGTAGGGAAGAGGCAGGAGGAAGGATACGTCCTGTCTTCCTCTCCCCATCCCAAAAAACCTTTGCGCCCTCTGCGGTATCTTGGCGTGCTTTGCGCCTTTGCGTTAAGAATCTCTGCGCCTTTGCTGGCTTTGCGGCGTGGCGTTAACGCCCCCACCCCCGGCCCCTCCCCCAGCGGTGGAGGGGCGCGTGAAGTTTCCCGCTGAGGGCGCAGAGGCTTGCAGAGGATGATCGCCATCCCCAAAAGCTTTGCGTGCTCTGCGGCTTTGCGTTGAGAATCTTTGCGTCTCTGCCTCCTTTGCGGATGGCTCCTCCACGCAATCCCTTGCCGAGTCAGGTATAATGGCGAACAGGGTGACTGTAGCGGCACAGCGTTGTGTCCATAACGAAAGGAATAACCATGACCCTTACTGCAAACCAAGTCCCCACACGGGCCGAAATACCGGTCGAATATACGTGGGATCTATCTCAAATTTTTGCCGATGTCCCCGCGTGGGAACAGGAACTCAGCGCGGTTGAGGCGCGCGCGCAAGAGCTGGCCGCCTTGCAAGGGACGCTGGCGCAGGGGCCGGCGCAGTTGCTGGCGGCGCTGAATCTGCGCGATGAGGTGGCGCGCCGGTTGTATGCGTTGTATATTTATGCGCTGCATCGTAAGGATAGCGACGGCACCGATCCGGTGGGGCAGGGGTTGGCCGAGCGGGCGAGCAGTTTTGCGGCTCGGATGCAAGCGGTGCTGGCGTTTATCGAGCCAGAGATTTTGACGATCCCGGCTGAAACGTTGGACGAGTGGTTGGCGGCTACCCCCGGCCTGCAAGTGTATCGCTATGCGTTAGAGAAGTTGAACCGCCAACGCGCGCATATTCGCTCGGCGGAGGTTGAGCAGGTGATGGCGGCGTTTAGCGATATTGTCCGCGCTCCCTATGCAACCTTCTCGATGCTGACCGACTCGGACTTGCAGTTTCCGACGATTGAGGATGAGCAGGGCCAACCGGTGAAGTTATCGCATGCGCGTTATGGCCGCTTGCTCGAAAGCCCCGACCGGCGGGTGCGGCGCGATGCGTTTAAGGGGTACTACAGCGCGTTTTTGCCCTTCCGCAACACGATTGCCACTACGCTCGGCGCGGCGATCCGCTCGCACGTGATCGAGGCCCGGTTGCGCAATTACGGCTCGGCGCTAGAGGCGGCGCTGGCCCCGAATGAGATTCCGGTCGAGGTGTACCATAACTTGATCGCAACTGTCGAAGCCAATCTGCCGCGCTTCCATCACTATCTGGAGGTGCGGCGGCGGCTGATGGGGTTGGATGAGCTGCATTTCTATGATCTCTATGTGCAGCCAGTGCCTGATGTGGAAATGACCATCCCTTACCGTGAGGCGTGCGATCTGATGCGAGCGGCCTTCCGCCCGTTGGGTGATGAGTATGGTGCGGCGCTTGAGCAGATGTTTACCCGGCGCTGGATCGATGTCTACGAGAATGTGGGCAAGCGGAGCGGAGCCTACAGCGGCGGTTCGTATGGCACGCCGCCCTATATCTTGCTCAACTACCAAGACCGGCTGCGCGATGTCTTTACCCTCGCCCACGAATTGGGCCACTCGCTCCATTCGTACTTTACTCGATCCACGCAGCCATTTGTGTATGGGGAATACACCATCTTTGTCGCCGAAGTGGCTTCGACGCTGAATGAGGCGTTGCTGACGCATTATATGCTGCAAAGCGGCGCTGATGAGGCGTTGCGGCGGCGGTTGCTGGCCCAGCAGATCGAAGAGATTCGCGGCACCATTTTCCGCCAGACGATGTTTGCCGCTTTCGAGCTGTGGATGCACGAGCAGGCCGAGCGTGGCCATCCGCTGACGGCTGATGCGCTCAGCCAGCATTACCGCGAGTTGGTAGCGCGCTATCACGGCCCCGCATTAGTGATCGACGACGAGCTGGCCTACGAGTGGATGCGCATCCCGCATTTCTACTACCGGTTCTACGTCTACCAGTACGCAACCGGCCTCTCGGCAGCGTTGGCACTCAGCCGGCAGATTATCAATGAGGGCCAGCCAGCGATCGATCGCTACTTGCGCTTCTTGCGCAGCGGTTCGTCGCGGTCGTCGATCGATTTGCTGCGCGATGCCGGGGTTGATATGACCTCGCCGGCGCCGATTCAGGCCGCGATGGATACGTTTGCCGAATTAGTCAGCCAATTGGAACAGTTGGCGCCGTAGTGTGATGAACAACCGCGGGGACGCACGGCAGTGCGTCCCCGTTCCTATTCACCGCCGGCATTCAATGCCGCGCGCGCGGTAATAATCGTCAACCGCATCGGTCAATAATACTGTCGCCGGATCAAGGGCGGTTTTTAGCACGCCGAGCGATCGCAGCAATTCGGCCTCTTTGGCCCATGCCTGTCGATCGCTGGCCCCTACACACGTTGCGCCAATGCCGTAGCGCAGCAATTTTATCGTTTCCGTTGCTTCAAACTCAAGATGGCCGCGATCGAAATCAGGACTGCGGGCGAGAATAATATCAATCGCCGCCGCTGGATCGGTGAGCGCATCTTGCCAGCCACGCAGGGTTGCTTGCACGAACGCGCGCACCGTGTTGGGGTTCTTACGGGCGAATTCAGCCGTGGTGAAGAGCACGTCACCCATTAGCTCAACGCCGTAATCGCGGGCAACAATCAGATCGATCTCGGCGCCGGCGGCGCGGGCGGTGTAAGGTTGGTCGGTGGCGTAGACCGGCCAGACATCGGCCCGCCGCTCAAGGAAGGGGGCAAGGCTGTAGTCGCCGGGAATCTCGGTAATGCTGGCCGGATCAACGCCGGTGGCGGCCAGCAGCGCCCGGTATTCAGTCTCAACGTTGTCGCCGTAGAACATCGCCACCCGCCGTCCGGCAAAGTCTTGCGGCGAACGGATGCCGCTGTCGCGATGCACCATAAACGCGACCGGGCTGGCTTGGAACCACGTTGCTAGCGCGACCACCTCGATCCCTTGTTCGCGACTGATCAAGACCGTATCAGCGCCAGTGCTGCCAAACGTGTTAGCGCCGGTAGCGACTAGCGGCAACGGCACGGCGTCAGGCCCGCCGGGAAGAATCGTCACATTCAGCCCAGCGTCGCGGTAATACCCGCGTGCTTCGGCCACCAGATAGCCGGCAAATTGGAATTGGGGCAGCCATTGCAGGCGCATTGATACCTCGGTGACTTCGGGTTTGTCTGAAGCAGTAGGAGTGTTACTGGCTGGATTCGAGCTAGCACAGCCAGTTACGATCACAAGTAGTACATTTAATGCCAACAACAAGAGATGACGGTGTGACATAACAAATCCTCACTCCATCAGATAATCCTACGCCGTGATCACCGTTCTCGTTCCCAATAGACAATCGTGCGTTCGAGCAGCAGAAAGAGGCCATGGAGGGCCAGCGCCAAGCCGGCGGCGGCAGCGACAGCGGCAAAGGCCCGGTCAGTCGCCAGCCGGTAGGTTGCGGTGGTGATCAAGTAGCCAAGGCCCCGTCCGGCGCCAGAGAGTTCGCTGACTAAGGCGCCGATCACGGCTAACGCGCCGGCGACGCGCATCCCGCTGAAAATAAACGGCAGCGCCGCCGGCAGGCGTAGCATGCGCAGGATTTGCCACTGTGACGCGCCATACGCTTGCATCATCGCCAGTTGTTCAGGAGCGGGCCGGCGGAGGCCGCTGATAGTGGCGATGAGCAGGGGAAAGCTGGCGAAGAGGGCAGCCATCGCTGCGCGGGGGGCCAGACCACTGCCCAGCCAGATGGTAAGCAGTGGCGCCAAGGCGACTGAGGGCAAACTTTGGCCGAGCAAGACCCACGGGTAGAGAGCATCTTCGAGCGGGCGCACGAAGAGGAAGGCGATGGCAAGGGTGAAGGCGATCAGGGTGCCAACTGCTAGTCCGAGCAGAGCAGCGCTAGCAGTGGCGAGGGTATGGTCGAGCAACCGCACTTCGGGTTGGAGGGCGGCAGCGACCACCCGCGAGGGTGGCGGCAACAGGTACGCCGGGATGCCGGCAGCGGGCAGACCCCATTCGAGTGCAGCCAGCAGTGCGATGCCGAGCGCCAAGGCTGGAACGAAACGGCGAAATAGGTTGGGTGGCGTAGTTGTCGTTTCCATAGCGCCTTATCTTACCATGAAGCGGTGTAGGTGTTGCCGCCGTGCGTGATGATCAGCCTGTCATTGCGAGGGGGTGGGGCAACCCCGCGCAGCGGGGTGCCCAGCCCCCGAAGCAATCCCCTGCTTTAGCGGAATATATGGCTGAGGGGATTCGCTCCCGTGCTCGTGGGGAATTGCTTCGCCGCCTGCGGCGGCGCGCAATGACAGGGGGTCGTTTGTCATTGCGAGGGGGTGGGGCAACCCCGCGCAGCGGGGTGCCCAGCCCCCGAAGCAATCCCCTGCTTTAGCGGAATATATG
>JAUQOZ010000060.1:0-5728 GCA_030550625.1 Chloroflexota bacterium | reverse complement strand
CCAGCCCTCCCCCTCCGGGGGCGGGAGTCGTTTTCCCCTCGCCCAGCGGGGGAGGGGCGTAGGGGTGGGGGCACAAGGGAGGTGGGCACGGTAAGCCCCAATACCCTTTGCGTCCTCTGCGGGCTTTGCGCCTTTGCTCGCTCTGCGGCGGCGCGTAACAACCGCGCCGGAACGCCGGTTGCCATTGCCAGTTTCACCATTTTCGGCGATACTTGCGCCGGAAACAACTGCCAGAGCGGGCAGTGGAGTGGTGAGGTTTGCGTATGCATGAGTGGGAACGGATACCACGCGAAGCGGCGCGGTCGTTGGCCCGGTTGCTGCCGCGAGTCGAGCAGGCGTTTGCGGCTGCTGGGGGCAACGCCGCTGATTGGGCCGCATTCGAACAGCGGCTGCGCCGGGAATGGCCGCGTCTGTTTGAGTTGTTGCTTGGCTTGTACGGCAGCCAATACGACTTCTTTTATCATCTCGAACAACTGCTGATCGCGATGGCGCAGAGTTGGAGTGAGCGGCCACTCTGGCTCAAGCAGCGCGATGCTGTGCGTGAAGCCGATAGCGAGTGGTTTCAGTCCGAACGCATGATGGGCGGCGTGCTCTATGTCGATCGCTTTTGCGGCACGCTGAACCGGCTGCGCGAATTTATCCCCTATTTCAACGAGTTGGGTTTGACCTACCTGCACCTCATGCCGCTGTTTGCCGCGCCGGAAGGAAACAATGACGGCGGCTACGCGGTGAGCAGCTACCGCGAAGTGAATCCGCGGATCGGCACAACTGAAGAGTTAGCCGCATTAGCCCGTGAGCTCGATAGCGCCGGGATTAGTCTGGTGCTGGATTTTGTCTTTAACCACACCTCTGACGAACACGAATGGGCGCGGCGGGCGCAGGCCGGCGATCCTGATTATCAGGAGTTCTATTTCCTCTTCCCCGATCGCACGATGCCCGATGCTTACGAGCGCACGCTGCGCGAAATCTTCCCCACCGTGCGCCGTGGCAGCTTCACGTGGCGGCCCGATATGCAGCGCTGGGTGTGGACAACCTTCAACAGTTTTCAGTGGGATCTCAATTACGCCAACCCGGCGGTGTTTCGAGCGATGGCCGCCGAGATGCTGTTCCTTGCCAATTTGGGGGTGGCGGTACTGCGGCTCGATGCGGTGCCGTTCATTTGGAAGCGCTTAGGAACCAACTGCGAGAACCAACCGGAAGCGCACCGGATTATTCAGGCTTTCAATGCCATTGCCAGAGTGGCCGCGCCGGCGCTGCTCTTCAAATCAGAGGCGATTGTCCATCCTGACGACGTGTTGAGCTACATTAGCCCGCACGAGTGCCAGCTTTCGTATAACCCGCTGTTGATGGCGTTGCTCTGGGAATCATTAGCGACGCGCGAGGTCAAGTTGCTGGCCCATTCACTCAGCCATCGCTTCCGCCTGCCGGCGGGGTGCGCGTGGATCAACTATCTGCGCTCGCACGACGACATCGGCTGGACGTTTGATGACAATGATGCGCGCGCAGTCGGGATTGATCCGTGGGGCCATCGCCAGTTTCTCAATGCCTTCTATACCGGCCGCTTCGCCGGTTCGTTTGCCCGCGGCCTGCCGTTTCAAGAAAATCCCGACACTGGCGATGCGCGGGTGTCGGGCACGCTCGCCTCGTTGGCCGGATTGGAACAGGCGTTGGGCAGTGGTGATCCGCAGATGATCGATACCGCGATCCGGCGGATCGTGCTCTTGCATAGCGTCATCTTGAGCATCGGCGGCATTCCGCTGCTCTATCTCGGCGATGAAGTGGGGACGGTTAACGACTACAGCTATGTGACCGATCCGGCTAAAGCCGGCGATAGCCGTTGGGTTCACCGGCCTGCGCGCAATCAGGCTGCGATGGATCAGCGCCATGATCCAGCCACAGTCCCCGGTCGCATCTTTGGCGAACTGGTACGATTGATCCGGTTGCGTACGTCGTTGCCCGCTTTGCGCGACGGTGCGATGGATGTCGTGCGCAGCGACAACCGCCACGTGCTGGCCTATGTGCGGCAAGCGGGATCGCAGCGGGTTTTAGTGTTAGCCAACTTCTCGGAATACCCGCAAACGATAGCTGGCAATCTGTTACGCATGTACGGCCCCGGCGTCGAGCTGTTCGATGTGGTAGCAGAGCGCGCGATTTCGGCCAACGAAACGCTGGTCTTGCAACCGTACCAATTTGTTTGGCTGACGCCGGTGCGGTGAAGCGCCGCAACGAGATACTGCGTGATGGATCGTAGAGACGTTGCCGGGCAACGTCTCTACGATATACAGTGGGAAATAATCGATGAAACTAAAACTTTGGTAAATATGTGTAACTATTCATAATGCTCATTCTATACATATTTTTTTGATTTTAACCGTTTTTTGACAACTATATCGCTTGTCTAAAAGAATATTGTTGGATATACTATGCTTGATTTTTATCGCGACGATTGCACCGTTCAGCCGATTCAGTACCAAGGATTGATATGGCCGACAACCTTCCCCCTTCTTCCGCTGGCGACGTCGAACACTTACGCGCGCAAGTCGCCGCCCTGCAAGCACAGCTCGCGCACTGGCAAAACCTGATTGAGACTGCGAATGTCTTGGTAGTCGATCTCAATGCCGACGGAACGATCCGCTATCTCAACCCGGCTGCTGAGCGCGTTTTTCAGACCTCGCGTGATCACTGGGAAGGTCGGGTGCTAGTAAATTTCCTCTCGGCGGAAGATCGCGCGCGGGCGCAACAGGAATTTCTTGCAGCTATCCAATCACGTTCGCCGAGTCTCATGTTTCAATGCCGGGTGCAATCGCCGCTGGGCAGTGAATTTCACGGGCTATGGACGGTGGCGTTGCGGTATGATGCCGAGGGGAATTATATTGGCGCATCGGCCACTGCGTATGACGTGGGGCCGGTCGAGCAGGCGCGGCGCGAGGCGGAAGAGAGCCGGGCGATGTTGCAATTGGTGATTGACAGTCTGCCACAGGCTATCTTCTGGAAGGATCGTGATTCGCGCTATTTGGGCGCTAACCGGCGTTTGCTTGAAGATGCTGGCATTGCTAGCCTCGCTGACCTCATTGGCAAGGCTGACACTGATATGCCGTGGGTTGAGCAGGCGCCTTTGTACCGGGCCGACGATCTGGCGGTGATGGAACACGGGCCAAAGTTGAATATTGAAGAGCCGTTGACCCGTGCCGATGGGACGCAAATTTGGCTCCGCACCAACAAATTGCCGCTTGTGCGCGATGGCGAGGTGATCGGTGTGCTGGCGATGTATGAAGATATCACCGAAGCGCGGCGGCAGGCCAATGAGTTGCGCACCTTTAAAGCGTTAGTTGATAATGCGCCGGATGGGATTATTGTCGCTGATACCAATCAAGTGATTACATACGCCAATGCAGCAATGAACGCCATGTTGGGCTACCAATCACTGGTTGGGATGCCGGCGCAAGCTATTGTGCCGCCCCAAACGTTGCAGCAGATGCCAGAGTTGATCCAGCTTGCGTTGGCTGGCGGTAAAGCGAACATATCACTTGATTATTTACGCCGGGATGGCACAACGATCTCTATGAATGCGGCTGGGTTGGCGGTCTTTAACGAAAGCGGCCAACTTATCGGCTTTGCCACCATTAACCGCGACATCAGCGAGCAATTGCGGTTTGAAGAAGAACGCCGCCGCATGCAAGAGCAGGTGATCGAGGCGCAGCAGGCGATGTTGCGCGAACTGAGCACGCCGCTGTTGCCGATTGCCGATCAGGTAGTGGCGATGCCGATTATCGGTACCATCGACAGCAATCGCGCTGGGCAAATTATGGAGACATTACTGGAAGGGGTGGCGCGCTACCGGGCGCGGATCGCGATCCTTGATATTACCGGTGTGCGGGTGGTGGATACGCAGGTGGCCGGCGCGCTGATGCGGGCGGCGCAGGCGGCGCGGTTGCTCGGCGCGCAGGTGGTGATTACCGGGATCGGCCCCGAAGTGGCGCAGACGTTGGTGCATATTGGCGCTGAATTGGCCAGTATGATCGCCAAGCCCAACTTGCAAGAGGGGATTGCGTTTGCGCTGCGCCAGCGCAATGGTGATCGGGCGATGATTGGCGTATAATTGGATTGGCGTTGGCTCATAACCTTCTCGCTCAGTGCGGCAGCAACGCTGCCGCACTGAGTGTCTTTGGCGAGAAACGGGAACGAGAAAGGAGGTGAGATTGATGAAAGCGGCCCAACTGCTAGCCGATTATGCCGATCATCCGGCCTTTCGCCAGATCTGCCGCGCAGCCAACCAGATGTTGCGCGACGGGATGGAACCGGCAGCCGTGCGGCAAGAGGTTGCCGCTCGCTACGGCGTCCCGCCGGCGGCGCTACGGTTGCGCGATCAGCCGCAGCCGCTGAAGATTATCGGCGAGCATCTTGTCGAACCGGGAGCCATCGAGCAGATTCGCACCGCCTTGCGCTTGCCGCCGGCGATCCGCGGTGCGTTGATGCCCGATGCCCATCAAGGGTATGCGCTGCCGGTCGGCGGGGTCATCGCGTATGACCGTGCAGTAGCTCCGTATCAGGTTGGAGTTGATATCGGCTGTCGCATGCACCTCTCAATCTTTGCTGAGATGACGCCAGACGATGCGCAGCGTGAACGGCAGCACTTGCTCGATACCATCACCAAGGTGACGGTGTTTGGGATCGGTTCACCCAAGAAGCCGGTGGCGACTCACCCGATCCTTTCCGATCCGCGCTGGCGAGCGACCAAACTGTTGCGCGAGCTGCATGAGTTGGCGAAATTGCAAATTGGCACCTCAGGCGGCGGCAACCATTTTGCTGAGATTGTGGTTGGCGAGTGGCTCGATACCGGCAAACCGTTTGTTGGCTTGTTGACCCACAGTGGGAGCCGTGGCGTCGGCGCGAAAATTGCTAACTACTATGCTGAATTGGCCGACCGCGAGACGGCAGCGATCGCGAAGGGAATCCCGCGCACGTATGGTTGGCTCAGTACCGAGTCGGAAGCTGGGCAAGAGTATCTGTTATCAATGCGGTTGGCCGGCGATTTTGCTCGCGCTAACCATGAAGTGATCCATGCCCGGTTTGCTAAAGCGTTTGGGGTGGCTGTCGAGCGGGTGATCGAGAACCATCACAACTTTGCGTGGGAAGAACGGAATGGTCTGGTGATTCACCGCAAGGGCGCTACACCCGCCGAAGCTGGGGTGCTGGGGATTATCCCCGGTTCGATGGCGACGGCGAGTTACATTGTGGAAGGGTTGGGCGATAAAGCGACGCTCGCCAGCGCGGCGCACGGCGCTGGACGGCGCTTTAGCCGTTCGGAAGCGCGACGAACAATCACACCGGCTATGGCGGCGGCGGTTGTGCGTGAGGCGGGGGTGTTGGTGCGCGGTTTGGCCGTTGATGAGTCGCCCTTGGCCTACAAAGACATTGAATCAGTCATGGAAGTGCAAATCGCCGCCGGTTTGATCCGCCCGGTTGCCCGTATGCGCCCGTTAGTCGTCGTTATGTCCGGCGCCCCCGGCGAAGACTAGGGCCGTGCGGCGCCTTGTGACGTAATGCCTCCCCTCCCCCCAGCGCCGCACGGCAGCAGTGCTTCGCTGCGCGGGCTGATGGCCCCCACCCCCTACCCCTCCCCCGCTGGGGGAGGGGGGCTGCAGAGGGCGCGGAGGACGCCGAGGGGGAGTCGCTCGGTGGCGGCACAGCCATGGCTGGCGCGGCAGGCAGCAGCGCCCCTCGCCCG
>JAUQOZ010000050.1:4640-10346 GCA_030550625.1 Chloroflexota bacterium | reverse complement strand
GGCAGCTTCACTGCCGCACTCCATAAAGGTATATCCGAGCAACGGTTGCGCTACCGCTCTCTATAGCAGCGCGGCATCTGAGCCGCACCGAATCATGCTCATCACACGTTCGTGACGTGCAGCAGCTTTGCTGCTGCACTCCATCCAAGCGTAGATAGCACTTATTAGGGCTAACGTAACCGCAAGATGATATTGCCCGACGTTGAAGTCGCGTTCAACGCTGCCCCGCCCTCGCCGATGGTCGCCGTTAACGAACGCCGGTTGAACGCTTGCACGGCTAATTGATCGGGCACATCGATCCGCCCGCTCACCGTGGCAAACGAGAGATTGGCATTGACCGGCGCAAGGAGCGTGATCGCCATGTCGCCGGAAATGGTTGACAACCGTTGCGGCCCGCTTGCCAGCCGGCCAGTAAACGAAACCTTGCCGTTCGTTGTCTCAACCGCCAACCGTACCGCCTCGGCGGTATCGATCTCGACATCGCCGGAGACGGTCGTGATCTGGATTGTGCCCAGCTCGCCGCGCAGCTTCACATCACCGCCGGTCGTCTGCGCGATCACCTCATCAAGCTGTCCAAACGCAGTGAGATCGCCGCTCACTGTCGTCACCCGCAACGAACCGCGATAATCGCGCAGATCAAGATCGCCGCTCGTCGTATTGATAGTCAGTTGGCCGCGCGCACCGTCGGCGACAACATCACCGCTGATCGTGCTGATGGTTCCGCTCGCTACGGTCTGGCGCAGCGTCACATCACCCGATACCAGTGAAATGTTGAACGTCACATCAGGCGGCAAATTCAGTTCAAGACGCGCATACGGGTTGCGGCCAAAGCTCCACGGCGCCCATGGCTGGTGGTTGACATTGACGTAAAGGGTATCGCCGCGTTGCTCGATATGCACATCGATTTGGGCAGCGGCATCGGCAGCCGCATTCGCTGCCCAGCCAAACCCCAACCGCGAACCGCTGACGATCACTTCTTCGCCGGTTGTACCATTCACGATGACCTGATCGTTCACGCCGCTCACTTCAACCCGCGCCACGGTGAAGAATTGCGCCGGAATAGTTTGCGCGCTATCAGAACGGGCAAGATTCAGATCAATCCCAGCAACCGTGCCCCGGCTCAACAGTTCAAACAACAACCAGCCTAGCCCGCCGAGGATCAGGGCAATCCCCAGCAATCGCCGGCCCATTTGGCGCTCAACCGGACGTTCTGGCCCGATCGGCGGATCAGTTGTACGCATGTTCATTCCCCCTCGCGTTGTGTCCTTCACTGCATCCGACGCTCTGCCGGCAGTGAGTGTTGCAACGTTGCCCAGTTTCGCACATACGCGACTTGCGCCGGCGTCTCTGGGCTATGGGGATGAACGGCGGCTTTGGCAACGGTTTGCCACAGGCGCGCCAGTGTTGCCAACGCCGAATCGCCGGTATGGCCGTGGCGCACCAACCAGCACCCCACTACCGTGCCAGTGCGGCCAATTCCGCCGCGACAGTGGAGATAGACGGTCTGGCCACCATCTCGCGCTTGGTCGACCGCGTCGAGAATCGCGTTCATTACGGCTGGCGACGCCGGCAGGCCAAAATCGGAGATAGGAAAGCGGAGATGTTGTATCGGAGAGGGCAGCGCAACCGTGTAGTCCCATACCTCTCCCGGAACCGTCAGATCGATAAAACACGAGACGCCAACCGCGATGTACTGTTCAAGGCGAGCGGCATCAGTCGCGGTGGGAGCAGGATACTCGCCGGCAAGGAAGCGCGGCGCGACGAGATATGCGTTCTGGTGAGGCAGCATGGTGGCAGCTCCTTGTCATTACACGCTGTCGCGCTCCGCTTGTCATTGCGAGCCGAGGGTAGGGGCATCACGTGTGATGCCCGCGCGAAGCGAAGCAATCTCCCGCTTTCCGCGTGTCATTGCGAGCGAAGCGAAGCAATCTCCCGCGAGGGCGGGAGTAACCCGCTCAGCGTTCGTTCGCGCTGAAGCAGGGGCTTGCTTCGGGCAGACGGTGCCAGCGCTGCTGGACGCCGCCACTCCCTCGCAATGACAAACGGGCCCGCAAGAGAACACCGGCAGCGCAAGCCATACATCAGGTACAATAGAGACATGCCTATTTTAATCGACGGCCACAACTTAATCGGCCAGATGCCTGACATCGAATTGAGCGATCCTGACGACGAGGCGAAGTTGGTTGCCAAACTTCGCCGTTACGCTGCACGCAAGCGTGGCCGTAAGATTGTGGTCGTCTTCGACGGTGGCGTGTATGGCCACCCGCAGAATCTGAACGGCTACGGAGTTGAAACGCGCTTTGCCAAACCGCCGCAAACCGCCGATCACGAACTTATCCGGCAGATTCGGGCTATTCGCCGGCGAGAAGAGTGGTTGGTCGTTTCTTCAGACCGGGCCATCGTCGGTGAAGCGCAAGCGCGCGGTATTCCGGTCATCTCGGCGCAAGAGTTTGCCCGCCGCTTACAAGCGCTTGATCAGCCGCGCGTCAATGCCCGCGATAAACGCGCTGATCGCCCGCTGAGCAAGGCCGAAATTGAGGAATGGCTACGGTTTTTTGGCGTTGATGAAGACGAAGACACTCATTATTATTGAGCGCAGACGATGACACCCGACCCGATCACCGAACAAAACCGCCGGTCGTGGAATGCGGTGGTGCCGGCGCATACTAGCCATCGCGCTGATGAAGCCGCCTTTCTGCGCGACGGCGGTTCGACGTTGTTCCCGGAAGAGATGGCGTTGCTCGGCGAGATTCGCGGTTGCCGGCTGCTGCACCTGCTCTGCAATACCGGGGCCGATAGCCTGTCGCTGGCCGCGCAGGGAGCCATCGTGACCGGCGTTGACCTCAGCGATGCCGCGATTGCCTATGCGCGGGAGCTGAGCGCGGCGAGCGGCATTCCGGCCACGTTTGTGCAGGCTGATGTCTACGAATTTTTGGCGACGGCGGCAGCAGATGGTTTGCGCTTTGATCGCATTTACGCCGGTTACGGCGTGATCTGCTGGCTGCGCGATCTCAATTCCTTCGCCGCCGGCATCGCTCGCGTGCTCGCCCCCGGCGGAAGGTTTGCGCTGATGGAGTTTCATCCTACCTCGAATATGTTGAGCGCCGATTGGCGGCTCGCCTACGACTACCCGCATGGCGGCGCGCCGCTGGAACTGCCGGGAGTCGGCGATTATGTCGGCGCGGCGGAAGGGGGCTTGTCGCCGTCCGGCTTTTTGCCCGGTGTGCGCGATTTTACCAACCCAGAGCCATGCACCCTCTATCGCTGGGGAGTGGGTGAGGTGGTGACGGCGCTGGCGCAGGCCGGGTTGCGGCTCCGTGAGCTCCGCGAATATTGTTATGTCAATGGCGAGCGACCGTTCGAGCGGATGATTCCGGCGGCAGGCCGCCGGTGGCACGCGCCGCCCGATGTGCCGGCGATCCCGCTGATGTACGGGCTCGCGGTAGAAAAGGATAGCGACGATGAGTGATTGGGGGATCGGCCACGACCGGATTATCCTCAGCGGGATGCAGTTTATCGGCTACCACGGCACCCGCCCGGAAGAGAACCGGCTCGGCCAGCGATTTGTGGTGGATGTGGCGGTTGAGCTTGACCTGCGCGCTGCCGGGGCCAGCGACGACTTGGGCCAGACCGTGGACTATAGCCAGATTCACGATCGGGCGCGCGAGATTGTCTGCGGGCCGTCGTTGCAGTTGACCGAAGCGGTTGCTGAGCGGATTGCGACGGCGGTGCTCACCGACCATCCGCAGATTCGCGCCGTGGCGGTGCGGGTGACCAAGCCGGGGGTGCGGCTCGGCGACACCATCCTCGCCGGCTCGGTCGTTGAGATTGTGCGCCGGCGATGACCCGACCGCGAGTGACGCTCAGTTTTGCCCAGACTCTCGATGGGCGGGTGGCGGCGGCTGATGGCAGTTCGCAATGGATCAGCGGGCCGGAATCGCTGCGCTTCTGCCACCGGCTGCGCGCTGCCCACGACGCAATCATGGTTGGCATCGGCACGGTGCTGCGCGATGATCCGCGCTTGACGGTACGGCTGGTCGAGGGGCGCGATCCGCTGCGGGTGATCGTCGATAGCACGCTGCGCATCCCGCCAACCGCTGCGGTCATCCGCGATGGCGCCGCTCACGGCACCGTGCTGGCCTGCACCGCTGCCGCGCCGGCAGCACAGCGCGCTGCTTTGGCGGAACTTGGCGCGACGATCCTCACCGTGCCGGCCACTTCAGCCGGCAGAGTCGATCTCGCGGCACTGCTAGCCGCGCTAGGAGAACGCGGCATCGCCAGTGTAATGGTCGAAGGCGGCGCGCGGTTGCTCACCAGCTTGCTGCACGTGCGTTTAGCCGATGCGGTTGCGATCACGATCGCGCCGCTGATCCTCGGCGCGGGGCCGGCTGCAATCGGCGATCTGGGCATTGCCACTCTCGCGCAGGCGATCAGGTTGGCCAACGCAACGTGGACAACCTACGGCGCTGACGTGGTGGTAGAGGGCGACATCCAGTACAGTTGACCGCTTCGCACTATTGCATTGTAACTCGCTATGCAAACCCTTCCCGCTGATGCCATCTGGTTCACCGCGCCGCGCACCGTCACCGTGCGGCGCGAAACCGCACCGCCGCCGGCAGCCGGCGAGGTGCGGGTGGCTGCCATCGCCTCGTTGATCAGTCACGGCACCGAGCGGCTGGTCTACCGCGGCGAAGTCGACCCTGCCTTACCGCTCGATTTGCCCACCCTCAGCGGCAGCTTCGCCTTCCCGATCAAATACGGCTACGCGATTGCCGGACGGGTGATCGACATTGGCCCCGGCGTCGATGGTCTTGCCATTGGCGATGCAGTCGCCGCCTTGCACCCTCACCAGAGCGTCTTTACCTTGCCGGCGCATCTGGTCAAGCGGCTCCCTGCCAACCTCGATCCGGCGCTGGGTGGATTTTACGCCAACGTCGAAACGGCGCTGACCATCTGCCACGACGCCGCGCCGCGGTTGGGTGAGACGGTGGCGATACTGGGGCAAGGCGTAGTGGGGTTGCTCGTGACGCAGCTCTTGCTCCGCGCCGGCGCGCGCGTAATTGCGATTGACCCTGACCCGTACCGGCGCGCGCTAGCAGAACGCTTTGGCGCGATCACGCTATCCCACGCCGATCCAGCAGCGATTGCTGAACTGACCGGCGGGAGGGGGGTTGACATCGCTATCGAAGTGAGCGGCGCACCGGCGGCGCTGCAACCGGCGATTGAGATGGTGGCTGTCGAAGGGCTGGTAGTGGTGGCTTCGTGGTACGGGCAAAAGCCGGTGACACTCACCCTCGGCGGCCACTTCCACCGCGGGAGGGTGACAGTACGCTCATCGCAAGTAGGCCGGCTAGCGCCGGAGACTCTGCCGCGCTGGGACTACGCCCGCCGCACTGCAACCGTGCTCGAGCTGTTACCCCAGCTCCGGCTGGCCGAGCTGGTCAGCCACCGCTTCCCGATCACGCAAGCGGCGGCGGCGTATGCGCTGCTCGATCAGGCGCCGCCGGGGATGGTGCAGGTGATGGTGGAGTATGGGTGAGGTGAGGTATTGGCGAATCGCTTCACGGCGCGCGATGACAATCAGGTCTGTCTGTCATTGCGCGGGTGCGGAGCGCCCGCAGCAATCTCCTCCTTCAGCGAGAGCGGACGCTGAGGGGATTGCTCCCGCCCTCGCCGGAGATTGCGTCGCTGCGCTCGCAATGACAA
>JAUQOZ010000050.1:0-4630 GCA_030550625.1 Chloroflexota bacterium | reverse complement strand
CGGCGTATGCGCTGCTCGATCAGGCGCCGCCGGGGATGGTGCAGGTGATGGTGGAGTATGGGTGAGGTGAGGTATTGGCGAATCGCTTCACGGCGCGCGATGACAATCAGGTCTGTCTGTCATTGCAAGGGAACGGACCCAGTTGTCATTGCGAGGGGGCGAAACCCCCGAAGCAATCTCCTCCTTCAGCGAGAGCGGACGCTGAGGGGATTGCTCCCGCCCTCGCCGGAGATTGCGTCGCTGCGCTCGCAATGACAATCTCGCCTGTTATGGCGCGGGCCCAGTTGTCATTGCGAGGGGGCGTGCCCGGTTGTCATTGCGAGGGAGTGGCGGCGTCCAGCAGCGCTGGCGCCGCCCGACCGAAGCAATCCCCCGCTTCAGCGAGAGCGGACGCTGAGGGGATTGCTCCCGCCCTCGCGGGGGATTGCTGCGCTATGGCCCCCACCCTAGCCCTCCCCCGCTGGGGGAGGGAGTCACTCTGTCATTGCGCGGGGGCGCAGCCCCCGAAGCAATCTCCTGCTTCAGCGCGAGCGGACGCTGAGGGGATTGCTCCCACCCTCGCCGGAGATTGCTTCGCTGCGCTCGCAATGACATAGGAAAGTGGGGGATTGCATCGCTGCGCAAGGGCATCACACCGTGATGCCCCTACGCTCGGCTCGCAATGACATAGGGAACCAACAAGCTAGCAGCAACAGCCTATGACCCATTCACGCCAACTCGATCTGTTTCCTGATACGCCAGACGGCGAGCAATCCATTGGTAGATCAATCCGTCTGCCGTCGCCAGTCAACGTCGCCAGCGTTCCACAGCGCAGCCCGTTTCGCTATCCGGGTGGCAAGACGTGGTTTGTCCCTACCTTCCGGCGCTGGATGGCCAGTTTGGCGCAGAAGCCGCGCATCTTGGTCGAACCGTTTGCTGGCGGCGGGATTATCAGCCTCACGGCGTTGTTTGAAGATTGGGTCGAGCGCGTGGTGATGGTTGAACTCGACGAGGATGTGGCTGCGGTTTGGCAAACCATTGTTGGCGGCGAGGCTGAATGGCTGGCCGAGCGCATTCTCTCATTTCAACTTAGCCGAGAAACGCTGATCGCTGAGTTGAGTCGCCCACCGGCCAGCCTGCGCGAACGCGCCTTTCACACCATTCTACGCAACCGTACCCTCCACGGCGGCATTCTGGCCGATGGCGCTAGTTTTCTCAAGCACGGCGAAAACGGTAAAGGCATCGCCTCGCGCTGGTATCCCCAGACCTTAGCCCGCCGGCTGCGGGATCTGCAACAGGTGGCTCACCGGATCGATGTGCGCTGCGCTGATGGGCTGGCGGTGATTGAGGAATTTGCTCACTGCACGGATGCTGTGTTCTTTGTCGATCCGCCTTACACCGCCGGCGGCAAGCGGGCCGGCAAACGGCTCTACCGCTACCACCAGATCGATCACCGGCGTCTGTTTCACCTGTGCCAGCAGGTCGCCGGCGAGGTGTTGCTGACATACAATGAAGCGGAAGAGGTGAAAGAACTTGCGCGCGAGTATGGCTTTCAGATGCGATTAGTGCCGATGAAGAACACCCATCACGCCACGCTGCGCGAATTGGTGATCGGGCGGGATTTGGCATGGCTCGCTGAGTTGCCGGTGATGCGCGAGGAGCGCAGCATTTATCACGTCTGAGCAGTGAAGCACTCTTGTACTGCAGCGGAATGGCGGCAGTGAAACTGCCGCATTCCATATGAGACCAACCATCAGCAAGCCGGTGCGCAAGATGTTTCTGGAATAGCGACAGTCACACTGCCGCATTCCATAGCTATTTACGCAACGCAAACGCCAAGAGCACGAGACCGACCGCCAGCAAGCCGGCGCTGGCGCTCAGGACGAATGTCGCCAGTCGTTGCGCGGGCAGGCCGGCCAGTTCAGAGCGCGGCAGGTACCAAGCCCAATGATCCACCAGATGCTGGTTGGGCGGATCGTAGTTCCAAGCCCAGCGGGAGAGGGGATTTACCGGCAGCGGTGCGATCGCGGTATCGACCACTGCTAGCTCAGCGCCACTCGCTGTAACGCCGCGCAACCGGGTGATGAGCGGCCCCAGCGGCTCATTGCGATCGCTGAAGCCAACGGCCATCGGATTCCACGTGCGCGCGACAATTTCAAGCTGCGCCTGACCCGGTTCGATCAGCAGATGGTACACCCGCCGCTGGCCTTCCGGCAGCACACCAAGATCCTTACCGTTTAGACGCAGGCGGAGCGCGCTGGTAGGCGCTTCGGCAGGACGCCAGTCGTCAATCGCGAGCGTGAGCCGACCACCCTCCTCAGTTGCGCAGTTCACCACGCCGCGCTGGCCGGTGCGCCGGGGCAGGGCAGCGCCGTCCGGCGCTTCTGAAGGATACATCCCGGCCCCCAATGTGCATACCGGCGGCGCAGTTGCATACCGCTGCCAGCGTTCAGCCAGCAGACACCAGTGCCCAATGAGCGGCGATGGCTCGATCGGGCAATGTTGCTCTGCTGGCGGCACGTAGACCACATAGGTATCAAAATTCAACAGCACGCCACCTAAATTGCCGGCAAAACCGAGGAGGCCGGTGAGCACGGCCAGCGCCACACGCCGGTACGTGACCGCCGGTTGCCGCGCCTCGCGCAGAAACATACCGGCCCCAAGCACGACAAGCGGCGCTACCACTGGCAGCAGAAACCGCGGCCCCCATACGCCACCGCCTTGCCACTGGCCCCAACTAGCGTACAGTCCAAGATGTGAGCAAAACAGGCCAATCACCAGCAGCACAACCGCCCGTTCACCACGGCGCCAGAGCGCGATCCCACCCGGTATCGCCAATAAAATCGGCGGCGCAAAGAGCAATACGCTCTTGCTGGGACTGAACAACATGCCGGTGAGACCTGTCAGCAACGGGGTCGTAAACTCGTAGGCTTCGCTCGCGTAGCCCGACGCGATCGGCGTACCAAACCGAGCAAGGTTATACCAAATGAAGATCAAGCCGCCCGGAATCATTCCGCTGATCCATACGGCCACAAGACCGAGCGTCTGGGTGATGCGCCGGCTGATAGCAGCGAAAGGGGCGGACTGAAACCCATCTGATGCGCGCGCCGAACGGCGCCAAGCCTCCCATAGCACGTAGACGCCGAAGACCGGCAAGACAATACCCGCCGCAATCCGGGTTACCGGTATGAGACCAGCCGCAATCCCCGAAACCAATAGAGCCAGCCAGCGCGCGATCGGTCGCTGGTATTGCCACGCCGCATGCGCGCGTTCAGCAGCAATCAGGATCAACAAGCCGGCCAACGGTTCCGAGAAAAACGTGCGGGCATAGGGCCACGCAAAAGTTGCCAGACCGTAGAGCAGGGCAAGGATGGCCGCCCAACCCTTGGTTGCTCCCAGCCGCAACGCCCACAAAGCCAGCACAGCGCAGGCAGCGGCGGTGAGCAGACCATTAAGCGCCGTCACCGCAAAGCGCGTTGCGTAATCAGCCCGCGCGCCAGACGAAGCGATCTGCTCGCCGAGGAGATGAAATGGGATGGCCAGCAATGAAGGGAGCACGCCAAAGGGCGAATAGCCTCGATCGTCCACGCCGGGACGCAATGCCACGAACGGCGATTCTGCCACCGCCACCACCGCAACATCACCCCGCTCGATCAGACTACGAGTTACGGCCAGCATCGTCTCTTCGTCGGCTGAATAGGTATGGCCGCTCATGGTGAGCAGGTAGAAGCCGCAGAAGAGCAGAAAGATCGCGCTCGCAAGACGCATAGCAATAACCTTGTGAGAGATGTGAGACTGCCAACCTTATCGCTAGGCGCAACCCGGCGATTATACCAAAGAACCATGTTGGCGCTCGCGCGAGAGGTTGATGCGAGCGCTTTCCTATGTCATTGCGAGCGCAGCGACGCAATCTCCCGCTTTCCTATGTCATTGCGAGCGCAGCGACGCAATCTCCCGCTTTCCTATGTCATTGCGAGCGGAGCGAAGCAATCTCCCGCGAGGGCGGGAGCAATCCCCTCAGCATTCGTTCTCGCTGAAGCGGGGGATTGCTTCGGTCGGGCGGCGCCAGCGCTGCTGGACGCCGCCACTCCCTCGCAATGACAACCGGGCACGCGCCCGCGCAATGACCGGCAGGATTGTCATTGCGAGCGGAGCGAAGCAATCTCTCGCTTTCCTATGTCATTGCGAGCGCAGCGAAGCAATCTCCCACGAGCACGGGAGCAATCCCCTCAGCATTCGTTCGCGCTTGAAGGTGAAGGGGGAGAGGTAACACAAAACCCTCTGCGTCCTTCGCGGCTTTGCTCGCTTTGCGCCTTTGTCGTTGGCCCTCACCCCCCGACCCCCTCTCCCACCTCGCGGCGGGCGAGGGGGAGCTGCGCAATAAGCGGGCGAGGCATGGCAGGAGTGAAAGAGAGTAGCGCCCCTCTCCCGCGCCAGTGGGAGAGGGGAAGGGGGTGAGGGTCTCTTTACCGCTGAGGACGCCGAGGATGATCACCATCCCCAAACCCTCTCCGCACTCTGCGGCTTTGCTCGCTTTGCGCCTTTGTCGTTGGCCCTCACCCCCCGACCCCCTCTCCCACCTCGCGGCGGGCGAGGGGGAGCCTCGTGGTTGGCGGGAAAGGCATAGGAAAGTGAGAGACAGATGCATCCC
>JAUQOZ010000307.1 GCA_030550625.1 Chloroflexota bacterium | reverse complement strand
GCAGTAGGCGGTTCATATCCCTGTGGAATGCGGCAGTTTCACTGCCGCACTCCATAGCAACATCCTGCCTACGCCAACCCCAGCGTCTTGGCCATCGTGATCCGTTGCAGCTTGCCGGTCGCGCCCGATGGCAACCTGCTCAGGGTATCGGGTTGCGAGCAGCAGCGGTTCATCTCCCTGTGGAATGCGGTAGTTTCACTGCCGCACTCCATAGCAACATCCTGCCTACGCCAACCCCAGCGTCTTGGCCATCGTGATCCGTTGCAGCTTGCCGGTCGCACCCCGTGGCAACGCGCTCAGGATATGGATCGCGCGCGGCACTTTAAAATCGGCCAACCATTGGGCGCAGTGATCGCGCAGTTCACGTTCGCTGGCCTGCATTCCCTCGCGCAAGACCACTGCGGCATGCACCTCTTCGCCCAAGGTAGGATGGGGCACCGCGAAGGCCAGCGCCTCGGCTACCGCCGGGTGGCGCAGCAGCACATCGTCAATCTCAAGCGGTGAAATCTTCTCGCCGCCACGATTGATCAGCTCCTTGATCCGGCCAGTCAAGCACAGGTAGCCATCGTCATCGAGATAGCCCTGATCGCCGGTGCGGAACCAGCCACGCACGAATGCGGCGGCATTCGCTTCAGGATTGTTCTCGTAGCCGTCAACCACATTCGGCCCGCGCACCACCACCTCGCCCTTCACCCCTGCCGGCAACAAGTTGCCGCTTTCGTCCATGATGCCGACCTCTACCCCAAAACCGATCCCGACCGAGCCGGGTTTGCGCTGGCCGGGAGGCAGCGGGTTCGAGGTCATCTGGTGCGATGCTTCAGTCATACCGTAGCTCTCGATCACCGGCGCGCCAAACACCGCCTCCATCCGCTCCATCACCACTGGCGGCAGCGGCGCGCTCGACGAGCGGATGAAGCGAAACGGGTTGGCGGCAATGATCGCGGCATTGCGCTCGGCGCGGGCCAGCAGCACCTGATGCATGGTCGGCACTGCCGAATACCACGTTGGCCGCGCTTGTTCAACCCAGCTCCAGAACTTGAGACCATCGAAACCGGGCGGGCAGATGACTGTGCCGCCTGCCGCCAGTTGGCTGAGCAACGAAGCGACAATGCCGTGAATGTGGAACAGCGGCATCACGCAGAGCGAGCGGTCGGCGGGGCTAAGCTGGTAGGTGGCGATAATGTTAGCGGTCGAAGCGACCAAGTTGCGATGGCGGATCGGCACCCGCTTGGGCCGGCTGGTCGTACCGCTCGTGTGCAAGATCATTGCCACATCATCGGCTTCGGCCCAGCCATCGCGGCGCGGCGGGCCAGCCTCGCCGGCGGCGCTGAAGACCAAGCGGCCATCAGCGTCGAGCGCCGCCTCGATTAACAGCATTCCCGGACGCAACGCGGCCCGCGCTTCGTCGCCCTCGCCGGGAGCCACAATCAGCGCGCGGGCATTGGTGTCTTCGTAGTAGAAGGCAAATTCATCGCGGCGGTACTTGGGGTTGAGCGGCGCAGCGGTGGCCGCCGTCGCCGCAGCCAGAAAGGTCATCGCCATTGCTGGGCCATTACCCAGCGCAATCGCGATCCGGTCTCCCCGGCCCAACCCATGGGCTTGCAACCATTCGGCCAAATGGCTCACCTGCGCGCGCAGATCGGCAAACGTCCACACCGGCCCGCCCGGCGCGATCAAGGCCGGATCGCGCTCGGCGCCGGCGCGCAAGAGGTCAAACAGTGTTGCTCGGTTTGTGGTCATAGCACCGTATTCCTCATCTACCCGTCCAATGCGCGTTACCATCCAACCGCCAAACCATCACAGCGCGGTTCAGTGCCGGCGACATAGCAACCGCTTGGCAAACGCCAAATGATCTGCCCGCGACCAAAACCGCCCAATTCGCTTTCGACCGCTACCTGATGGCCACGAGCAGCGAGACCCTCGATCACGTGGCGCGGCGTTTCGAGTTCGAGCCGCAGCGTACCGTCGCGTTCCCAGCGCCAGCGCGGCGCATCGAGCGCCGCTTGCGGATGCATCCCATAATCGAGGGTATTGACCACCACCTGCACGTGGCCTTGCGGCTGCATATGCGCCCCCATCACGCCAAAGGGGCCGATCGGCGCGCCGTCTTTGCTGAGAAAGCCGGGAATAATGGTATGGAATGGACGCTTGCCCGGCGCAACGTGATTGGGATGGCTAGGATCGATTACAAACCCGCAGCCGCGATTGTGCAGCGCGATGCCATACTCAGGTACCACGACCCCTGACCCAAACCCCATATAGGTCGATTGAATCATGCTCACCATCATACCATCACGGTCAGCGGCGGCAAAATAGACCGTGCCGCCCTTGGGCAATGCCGCTGGTCCATAGTCTTTGGCTCGCTCGCCGATCAGCCGGCTGCGCGCCGCCAGCCGGTCACGGTCAAGCATCTGGGCAACCGGCACCGGCGCTTTGGCTGGATCGGCCACATAGGCGAAGGTATCGGCAAAAGCTAGCTTCATCGCCTCAATCTGCCAATGGAAGGCATCTGCCGACTCGCGGGGGAAGCGGGCCAGATCAACGTGGTCAAGGATGCCGAGCGCCATCAGCGCGGCAATCCCTTGCCCATTCGGCGGAATCTCGTGAACAGTGTAGCCGCGATACTGCATCGTGATCGGCGTCACCCACTCTGAGCGATGGGCCGCCAAATCCTCAGCTCGCAACAGGCCCCCGGTTGCGCGGGCAAAGCGGTCGATCGCCGCGGCAATTTCACCCTGATAAAACGCATCCGCGCCGTGCCGGGCGATCAAGCGCAGGGTGCGGGCATGGCCGGGGCTCACGAACCGCTCGCCGGGGCGCGGGGCGCGGCCATCGCGGCTAAAGGTGGGTAGAAAACCGGCAAACTCCGGGCCGGTGCGTGCATGGGCCGCCGCCACCCCCCGCGCCCAAAAGTAGGCCACCATTGGCGGTACCGGCGCACCCTCTTCGGCATACGCAATCGCCGGCGCCAGCACCTGCGCCAGCGGCAAGCGACCAAACCGCTCGTGCATATCGCCCCATAACCGCACCACCCCCGGCACCGTCACTGGCCACCAGCCATGCACCGGCATCGCGGTATGGCCAGCGCCTGCTAACGCCTCGGCGGTCAAGGCGGCTGGCGCCGCGCCTGATCCATTAATACCATGCAGAGTATTGCCGGCCCAGATCAGGGCAAAACCATCGCCCCCCAACCCATTCGAGGTCGGTTCGAGCACCGTCAACGCCGCCGCCGTCGCAATCGCCGCATCAACCGCATTGCCGCCGGCTTGCAACACCTGCATCCCGGCCTGCGACGCCAGCGGATGGCTGCTCGCCACCACGCCGCGCTCGGCCACGACCGGCACTCGCCGTCCGGGGTAGGGGAAATGGTGCAGGTTGAGATCCATGAAACCGCTCCTTCACATCACAGAGGCGCTAAAGGTGAGATATTTGATTATACAATGAATCGTACATCCAAATGACGCAGCTTGACATTGCTGCCTGCGAGTGTTATCCTACATAACAAAGACATAATGTGCGTTGCGATCGCAGACGATCGTTTCAGTGGTAGGATGCGGCCTGGCGTTGCACGCCGGGCGTTTTTGATCAGCTACTGCGATCGCTATCAAGGTCGTATCATCAGTGACTATTTCGCTGTCGCCGAGCAAGCCGATCACGAACCTGCTTTCTCTTACACTTGCCGGAAATGCTATTGAATGACGGTGGTGACATGCCATCTGACGCATGCGATAAACTGGCATTGCCGTCTCAGAGCTGCGCTGCTATCCGCGCGTAATCTGACCAGCCACGCGACAGATCGGCGGCACATAGCTTGCCTGAACAGGAGCGGCTACCATGGACGATGTAACTGCTACCGCTCATCCGGTTGAATTGATTGCAGATATGCCAGACGGTCCGGCGATGAGGGATGAACTTCCCCCCCTTGCTGCTGAATTGCTGAAGCACAAAGTCATGCTCACCATCGTCGAGCAGCAGCAGCGGCGTGGCTGCCAATCCTCGCTCGAGACGGTGCAAGATGCGTTCATCAATGCCTATTTCTCACCCTCGGTCGAAGCGCTTATTGCCCGCCACCGCGAATATCTTCCCTCTGCCGATTTTGATCTGATTCGCCGCGCGTATGCGCTCGCCGCCGTGGCCCACGAAGGCCAGCGCCGCCAATCAGGCCAACCCTACATCGATCACCCGATTGAAGTTGCCCTGATTTTGCTCGATTTGCGCCTCGATACCGAATCGATCGCCGCGGCGCTGCTGCATGATGTGGTTGAAGATACCGGCGTGCCGATCGAGGTGATTGAGCGTTTCTTTGGCAAGCAAGTCGCTAATCTCGTCGATGGCGTGACCAAGCTTTCGGGGTACGAGAATAAAAGCAAAGAAGAGGTGCAGGCCGGCACTTATCGCAAACTGATTATCGCTTCGGCTGATGATCCGCGGGTGGTGTTGATCAAGCTGGCCGACCGCCTGCACAATATGCGTACCATTCACGCTACCCCGCCGCACAAGCAGCAGCGCGTCGCGCGCGAGACGCTTGATATTTATGCGCCGCTCGCTCACCGTCTCGGCATGTGGCAGATGAAGTCGGAGCTTGAGGATCTCGCCTTTAAGACCCTCCATCCCGATCGCTACAAAGAGATTGCCCAAGGTCTGGCGATGCGGAAAGAAGCGCGCGACCGCATCGTCCAGCGGGTGATTGCCCAGTTGAAAGAGGCGCTGGCCCGCGAAGGTATCAAGGCCGAAGTGACCGGTCGCTCGAAGCATATCTATTCGATCTGGCGCAAGATGGAGCGCAAAGGGGTGCCGCTAGAGCGGATCTATGACCAGCTCGCGGTGCGGATTATTGTTGATGATCCCAACAATGAAGTAGGGGAATGTTACCGGGCGCTCGGTGTTGTCCATAGCAAGATGAACTGGACGCCGGTGACGCAAGAGTTCGATGATTACATCGCCGCCCCCAAAGAGAGTTCGTACCGCTCGATCCACACCACGGTCATCCTACCCGAAGGCGTTCACTGCGAAGTGCAGATCCGCTCGCGCAAGATGCACGAAGAGGCCGAGCACGGCATTGCCGCTCACTGGCGTTACAAAGAAGGCTTCAACACCCGCAGCGACAAGGATTACGAAAACAAGATTCGCTGGTTGCGCGAGCTGATAACGTGGCGCAACGAGACGACCGACAGCGAATTTGTTGATATGCTGCGCGCTGAGTTTGAAGAGCGCGTCTTTGTCTTTACGCCCAAAGGCAAGATTATCGACCTGCCCGAAGGCTCGACGCCGATCGATTTCGCTTACCGCATCCACTCGGAAGTGGGGCATAATTGTATCGGCGCGAAAGTCAACGATCGCATGGTGCAGCTTAATTACGAGCTACGCAACGGCGAGATTGTCGAGATTCTAACCTCGAAGACGCCGCGCGGCCCTAGCCGTGATTGGCTGCGGATTGTGAAGACGCCGTCGGCCAAAAACCATATCAAACGCTACTTCCGCCGGCTCGAGCGCGAAGAGAATATCGCCGCCGGGCGCGAGATGCTTGAGAAAGAACTACGGCGCGTTGGTCTCACCCACGTGAGTTTTGAGAAGTTGGTTGAGCTGGCTGGCCCCTCGGTGCGCTCGGTAGAGGATCTCTTCTACCAAATTGGGGTTGATGACATCAACGAGCGCACGCTGGTTCAGAAATTGCTCGATAGTCAAACGCCTCCTGCACCTGCTCCGGCGCCCGCGCCCAGTCCCACCCAACCGATGGCGCAGGTAAGCGCGAGCGGTGAGATCTTTCTTCCCGGTACCGGCAAGATTCCCTCACGGATCGCTCGCTGTTGCAATCCGATCTTCGGCGAACCGATCATAGGCTTTACCACTCGCGGTCGTGGCGTCACCGTTCATCGGGCCGATTGCCGCACCCTCCAACATCTTAGTGAAGCTGAACGGGACCGTCTCATGCCGGTCTGTTGGGGTAATGGTGCGGTGACAAACCAGACCTTCCCTGTACCGTTACGAATCGAAGCATGGGATCGGGTTGGCCTGTGGCGCGATATTTCCAACGTGATCGCCGAGGCCGGCATTAATATCACTGAAGTCAATCATGGCAAACCGCGCGCCAATGGCCGGATGGTGTTGAATGTCACCGTCTCGCTGCAATCGATGGCCCAGCTCTCGCCGCTGATCGAGAAGATCAACCGCATTCCTGATGTGCTTGATGTCTATCGCAAGACCTAGCAAAGCAACAATTGGAGATGATCGACGCGATCCGTGCTGACCTGCTCCAATGGTTTGCCAACGAGGCCCGCGACCTGCCGTGGCGCCGTACTCGCGATCCGTATGCGATTATGGTTGCCGAAGTAATGCTCCAGCAGACGCAGGTTGACCGGGTGATTCCGAAGTATCAGGCCTTTTTAGCCGCATTTCCTACCATTGAATCCCTTGCTGCCGCACCCACCGCCGAGGTGATCCGGTTGTGGGCTGGGCTTGGCTACAACCGGCGCGCCGTCAATTTGCAACGAGCGGCGCAGACGATTGTCGCTCAGCACGGCGGGCGGGTGCCGGATGCGGTCGCTGCCTTGCGCGCGTTGCCCGGTATTGGCCCCTACACTGCCGGCGCGATTGCCTGCTTTGCCTTCGAGCAAGATGTCGCCTTTCTCGATACCAATATCCGGCGCGTGGTGCGCCGGCTTTGCGTTGGCCCTGACCATGCAGCGGCAGCGACCGAGGCCGAATTGCTGGCCCACGCCGCGGCGCTGATCCCGCCGGGGCAAGGCTGGGCATGGAATCAGGCGATCATGGAGCTAGGCGCGCTGATTTGCACTGCCGCTAGCCCAGCGTGCTGGCGTTGCCCGTTGCGCCAGCACTGCCGCGCTTATGCTGCCGCAGTTGCTGCTGATGAAGCCTTGGCTGAGACGATGGCGGCGCCGGCGCTTAAGCGCGTTGCCGAGCCGCGCCCTGCCGAACCGTTCGTCGGGTCGCGTCGTTGGTATCGGGGCCGGATTATCGCCGCGCTGCGCGCTTTGCCTGCCGATACGGCATTACCCCTACCCGAACTAGGCCGGCAAGTGCGGCCTGATTTCGCGGCTGACCATGAACAGTGGCTGCTGCAATTGGTGCGCGATCTCGCCTGTGATGGGTTGTTGGTGATCACGGAACAAGGCGTGCGCTTGCCCGCTTAACCCCGCCAGCGGCCGTTGAGCGTTCGGCAAGCGCATCTTGTTTGCAGCCACACGGAATGAGCTGCGTATATGTCTATATGTATATGCCAATCTGGTCTTTGCCCTCGTTTAGTACGACAAAAGGTATAAAATATCTTTAGCGACCGGCAATAGACGCAGGCAGCCTGCCAGCCGATAGCTGTCGTGCTGTTTCACCAGTGCCTCCTTTTCGGACAGGCAACGGCGCGCTACAAGGAGACGCCTTCATGCACACCATTCCGTCGCCCGTGCGCGGATCGTTGATCGGATTGTGGAGCGCTGCTATCCTCGTGGGGGCGATATCTTGGCTCTTAGCGCCGGCTACCCCGCTCGATGTGGGTACGTGGCTGGCTGCGATCCTCTTTGCGCTCGGTCTGACCATCTTTGAAGCGCTGACTATCGTGCGCCAGCATGATCGTCCGCTTGCAGTCACTCTCGTCTTGCTCATTGCCGCAATGATCATCTTGCCGTGGCCGCTGTTTCTGCTCGCGGTTGCGATTGGCGCGGTGGCCGGTGCATTAGCGCGCGCAGCGCCATGGTGGCAGGCGCTCGCGTTAGCCGCGACGCGCTGGATCGCCTTAACGGCCGGCAGCGTGGTGTTGATGATCTTTGTACAACAGCATACCTATAGCGCAACCATTGCTTCGCCATCGGCACTTGTTGGGTTGATCGGCAGCGGGTTGGTTGTCTATCTGATCGAACGGGTAGCAAGCGCGAGTTTAATTGCGCCATTCACCGGGGAACCCTTGCCGGCGGCGCTGCGCTTTCGTCTCGACGATGCCGGTTGGTATGCGCTTATCTTTGCCCCGCTGGGGGGGATGCTGGCTATCCTCTGGCAGCAGGAGGTGTGGGCCTTTGCCCTTGGCATCGCCCCGTTGGCGATGGTGCAGATCAGTTTGCGTCGCCAGCACAAGCTCGAAGAGGCGTTAAGCAGCGCAGATGCTCAACTGCGCACCGCCAACGCTCGGCTGTTATCCCTCTCACGCCAAAGCGAACATTTGCAAAATCTGGTTGTCTCATTGATGGCTAGCCGTGATGTGCCAACGATGCTCAATCTGCTCGGCGAGCGGCTGAGCGCGCTGATGGAGGCGGATAGCGCATGGGTGACGCTGTACGACGAGCATGGCAATCTGCAATTGGTTGCGTCGCACCATTTGCCGGCGCCGACCGAAGGAGTGGGGCCGCAACCTATTCCTTTGCCCCGTGACTACAATCTCGCCCTCGAACGGCGGCGCGTAACCCTCTTTACCGACCAGCACGTGCAGACGCTGGCGCCAGTGGCTGCGTTGACCGAGCATTCACCTTGGCAAGCGATCATTCTCTTGCCGCTCTTGGACGAGCAGCAACCGCTTGGCGCCGTCTGTTTAGCTTTTGAGCAGGTGCGTGGCCTCAAAGAGGACGAGCAACGCCTCTTGGCTGCCTTTGCCCGCCACGCTGCCGCCGTGATTCAAAACGCGCGCCTCTTTCGCCGCTGGCAAGAAATGCAGATCGAGTTGGGCCGGTCGGCGAAGTTGGCGGCTGTCGGCACCTTCGCCGCTAGTATTGCCCACGAGTTCAACAACCTGCTGTCGGGGATGCTCGGCTATGCTCAATTAGGGTTAGCCGACGACGAGGTTGAAACGAAAAATGAGGCGCTGAAGGTGGTGCTCGATACCTGCAAGCGTGGCAGCAGTATTACCAGTAGCTTGCTCACTTTCGCCCGCCGGCGCGAATCGCGGCGTGAGCTGTCGGATCTGCGTGAAGTGATTGATGGTACGCTTACCTTGATGGAGATTGAATTGCGCAAACACAGTATTCAGGTGGTGCGCCAGATCGAGGTGGTGCCCCTAACGATCTGTGATGCCGGCCAGATCGCGCAAGTCTTCCTCAATCTGCTCACTAATGCTCGCGATGCGATGAAACCGCAGGGTGGCGTGTTGACTGTCACGCTGAAAGCAGAGCAAGGCTGGATTGTGTTGCAAGTTGAAGATACCGGCTGTGGTATTCCTGAAGCCATCCGCCGCCAGATCTTTCAGCCGTTTGTTACGACGAAAAATGCTACCGGCAACCAGTCGGGCACCGGTTTAGGGTTGGCGGTATCGTATGGAATCATCCAAAATCATAACGGTCGCTTCGAGGTCGAGAGCGAGGTGGGCAAGGGGACGACCATGACCATCCGCTTGCCAATTGTACAGGAAGAGCCAGCCGAGACGGCGCCGGCGCCGATCCCATCGCTTCACCTGCTCGTCATCGACGACGATGAAGCGGCGGCCCGCGGATTAATTGACTTGTTGGAGAGAGCCGGCCACCGTGTCACCTATTGCGCTCACAGCGCTGAGGCGGTCGCTATCTATACCGCTAACCAGTTTGATATGGTGCTGAGCGATGTGGTGATGCCTGAACTCGATGGGATCACGTTGCTCAATGTCTTGCGCTCGTACGATCCGGTCGCTAGCGTCATTCTATTTACCGGTCAAATCGAGCCTGATCAAGTAGCGGCAATGGCGGCGAGCGGCGCGTATGCGGTGCTTCGCAAGCCGTTTGAATCCGATCAGTTGCTAAGCACATTGCAATCCGCTTACCACGACCGCGAACGTACCCGCCGCGCCCTCGCTGGCATCACCGAACCGGCCTCGCTGCGGTGAAACGGGGTAACGCCAAGTCACAAGAGAATAGCCACCAAAAGACGCAAAAACCTCAAAGATTCTTTGTGCTGCTTGTGTCTTTTGGTGGCTATTCCGCCCCCTCCCCCAGCGGGGGAGGGGCAAGGGGTGGGGGCCAATTCCCCCAGCGGGAGCGGGGGCCGGGAGGTGAGGGTTAACGTCAAGCCGCAAGAGCATAGCCACCACAAGACGCAAACCCCACAACATTTTTTCGTGTTTTTTGTATCTCTTTGCGGCTATTCCGCTCCCTCCCCCAGCGGGGGAGGGGCTAGGGGTGGGGCCAATTGCCCCAGCGGGAGCGGGGCAAGGGGTGGGGGGCAGCCGCCAAGGCGCGGGGGCATAGCCACGAAAAGCCGCAAAAACCACAGAGATTTTTTGTGCTTCTTGTGTCTTTTTGTGGCTATTCCCCCCCCCCATCGGG
>JAUQOZ010000291.1 GCA_030550625.1 Chloroflexota bacterium | reverse complement strand
CGCTGCCCTCCCATCACCCCTCTCCCGCTGGGCGAAGGGTGGGGGCATCCTGCTGGCGGGAGCAGGGGAGCGTGTTTTACCGCAGAGGACGCCGAGGGCGCAGGGGTTTTTTGACCGCAGAGGACGCCGAGGACGCAGAGATTTTTAGCCACAGCGGGCGCTTGCAGGCGCAGGGATGGCGCTGGTCAAAAGGTCATTGACTCAGGCCCCATGATCGGCTATACTGGTGCGCAAACGATTGCGCAAACGATTGCGAAACAAACATGACCACGATCCGCGAAGTCGCGTTGCGAGCTGGAGTCTCACCCTCAACGGTCTCGCACATCATCAACAACACTCGCTTTGTCGCACCAGAAACGCGCGAGCGGGTGTTGGCGGCAATGGCTGAGTTGAATTACCGGCCTAACGTACTCGCGCGCTCGCTGCGACGGGGGGAAACACGCACGCTCGGCCTCATCTTGCCCGATAGCGCCAACCCGTTCTTTGCCGAAGTCGCGCGCGCGATTGAAGATGCCGCTTTTCGCGCCGGGTATAACGTCATTCTCGGCAATACTGAAAACGATCTTGCCCGTGAGCAAGTGTATGTTGATGTGTTTGTGCAAAAGCAAGTTGATGGATTGATCTTCGTTGCAACTGGCGATCAAAGCCCGTCGCTCGAAGAATTGCTGCGGCTAGAACTGCCGGTGGTCGTGGTTGACCGGCAACTGCCCGGTCTGCAGGTTGACTCGGTGCTGACCAACAACTTGCAAGGAGGATTGCTGGCCACCCGGTATCTCTTGAGCCGTGGTCATCGCCGGATTGGCTGCATTACTGGCCCATCGCACCTCACCCCCAGCGCCGAGCGGGTCGTCGGATACCGGCAGGCGCTCGCCGAAGCGGGACTAGCGATTGATGAACAATTGATCCGGCGCGGTGATTTTCACCCACACTCAGGGTACACGCTCACGTATGAACTGCTGCGCCTCGACCAACCGCCTACGGCGCTGTTCGTTTGCAACGATATGATGGCGCTCGGCGCGTTGCGCGCCCTGACCGAAGCCGGTCTGCGCGTGCCGGCTGATTGCGCGGTGGTCGGTTTTGATGACATTGAGCTCGCTTCATACGCCAATCCGCCGCTGACCACGATTCGCCAAGATAAAACCGCGTTGGCCGCCACTGCGGTGCAATTTCTGCTTGAGCGGATCGCAGATCCCGGCCTACCGGCGCGCACGCATCTCGTCGCGACCAGCTTGGTCGAACGCCAATCAGGAGGAGCATGCCAATGACCCCAACAATCATTGTGGTGGGTAGCTTGAATATGGATCTGGTCGTGCGTGCGCCGCGCCACCCGCAACCCGGCGAGACGCTGATCGGCAGCGATTTTCAGACCTTTCCGGGGGGCAAAGGGGCGAATCAAGCGGTTGCGGCGGCCCGGCTCGGCGCGCGGGTGCGCATGATCGGGCGGGTCGGAGTGGATGCGTTTGGCGAGGCGTTGCTCGCCGCCGCTCAGAATGACGGGGTTGACACGACCTTTGTCCAGCGCGACCCTGATCACCCGACCGGCGTGGCGCTGATTACGCTCGACGCGCACGGGCAAAACACGATTGTGGTGGCGCCGGGGGCCAATATGCAGGTGAGTGAAGCTGATGTGGAGCGGGCCGAAGCCGTCTTTGCCGGCGCGGATGCGCTGTTGATGCCGCTCGAATGCCCGCTGGAGGCGGTGATGGCGGCGACGCGCCTCGCGCGCAAATATGGGGTGAAGGTCATCCTTAATCCGGCGCCGGCCCGCCCATTGCCGGCTGAGCTGCTGGCCCAACTCGATTACCTTGCGCCCAACCAGCCGGAGTTGCAAACACTAACAGAGGGCGAAACCGATGTGGCGGCAGCGATCGCGAAGCTGCGCCAGCAAGGGGTAAAGAGTGTTGTGGTAACGCTGGGAGAGCACGGCGCGCTGCTGGTGAGCGATGACCAACCGGTGCAGCTCCCGGCGTTTCAAGTGCCGGTGGTCGATACAGTAGCTGCCGGCGATGCGTTTGTGGCCGCGTTTTGCGTCGCGCTGGCCGAAGGCAAACCACCCCTTGAAGCCGCGCGGTGGGGCAATGCCGCCGGCGCGCTGGCCGTGACCCGCGCCGGCGCGCAGCCTTCGTTGCCATCACGAGTGGAAGTGGTGCGGTTGTTGGAGGTGCAGGCAATATGAAAAAGACCTTGTTACTAAATACAGCTCTCTCGGAACTGATTGCCAGCCTTGGTCACGGCGACATGGTGGTGATTGCCGATGCCGGCCTGCCGATCCCACCTGAAACGCGCCGGATTGATCTCGCTCTGTGCCGGGATATGCCGCCGTTTCTCGACACAGTACGCACGGTGTTGAGCGAAATGCAGGTCGAGCGTGCGATCATCGCCGAAGAGACCGGACGCCACAGTCCCCATATTCGTGCTGCGCTTGCGCAGATGTTACCGGCAACGCCATTAGAAGAGATGAGCCATGCTTCGCTCAAAGAGCTGTGCCGGCAAGCGCGCGCCGTCGTGCGCACCGGGGAGTTTACGCCGTATGCGAATGTGATTTTGGTGGCCGGGGTCGTGTTTTAGCGACAATAGCGAGCAGATGGGGATCCGAGCATGCGATCATTCCCGTTGAGCAGCGATCGCTTTGATCGCCGCACATTTGGGCAACGGTTTGGACTGGCGCTGATCTTTATCTTGTTGATGCTGGCGCTGGCACTCCTTTCTGATCGGTTTTTGACGCCGGCCAACTTGACGAACATTCTGCGCCAAACGGCCATCAACGGCATTATCAGCGCCGGGATGACGTTGGTCATCTTAACGGGAGGGATCGATCTCTCGGTGGGATCGGTGCTGGCCTTATCGGTCACGATCGGCGCGGCATTGATGAAGCAGGGTTGGCCGGTTGAGTTGAGTGTCCTCGCCGCATTGGCCACCGGCGCCGGCCTTGGCTGCATCAATGGCTTACTGATTACACTGGCGCGCATCCCGCCCTTCATCGCCACCCTTGGCATGCTGACGATGGCGCGCGGCCTGACGCTGATGTACACCCAAGGCCAGCCCATCACCGGTTTTCCGGCAGCGTTCCGTTGGCTTGGCACCGGTGATATTGCTGGCATCCCCGTGCCAATCGTGCTCATGCTGTTGGTCTTTGTGGCCGGCGGGTTCTTTCTCTATCGCACCAGCTTCGGCATGCAAATCTATCTGCTCGGCGACAATCCCACAGCTGCTCGCCTGACCGGGGTACCGGTCAACCGGCTGACGGTGTTGGTGTACACCATCTCAGGGTTCTGCGCCGCCTTAGCCGGCTTAATTCTGATTGCCCGGCTCGACTCGGCCCAACCAACCATCGGTCTCGGCTACGAACTCAACGCGATTGCGGCGGTTGTAGTCGGCGGGGCCAGTTTCAGCGGCGGCGAAGGCGGCTTGGTGGGCACGTTGCTCGGCGCGCTTTTGATTGAAACGCTCAACAACGGCCTCAACCTGCTCAATGTTTCATCGTTATGGGAGCAGGTGGTGAAAGGGGTGGTGATTGCGCTGGCCCTCTTGCTCTATCGAGCGATTGGCTCGCGCAATAGCAGATAGATAAGGGGAAAGGAGGGACTATCGCCAGAGAGGATTGTTGTTCCGCTTCGCGCAAACGTTTTCGTCCTGATACCATCAAGGAGGATTGAGAGCAATGAAGCACCTGATACGAGCGATCGTCGCACTGGCACTCATCACGCTCGCCGCCTGCACCAACACCGGCCCGGCAGCCTCACCGACCACAGCGCCGGCGCAAGGCGGCGGCGAGATCACGATTGGACTCGTCATCTCCACCCTCAACAACCCCTTCTTCGTCACCTTGCGCGACGGTGCTCAGCGCGCCGCCGACGCAGCCGGCGTCAAACTCACGATTGTAGATGCCCAAGATGACTCGGCCAAGATGATCGCCGGAATCGAAGACCTCATCACCAAGAAAGTCAACGCCTTGATCATCAACCCGACCGACTCGGACGCGGTGGTGCCGGCGATTCAGAAAGCGAACGCCGCCGGCATTCCGGTCTTCACGGTTGACCGCGGCGCCAATGGCGGTACGGTGGTGAGCCACATTGCGTCAGACAACGTGGCCGGTGGCCGGATGGCGGCAGAATTCCTCTGCAACGCGATTGGCGGCAAGGGCAAAGTGGTGGAATTGCAGGGCATTGCCGGCACCTCGGCGGCCCGCGATCGCGGCCAAGGCTTCAATGAGTATATGTCAACCTCGTGCCAAGGCGTCGAGATTGTCGCCCAACAGACGGCAGACTTCAACCGCGACCGCGGTTTGCGCGTCTTCGAGAACATCTTGCAGGCCCAGCCGGAAATCAACGGCGTCTTCGCCCACAACGACGAGATGATTCTCGGCGCGATTCAGGCGGCGGAAGCGGCAGGCCGCAGCGGCATCGTCTTTGTCGGTTTCGACGCGATCGACGATGCGACCAAAGCGGTGCAAGAGGGCAAATTGGCGGCCACCGTCGCCCAACAACCGGATCTGATGGGCCAGATTGCGGTTGAAACGGTCGTCAAGTACCTGAAGGGTGACAAGGTAGACGCCTCGATCCCGGTGCCGTTGAATCTGGTCACGAAGTAGATCGCATAGCCGGGCCGGAAGCCATCTCTGTGCTTCCGGCCCACCTTGCACTTATGACAAGCACAACTCCGCGGCTGAAATTGATCAATGTTTCCAAGGCATTTCCCGGCGTACAAGCGGTCAGAAATGTCAGTCTCGAAGCCTACAGCCATCAAATTTTAGCCTTAGTCGGTGAAAACGGCGCCGGAAAATCCACCTTGATGAACATCATCAACGGTGTTGTCCAACCCGACAGTGGATCGATCCTGCTCGACGGAGCGGAAGTCCGCATCGACTCGCCGCGCCGTGCGCAAGCGTTAGGGATCACGATGATTCACCAAGAGTTGGCGCTGATCCCTGAACTGACCGTCGGGCAAAATATGTTTCTGGGCCGCGAACCGAGCCGGGGTGGATGGATCGACTGGAATGAACTGTACCGCCAAACGCAACAGGTGCTTGATCGACTAGGCATCGCCCTCTCGGCGCGAGCCAAAATTGCTGAGCTGAGCATCGCCGAGCAACAACTGGTGGAAATTGCCCGCGCGCTCTCATATCAAGCGCGCCTGATTGCGCTTGACGAACCGACCAGCTCGCTCACCGATCGCGAAACCGAGATCCTGTTTCGCTTGGTACGCCAACTGCGCGCCGAAGGGGTTGCGTTGATCTATATTTCACACCGCATGGAAGAGATCTTTGCGCTGGCCGACCGGATCGCGGTGATGCGCGATGGCGAGCTGATCACCGCCGGCCCGACGAGCGAGTTTACACCGCAGCGCGTCGTGCAATTGATGGTCGGGCGCGAACTACAACCCTCTGCTTCGCAACCAGCCCAACCGCGCGGCGAGCCAATCTTGCGCGCTACCAATCTCGCTGCCGGCAAAGCAGTGCGCGGCGTTTCCTTCACCCTCCATCGCGGTGAAATCGTTGGCATGGCCGGCTTGGTTGGCGCCGGGCGCACCAATGTCGCACGCCTGTTATTCGGCGCTGACCGGCTCGATCAGGGGGAAATCTGGTTCGAGGGCAAACCGATAGCAATCCGCTCGCCCCGTGATGCCATCCGGTTAGGGATTGGGTTAGTGACGGAGGATCGCAAAGCGCAAGGCTTATTTCTCAAACAAAGCGTGCGCAATAATGCCGGCGCCGGGTTGCTCGAACGGCTATCCCGCTTTGGGTTCGTCAATTTCCGCGCGCTTACCCAACAGGTCAGCGACTTAACTGTGCGCTTACGGGTGCGTACCCCCTCGCTCAACCAGCAAGTGCGCAATCTGTCGGGCGGCAATCAGCAAAAGGTGATTATTGCCCGCTGGTTAGCGCTGCAACCAAAGGTCTTGATCCTTGATGAGCCAACCCGCGGTGTTGATGTCGGCGCTAAAGCGGATATTCACGCCCTGATTCGCGAGTTGGCCGCGCAGGGCATGGCCATTTTGATGATCTCTTCGGAATTGCCGGAAATACTAGCCGTAAGCGACCGGATCTTGGTTATGCGCGAGGGGCGGATCACAGCGGAATTGAACCGCGCCGAGGCGACGCAGGATCGGATCATGCAAGCCGCCGTCGGGCAAGAGTAAGTGTCATGATGCACATCAAAACGGTTTCGCTGAACCAGATTGGAACGTATCTGATTTTGCTGGTGATCTTGGTAACGTTTGCGCTCTTTTCGCCCCAATTTTTTACTGTCAATAATCTATTGACCCTCGCCCTGCAAACCTCACTCGTGGCACTGGTAGCGATCGGCATGACCTTTACGATCATCACCGGCGGCATTGATCTATCGGTTGGCTCAACAGCGGCGTTAGCCGGCGCGATTGCCGCCGGGATAGCCGTCCAGCTTGGCGCCTATCCGGGATTGCTCGCTGGCATCGCAACCGGTTTGGGGATTGGCGCACTCAATGGCGCTTTGATCGTATGGGGTCGGCTACCTCCATTTGTAGCCACACTGGCTAGCATGGCGACCGCGCGCGGTTTGACGCTGGTCTATACCCAAGGCCGGCCCATTGCCGGTCTTGATCAGGCGTTTACCTTTTGGGGCAGCGAGTCGTGGCTTGGGGTGCCAATGCCGGTCTGGATCTTGTTGATCACGGCGGTAATCGGGCACCTCATCCTCCGCCAAACCCGGCTCGGCTTGCATCTCTACGCGATTGGCGGCGGCGAAGAGACCGCGCGGCTTGCCGGAGTCAATGTTGGGCTGATCAAATTCAGCGCCTACCTGATCAGCGGATTGTGCGCTGCGCTCAGCGGGATCATTCTCACTGCGCGCCTATGGTCGGCGCAACCCAACACCGGCATCGGTCTCGAACTTGACGCCATCGCCGCGGCGGTATTAGGTGGCAGCAGCCTCGCCGGCGGCGCTGGCGGCATTCCGGGAACAATCGCGGGATCGTTTATCATCGGGATGCTGGCAAACGGTCTCAACCTACTCGGCGTGCCATCGTACCATCAGCAGGTGATTAAGGGGGCCATCTTCGTGATCGCAGTGGTGCTCACCGGCGGCGTAGGGATTGGAAACAAAAAACGGGCCTAAACAAGTGCCGTTCACCACCCCTCACGGCAACAAAAAGATCTGGATCTCGCCGTTGCGCGCGTTGCGGGCGGTGATCCGGTAGCGAATCTGGCCCTGATCATCGCTGCGAATCGGGCCGCTGCGCGTCACTTGCGCCCCCGGACGGCTGGCGAGCACGAAGGAGACCGCGCCGTCGGGCTGGATGAGGTCGATCTGCACATCACCCGACTCAACGGAGAGCATGACAATGGCTTGCGCCTCGGTGTTGGCCGGCAACGCCGGCACCCGATATTCGTCGCTGCCTTCAGCGCTGACGAAGGTGGTCAGGATGTTGGCTGCGCTGCCTTGTAAGGAGACTGTCGTCTGCTCGCCGCTGATGAGCAGGCAGCCAGCGAGCAGGGCAGCACAGCCAATCAGACAGAGCGTGGCGATGAGCCGCCGATTAACCATACGACTCCGGACGGTAATCGACGGTGTAGGTCTCTTCTTCCGGCACCAGTTCTACTCGCAGCGGCTTGCGCGAGACGAGCCGGATGCTGGCGCCACAGTTGCGATTGGCGCAGACGACCTGCCCGCCAACGGGCACATAGGGAAAGATGGCAAGTTTTTGCTTGCAGGATGGGCATTTGACGATTTCGACCGTCATAGCAACACACCTCTAAGTACAGACAGCGGCTGTACCCCAACGTCACAGCGGCGCTGTGCTCCAACGTCACAGCGGCACTGTGCTCCAACGTCACAGCGGCGCTGTGACGCTACTGTTACCCCGTCACCGTTTTGGGTTCGGCAAACAGCGCATCAACAAAGGTTTGCGCGTCGAACAACGCGAGATCGTCGAGCTTCTCGCCGGTACCGATATAGCGGATCGGGCGTTCGATGTCTTGGGCGATGGCGAAGGCGATCCCGCCTTTCGCGGTACCATCCATCTTTGTCACCGCAACATCGGTCACGCCGGCGGCCTTGAGAAAGGCTTTGGCCTGCAACACACCATTCTGGCCGGTGGTTGCATCAATGACCAGAATCGTCTCGTGGGGCGCGCCGGGCAGTTTGCGGGCAATAATGTTGCGGATCTTCTCCAGCTCTTGCATCAGGTTGTACTTGGCATGCAAGCGACCAGCGGTATCGACGATCAAGACATCGACATCTTGCTCAAGCGCGGCATCGATCGCCTTATACACCACTGCCGCCGCATCAGCGCCTTGGCCAAGACTCACGCACGGCACGCCGGCCCGCTCGGCCCACGTCTCAAGCTGCTCGGTGGCGGCGGCGCGGAAGGTATCGCCAGCGGCGAGCAGCACCTTTTTGCCGAAGCGATTTTTGTAGCGGTGAGCCAATTTCGCAATCAGAGTCGTCTTGCCGGCCCCATTCACGCCCACCACCAAAATCACATACGGCTTGGCATCGGGGCGCTTCTGGCCGGCATATTCGGCAAAGGTGCGCACCATTTCGGCCTTGAGCATCTCGCGCGCTTCGCGCGCTTTTTTGACGCCGTGGCGATTAACACGGTCGATCGTGCGATTAACTAGATATTGGGTTGTTTCAAGCCCGACATCAGCTTGAATCAACGCCTCTTCCAGTTCATCCCACAATTCATCAGTGATGGGATCATCACTCGCAAAGAGTTTAGCAATCCGGCCAAAGATACCCTGCCGCGATTTTTCCAGCGAAGCGGCGACCTGCTCCTCTTCGCGGGCAGCTTCTTCTTCGCTCCGCGGCGCATCTTGAGCGCGCCCAAAAAGACGGCGAAACATACGGTTCCTCGCTCTATTCCCTTCACCCCAGCCCTGCTCCGAAGAGGGGGGATGCGTAAGGTAACGTGCTATGCTCGTGGTTTAGCAGCAAGACGCTGCGCCGTACCATCGCTAGATTGATTATAGCCGATCGCGCCGGCTTGTGTCGCAGCATAGGCAGCGGCGGCCTGCCACCAGACCGCGACGGTGGCTGGACTGGAGCCGTACCAGAGCCGGTCGGGGCGGGGGTCGTGGCGTAAGCCGGGGATAACGATTTGTAATGAGCCGGGCAAAAGACCGTGGTTGAGCGGCACCACGCCATCGCCCCACTGCGCGCCTTCGCCACTGATGAGACGATAGCTCTGATAGGCGCCGCGTTCGGGCGGCGGGCCGTTGGGATCGCCGAAAATGCTGCGCCCGATCACGCTGACATATTGCACATCCGGCCAATACGCTCCCGGATAATGCTCTTCGGCCCAGCGAATCTGGTTGAGGCCGCCAATGCGGCCTTCGCGTTCGGTGCGCTGCGGCGTACCTAGCGTGATCAGCATATCAACCCGCCGATGGCCATGGTAGGCGCGCCCGCGATAGGGCTGGTCGCCGAGGAAGATGCGGGCCAGCACGCCGCCGGCGCTGTGGGCAACCAACGTAACGCGCGAGCTGCCGGTTTGGACGATAAGATCGTTGACCGTGCGATCGAGTTTGCGCAGCAGCTCGGCGTAACTGTCGGCGAGCGTCACCCATGCCCAGTCGAGCCGGTTGATGGGCGCAATAAAGACGGGCCGTCCGCTCACTTCGGCGAGGTGGGCACGTAGTGGTTTGTAGAGTTGGGGATCGCTGGCGAAGCCGCCTACAATCAGAATGGGTGTGTTATTCATAATTAGTAGTATACTATGAACAAGGATTGCACAGTAATTGTTGATATTTTACCGCAGCGAGCGGGAGAAGGGGAATAGCCACGAAAAGACGCAAAACGCACAAAATTTTTTGTGTCTCTTTGTGGCTATCACCACCCCGCCCCCAGCGGGCAGGCAAAGGCGAATAGCCACGAAAAGACGCAAAATACACAAGAATTTTTGTGCCTCTTGTGTCTCTTTGTGGCTATCACCACCCCGCCCCCAGCGGGCAGGCAAAGGCGAATAGCCACGAAAAGACGCAAAATACACAAGAATTTTTGTGCCTCTTGTGTCGCTTGGTGGCTATCACTTCCCCTCCCCCGCTGGGGGAGGGGCTGGGGGTGGGGGCATCGGGCACAGCCCCCCTCCCAGCCTTCCCCCTCCGGGGGGAGGAGCAAGCACCCCCCCTCCCCCAGCGGGCAGGCAAAGGCGAATAGCCACGAAAAGACGCAACATACACAAGAATTTTTTGTGCCTCTTGTGTCTCTTTGTGGCTATCACCGCCCCACCCCCAGCGGGGGAGGGGTTGGGGGTGGGGGCATCGGGCACAGCCCCCCTCCCAGCCTCCCCCCTCCGGGGGGAGGAGCAAGCACCCCGCCCCCAGCGGGCAGGCAAAGGCGAATAGCCACGAAAAGACGCAACATACACAAGAATTTTTGTGCCTCTTGTGTCGCTTGGTGGCTATCACTTCCCCTCCCCCAGCGGGGGAGGGGCTG
>JAUQOZ010000056.1 GCA_030550625.1 Chloroflexota bacterium | reverse complement strand
CGCTCAGCCATCCTTCCCGCTGACCCCCTCCCCCAGCGGGGGAGGGCTGGGGTGGGGGCCAAGAAGGGCAGCGCGCTACTTTGCCCCACGAGCACGAGAGCATCCCCTCAGCGTTCGCTCTCGCCAAAGCGAGCGATTGCTTCGGGCGCTCCGCGCCCTCGCCATGACATCCCCCCGCTCAATTCCCCTGCACCGGCGAAATGCTGATCCGATACACCCACAACCACAACGCACTACCGAGCGACAACGCCAGCGTCGCCAGCACAAACAGCCGGCCCGCCCACCGTTCCCACAGCCGGTCAGCCATGATCGCCCACGCTAGACAAATCACCGGAATGAGATAGAACAGTTGCTTATCAACCATCGAAATCCGGTAGCCGGCTAACAAAAATAGTAGCGCCACCGTGCCCCACGCCGAAACCACCAACCAGAGCATGGGTTTTGCCCGCATTGCCCAGTACCCCGGAATGAAGAAGATCAACGGAATTGCCAAGCCATAATAGAGGTAGTGGTTCGGCCAGATGTGATAACCAAGATGGGGCACAAACGACCACAGATACTCGTGGAAGGGCGGTCGCGAGACACCAACCGTCTCTGGCCCGCGGGTGAAGACGGTCATCATGTAGGGAATGGTGCGTTCCACTATCGGTTGGAAATACTGGCCATAGTAGATCGCGATCGCCAAGCCGATCGCCGCTCCCGCCGCCACCCAGAGCGGTTTGAGACCCGGCAGCAGCGCGCGCCACGCTGGCCCGCGCCGCGCATTCAGCCAGATCAGGACGGTCAAGATGACCAAAAACACGCCGGTAAAGACGCCGGTAACGGTGTAAACAAGGAAGGCTAACACTAACAGCGGCACAAACCAGAGCTGTATCTTCCACTCACCCAGCCGATCCCACGCTAGCAAGATGGTGGTCTGCACCAGCAGATTGAGCCACAGGCCGGCAGCGGTCGGCACATTGCCCCAGATATGCAGCAGATAGGTCACCGGCAGCACAGCGTAGGTCACTGCAGCCAACAACGCCGCCCGCTGGCTGAAACCCGCCTTAAGCGCAATCGCCGCGATCAGTACCACTCGCGACATATCCATGAGCAGGCTGACAAAGTTAGCCGTCATCTCCATTGGCCATGGAAAGATGGCATAACTCGTCGCTAAAATATGGAACCACGGCGAATAGGGAATCACCGGCGGATTACGCCCCCACTCCGCCACCGGCATCGTCGTCTCGTTGAGCGGGCTATTGACGCTGTAGTAGAGCGGCAACGCGCCATCGTAGATAATGCGCCGCGCCTTATCCATGTGCCAGAAAACGTCGATCCCGACGTAATAGGGGTAGAGCATGCCAATCGCCTTGAGCCAGAACCCGACCAGAAAGACGATCAGCAGCGCCGCCGTAAATTCGGACGTCACCTGCGCACCGGTCTGACCTATGAGCCAGCGGGTGAGCGGGCGCATCGCAACCGTCACCAACAGGCTGAGCAAGGTCACCGCCGCTAGCCGGTCGATCATCTGCCCGCTGGGGAAACGGTAGACGACGATCGCCCAACCAGCCGCTATGACAGCCAGCGTCAAACCAACCGCCGCCCAGCTCGTGGCATCGAGATACCAGCGCCGCTTGATATCAACCGTGAGCAACGCTAGACAAGCAAACATCCCCAGTACGATAAACAGGCCCAGCCCTAACGCCACCGGCGGCGGCGCAAACGTTGCCAGCACGGGACTAGCTGCCGGCGCAACCGAGACATCGGCTACCAGCATACCCAAAGGGCGCGGATCGCGGAACGGATCGGCTTGCAAGGTCAGATTCAGATCGCCGCCATTCATTACCGCCGCCGGAATAAGGATTTGGATGCGCCGCAATTGCGCTTGTTCCGGCAAGCGCGCTAGCTCAACGCCATTGGCGCTGAGCCGCGCATTAACCGGCGAACCGTCGGGATGGGCGACCACTGCATCGAGCCGCACGATCCAGTTGCCCTGCCCCAAACGCGGGAAGACAATCTGGCTCTCGTCAGTGCTCCAACGGTAGGTGCGGGCCGGCGCCAACTCAACCGCGAGCGGCACGCCGGCTGGCGGCGCTTCACCGCCGACCAACGGCGACACCAGCTCGAAGGTGAGGGTCGGGGCCGCAGCAATCTGAGCCGGAATTTTCACGAACATCTCCGTCCCGCTGCGGCGCGGCATCTCTAACCGCACCCCATTCACCGCCGCCGCCGACTCGCGTTGCAGAATGATCGGATCAGCGTCCGGGCGGGCAATGATCCGCGCCAACCAAACCCCGTTGCGCCCGCCGGGAACCGTCGCAGTCGCAGCGCCTGCCGGCCACTCAAAGCGCTCATACGCGCCGGCGGCATCGATCTCGCGCGCGTTGAAATTGACTAGAAACGCGCCATCGCGGTTTTCGCCAATATCAACGATCACGAATGGTCGAACCGCGTAGCTGGCAATCAACGTCACAATCGTGATCATTGCCAACCAGAGGGCCGGTATCGCCACACCGGGCAGGCGACGCGCTTGGCTGCCAGCGGCTGCCCGTAAGTTGATTCGCTTGATGAGAGAAGAAGCCATCGTTATGTATATCTACGTGTCTAAATGACGTTTTCGCCGTCGCCGCATTGTACCATGCAAAGGCTATGCTATAATCACGCGCGGCATCGATCGCCGGAAACGAGCATGGCACAGATTATCGTCGGCATTCTACTCTTACCAATCATCATCTACGCGCCGGGATGGGCATTGGCGCGGGTGATTCCGGAACTTGGCGCCAACGATGGCCTTGAACGCCATTTCGAGCGCTGCTTGATCGGCGCGCTCTGGAGTGGCTGGCTGGCGTTGGTGTTGGCCAGTTTCGGCATCTTTTCAATCTGGCTGCACCTCGGTATCACGCTGGCGTTGAGCGCCGGTTTGATCTGGTTGGGGCAACGGCGTTCATCAACGAATGGAACGATGCGCGGCATAAACGTGAGCGAGGCAGCGGTATGGTTCGCCACGCTGTTGGTGCTGGCGCTGCTGGTTGCCCGGCCCTTCGAGGTTATTCTGGGGGTGCGCGACGCCGGCGTCTACGCGGTCACTGGCTTTGCCATCGCCCGCACCGGTAGCATCGTTCAACACGATGCCGTCGTTGCTGAGCTGGGCCAAGCTGCGCAGAGCAGCGATCCGGCCATCCGCGGGCCGGCGGAACAAGCGCTGAGCAATTTTATCGGCGTGCAAGCCCGTGATCGCTATATCGCCACTCGCCTGCGCGCCGCCGGTTTTTTGATTAACGAAGGCGAACTGCCCCAAGGCCGGATTGTGCCGCAAGGTTTCCATCTCTTTCCGGTGTGGATCGGCTTGCTGACTGCTGCCGGCGGCCCGCTCTTCGGTCTGTTTGCCACCGGTTTGCTCGGTTTGCTCGGTGTGTGGAGTGTGGGCATGATCGGACGCCGCCTCGCCGGGCCATGGGTAGGGTGGCTAGGGATGGTGCTGCTCGGCCTGAATGCGGTGCAGGTCTGGTTTTCTCGCTATTCGACCGCCGAAACCACGGCCCAGTTTTTGACGTGGGGCGGTTTGTATCTGTTTGCCAAGTTCAATGACCACAGCTTGCCGGCGCGCGCCCGCATCACATACGCGGCGCTGGCTGGGATTGCCTTTGGGCAGGTGGCGCTGGCCCGGATCGATTTCTTCTTGCTTGCACCGGCAATGCTCTACCTTGGCTATTGCTGGCTGAGCCGCCGTTGGCAGCGAACGCAAACCGCCTTGGCCTTGGGTATGCTGGCGATGCTGATCCATGCCGCGTTGCACATTATCTTCATCGCCCGCGCCTATTTCTTCGATACCGGCTTTGCCCGCTTTCAAGATTTCGCCCTCACCTCATTGATCGCGCTGCCCTTTCTCACCCCTGCTGTGCGCGAGTCGTACTTTACCTCGCGGTTTAGCTCGCTGGCTGATCCGTGGCGGATCTGGATCGAGCTGGCGCTGGTGGCGATTGCGATCACCGGCTTGATTCTACTCCGCCGCAGCGGCTGGATTGGGCGGCTCGAACAGCGGCTGGTTGCGCGCCGGCAACGCTGGCAGAACGCGATCGCGCTCGGTTTGTTGCTCTTGGCCGGTTGGGCCTATTTCGTGCGCCCGCAGATTATTGATGCCGATCTGCTCTTTAATACGCGCGGCGGCTGGAATGACCCCCTCACCCGTGATCCGGCGCTGGTGGCCGGCGATGTGCGCAGTGGCGTGATGTCTCCCACCGAGGCGCGCTTGCAGGCGGGGGTGGTGTTGCAGGGGAAGCCATGGGAAGCTGAGCCTGATCTCGCCGCGACCGCCGCCTTGCGCGCCGAGCTGGCCGCCACGCGCGGCCCGTGGCAGGGGCCGTTCTCGAACCAGACCCTCAACTGGCTGCGCATTCAAGGGTATGTCGGCGCGCCGATCCGCTTACCGCTTGTGCTCTATTATCAAGAATACCGCGGTATGAGCTGGTGGCAGCGCATGCTGGCCGATCCCAGCACCTTCACCAGCGAGCCGGCCCCCGTCCAACCAAAAGAGCTGATTCCGCTGGCCGGATTGGTGCGGGTGGGATGGTATCTGTCGCCGCTCGGCGTGGTGTTGGCGGTGATTGGGTTCGCGCTCTGGTGGCGGCGCGGCCTCACTGCGGCCAGTTGGTTGATGCTCACGGTTGGCTTTCTCGGCAGTTTCTTTTATCTCCGCCAGACCTACGGCACCTCCGAACAAACCTACATCTATATTTTGCGCCGGTTTGTGCCGATCGCTTACCCGATCTTTGCGCTTAGCGCGGCGTATGCGCTAGCTGCCGTAGCCGGCGCATGGCAATCCCGTCCGCTGGCCGCGCGCTGGCGGCAAGGGTTGGCGGCTGGCCTCGCTGGTCTGTTGCTGCTCTTCCTTGGCTGGACGGGACGCTACTATTTTGTTCACACTGAATACGCCGGCGCCTTGGCTCAAGTTGAGACAATTGCCCAACACTTCACCCCTGAACGCGATATTGTGCTGCTGCGCGGCGGCGCGCCGATCTATAGCGACGCTCGTGATATTCCTGACTTGCTGGCGACGCCGTTGCGCTTTGCTCACCACATCGATGCCTTTACAGTCAAGAGTGTGTCTACGGCGCCTTATGCTGCGCTACTTGCCGAACAGGTCAAGCGCTGGCAAGCCGCCGGTCGCACCGTTTATCTGATGCTCAGCGCGAGCGGCGCCAATCTCGCTCTGCCCGGCTTCCGGCTGACCTTCATTGATGAGGTGGAGCTTGATCTGGCCGAGTTCGAGCAACTGACCGACCAGAAGCCGCAGAATGTTTCCCGCCTGACCCTGCCGTTCGCCATCTACCGGCTCGATCCGGTCGAGTCGCCGGTGGTCGATACCGCACCGCCACCGTTCACGCCAACTACATTTGCCGTACAGGTCAGCGGTTTCTACCGGCCCGAACAGCGCAAGGACGGCTGGCAGTACAGTTGGAGCAACGGCGAAGCGGTCATCCGGTTGCCGTGGCCGGCAGGCGCAGTGCAACAGACGGTGGCAATCGAAGTAGCCGGCGGTCTGCGTCCGGCCCAACTCGGCGTGGCCACCCTCTGCGTTAGCGCGCAGGCCGAAGACACGTTGTGGCCAACCACCAGCGCGCCTATCGTCGAGCTAGGCTGCCATCAGGTTGGTCAAGACCCTTCTCTCATCCGCGTCACCCTCGATCCAACCCAAGTGCCGCCTGTCGCCAGTGGTGCGTTGCTGCTCAGGCTCACCGGCCCGGCGTGGATCCCAGCCAACGAAGACCCCCGCCTGACCGACCGGCGGGTGTTGCACGTGCAGATTGGGCGGCTGTGGGTGGAATAAGCTTACTTCGCTGTGACTGCCGGCGTTTCAAGGAAGAATCTTCCCTCTGCGTCATCATACGCAAACAGTTCAGCGTAGCGCCCCCATTCCAGCGCGATGTCGAGTTGCCGTTCGGCTACCTCGGACGGAAATTCCGGTTCGAGCGCGGTGAGCAAGACCTCCCAGCGCAACGATTGGTTGTCAGCAGCGGCGATCATGCGTAGCATCCAGCGGAAGAAGGGCAACCGCCGCAACCGCGAGGCAAAAATCTCTTTGCGGGTTTGGATGCTGGCTTCGGCAAACGCTTCCCCCAACGGCGTCAGGATCAGATTGCCGCTCTCAACCCGCGCAAACCCGAGCAGCTCAGCAGCCTCGATCAGCGGCAGCATCTGGTCGAGGTCTAAACCCAGTTCATCTTGCAGTTTCGCCAGCGGATCGCGCTCGTCATCGGTGGCGTTGGCCTGTTCGAGCAGACCGGCCAGCGCCGTGACCGATGCCGCCGGCAGCAAGCGCGTTTGCCCGTTTTGGCCCGGCTCGGTGCCGTACTCAATCGCTTCGGGTTGGGTCTGCCCGGCCAGCACTGCGTATACCCGCGCCACCAAGGCAGCAAACGCATCGGATTTGCGATCGCGCGGATGGGGCAAGTTAACCGGTACTTCGGCCACAATCCGGCCCGGATTTTTGTCCATCACCACGATCCGGTCAGCCATAAAGACCGCCTCTTCGATATTGTGGCTGACCATTAACACCGCTCGAATCTTCAAGCTACCGCCCGTCCACAATTCCAGCACTTCGCCGCGCAGCGTCTCGGCGCTCAGCACATCGAGCGCACTGAACGGCTCATCAAGGCAGAGCAGCTCTGGATCAACCGCCAACGCGCGGGCAATGCCAACCTTCTGCCGCATACCGCCCGACAACTCACGCGGATAGGCTTGCTCGAAACCGTCAAGGCCAACCAGATCGATCAACTCCACCGCTCGCCGGTGCGCTTCCGCGTCAGATGCACCCCGCGCTTTTAACGCCACCGCGACATTCTCTTCCACCGTCAGCCACGGGAAGAGAGCAAAGGTCTGGAAGACGATCGTCGCATACGGATTCACCCCCTCCAGCGCCTTGCCCCGATAGCGCACCAAGCCCTCGCTGGGCCGGTTGAGACCGGTGATGATGCGCAAGAGCGTGCTCTTGCCGCAGCCCGACGGGCCGAGCAGGGCCACAAATTCGCCTTCGGCAATCGTCAGGTTAATATCGTGAATGGCGGTAAACTGGCGCTCGCCCCGTCCGTAGCGTTGCGATACTCCCATCAATTCCACCAGCGGTTTTGGCTGTGCCTGCAGCATGCGATTGCTCCCTAACTATCAACTATTCCATGCGATACTTGGTTTCGGCCAGCCGGTATAAGCGCCGCCAGACCAGCCGGTTGATCGCGACCACGGCGATAATCATGGCCAACGTGGCGGCAAACAGGCCAGCAAAATCGCCATCAGCCGTCGCCGCCGCAATCTGCGCCCCAATCCCGATCGTCTGGTAGGTTTGCTGGTTAAAGACTACGTACTCAGCGACAATGCTGGCATTCCACGCCCCGCCGCTGGCCGTGATCAGACCGGTGATCAGATAGGGAAACAGACCGGGCAAAATCAGCGTGCGCCAGCGTTCCCAGCCGTGCAGTTGCAGCAGTTCGCTGGTGTATCGCAAGTCTTGCGGAATGGCTGCCGCGCCGGCAATCACGTTAAACAGGATGTACCATTGGGTGCCGAGCATCATCAAGACGACGGCAGCCAAGTTGAGCCCGCCGGGCAGGGCCAGAAAGACTAACACCAACACTGGGAAGAGAGCCGTTGCCGGCACCGACGCCGCGATCTGTACGATTGGCTGCAAGATGGCCGCTGCCCGCGGGCGGGTGCCGATAAACACCCCGACCGGCACCGTCCAGAGCAGGGCAATGGCCATCGCCGTCGCCACGCGCACCATCGTTGCACCCACGCTCAGCACTATTTCGCCCCATTGCGCTAGCGGCACGCTCAGCAGCAAGTTGCTCCCAACCCAGCCACCCCAGCCAACCAAGACCACACTCACTGCAACCAGCCCCCATCCCCACCACGAACGCCGGGTTGAGGCGCTGAGATAGGGATCGGGCGCTGGACGCCGGCTCAGCCGGCGCGAAATGAAGCGATCGATCGTTCCTGCCAAGCCTCCCGCCCAGCCGGCCACTACCGACTGCCGGATCAAATCGTAGAACCACGACTGTGACTCTTCATCATCGCGTTCAATCATCTCCAGCCGGAACTGGCTGGCCCACGCCAGCAGCGGTCGCCAGACAAACTGGTCAAGGATGACAATCACCGCTACCAGCGTGAGAATGCCCCACCCAATCGCAGCCAAATCACCGGCGTTTGCAGCGGTTTGCAAGAACGCTCCCAACCCCGGCAGGCGAAAATCGCGATCACCCAACGTAAAGATTTCGGCGGCCATAAGGAAAAACCAGCCGCCGGCCCAGCTCATCATGCTGTTCCAGACCAACGCCAGCGCGCCAAACGGAAATTCGAGCGTGGTAAAGCGTTGCCAGCGCGAGAAGCGAAAGATGCTGCTCGCTTCGCGCAGCTCGCGCGGGATGGTGGTTAGCGACTGGTACCACGCAAAGGTCATATTCCAGACTTGGCTGGTGAAGATGAGCACGACCGCGGTCAACTCCACTGCCAGCGCCTCCGGCAGCACTGTGCTCAGGCTGAGCAAGACCACCGGTAGAAACGACAAGATCGGCACGCTCTGCAACACATCGAGCAGCGGAATGAGCACGCGCTCGGCGCGCGCATTGTAAGCCGCGATGTAGCCGTAGATCATCGTGAACAAAAACGACAGCGCATAGGCTAACGCCATCCGTCCCACCGAACGCAAAGCGTAAAACGGCAATGCGCTCAGCGAGAGGTCAATCTCTGGCCCCTGCACCGTCGCCGGCGCGCTTTCGGCAGCGCCGATCACCAACGCCAGCAACCCGATCAGTACGAGCAACAACCAAACATCGGCCCGCGTCAAAATCGATTGCGCTGGCGGCGCAGGAGTAAAGGTACGCGGTTTGAACATGGTCAGATTCCACTTGCTTCAGATCAAGAAAACCTGCCTGACACGCGGGATGCACGCGCCCCGCAGCAACCGCTATCCCGCTGAGCCGTTGCGTCTTGGCATCTTTGCCGCTTATCCCAACCCCAACAACCATGTTGCAATTGAGAAATAGATCAGCACCCCGCCAATATCCGACAATGACGTGACCAGCGGGCCGCTGGCCGTTGCTGGATCGAGACCAAATTTGCGTAACAGAAAGGGCAAAGACATCCCGATTAAACTTCCCATCAGCACGAGTACAATCATCGTCAGCGATACGACCAAGGCCACTTCCCAGCCTACGCGAATGACGCCGAGGAAGCCAACCGCAATGGCCATTGCGCTACCCAGCAAGGCTGCAACCAAGAGTTCCTTGAGTAGCAAACGCCACCAGTCACTCGACTCAATATCGCCGGTCGCCAAGGCGCGCACCGTCAGCGTCGCCGACTGCGATCCAGCATTTCCAGCGCTGCCGATCAGCAATGGCAAAAAGAAAACAAGTGCTACCACTGCGGCAATCGTCTCTTCAAAAGCCGCGATGGCCGCTCCTGAAAAAACATTGACAAAGACCAGCGCCACCAGCCAAGGCACCCGCTTCTGCACCAACTCAATCACCGGCGTTTCGAGATAGCTGCCGCGCAATGGCTCAACCGCCGCGCTGCGGTGGAAGTCTTCGGTCACTTCCTCTTCTGCTACATCGATCAAGTCGTCGAAGGTGACAATCCCAACCAACACTCCATCCGAGTCAACTACTGGCAACGCCGGCAAACTGTACCGGCGCAACGCCTCAACCGCCCGCTCACGATCATCGAAGGCCGATAACACCACATAGCTCTCATCCATCAAGCTGCGCACAGTCTGGGTTGGCTCGGCCAAAATAAAGCGGCGCAGTTCGATTGCGTCAAGCAATCGCCACTGTTCATCGGTGACGTAGATGATATCAATCGTTTCGCTATCACGTCCGCGCAGCCGGATATGCTCCAGCGCGCGCGCAATCGTCCAATTGGGCCGCACCGCCACATAATCAGGCGTCATCAACCGCCCGACGCTCTCTTCGGGATAGCCGAGCAACTGGCGCGCTTCGCGCAAATCCTTGGGACTGAGCAGATTAAGCAGCTTCTGCGTCACCTGACCGGGCAGCTCTTCAAATAGCTGGGTGCGGTCATCAGGGCTAAGGTTGGCGAGCAGCAAGCGCGTCTCATCCAAGCTCAGACTGGTGAGCAGTTCGTATTGATCGTCGTGTTCGAGATAAGAGAACACCTCGCCCGCCAATGCGCGCGGCAAGACGCGAAAAACGAGCATCCGCTCGGCAGCGGAAAGCTCGCGTAACAGATCGGCGATTTCTGCGGCGGGCCAGCGCGACAGTTGCTCTCGCAGATCGAGCCAGCGCTGTTCGGCGATAAGCGCCTGTACCTCATCGAGGCGGGGAGTTGGAAACGTGGTCATTGTCACCCCCTGCGCATCTTGACAGCGGCATAGGGGCGACAACCGCAACGCAAACACAGAAAAACCCGGCGGGGAAAACCTCACCGGGGTGCGTTGCAATGATTAGGCCGCAAGCCTATTCATGCCGGCGCAACATACCGATGAGGCCGGTGGATGCGTTGATTGTTATCACCACACTCTGCCGCTGACGAGAATGACTACTATCCATAGCGGTTCCGTTCCTCATCGTGTCTTACCGGTGCCTGATAGGCTCCATTACTATACGCCTGAAGCGGGGATTTGTCAATTGTGATCGCAGACCGGCAGCAGGGGCAGAGCACTGCTCTGCCCCCTGCGGCGAAGCAATCTCCTGCATCAGCGGTATCATCCCTCTCAGTTTTTCCTCCCGCCCAAGCGGGAGACTGCGCCGGTCGGGCGGCCCCGGCTCGGCGCGGGCCGCCACTCCCGCGCAATGACAGATAGACCGCTCACCGTTTGTCATTGCAAGCCGCGCGGAGCGCGGCGAAGCAATCTCCTCCGAGCACGGAACGCACCCGCACAGTGTTCATTCGCGCCTCAGCGGGAGATTACGGCGGGGACTGCACCACTTCGCAATGACAGCGGTTGACGACTTTACGAGGCCGGTTTACCCTCACCCCCGTCCCCTCTCCCGCGTTGCGGGAGAGGGGTGCTGCTGCTTTCAGTGCGAGCAGTGCCTGTTCCACCCACTCAGCAGATCCCCCTCTCCCGCCGTGCGGTGGGAGAGGGGCTGGGGGTGAGGGCTTACAGTCCACACAGTGGGATTCGTAACCCTAGCCCAGCTCTTCAGGGCCGCCCTTGAACCCAGCGCAGGATGGCTGGGGAGGGGTGATGCCACCCCGCTCACCGTTGGTCATTGCGATCCGCGCGGAGGGGCAACACGTAGGGGCAAAGCGCTGCTATGCCCCCTGCGGCGAAGCAATTTCCCCCAGCAGCGATACCATCCCACTCAGGCATTCCTTCCGCCTAGGCAGGAGATTGCTGCGGTCGGGCGGCCCCCGCTCGGCGCGGGCCGCTCCTCCTTCGCAATGACAAACGACAGATGATCACTCGCTACCGCACCACCAACGGCACAAACAACCGGTGCGGGCCAATCAAGATAATCGTGTCACTATTGAGATAGACGGTTGTGCCGTTGCGTATCTCTACGAAGACCGTGCGCTCGCCGCTGCCATCGAGCAGCGTCCAGTTATAGGTGGATTGATACGGCATCCAATCCGTCCAGTTGATGCCGTCGTTGCTCAGCCGCATCTGTTGCGCCCAGTCGGCGCCGTAGATGTAGAGGTTGACATGCACCGACCCGGTCACTGCTGCTTCACCGTTGATCACAACCGGGTAGGTATTCCAGCGACAGCCAAAGGTCTGCGACCAATAGTGTTTATAGATAGTCGTGCTCTGATAGGTGTAGCCGGCGCCGATTTCACAGAGGCCGGCGCGCAGGATGTTATCGCGATGGCCGCCGCTGTTCATCCAACCATCCATAACCGCATCTGGCGTTGTGTACCCTGCCGCTAGATTCTCGGCGGCCAGCGCATAGTCGTTGTACTCGAAATAAGGAAACCGCTGGTCAATACCGCGCCCAAGGCTATCAGTGTGCGACAGCGTATTATGGCTAGCATTGTCTTGCGTAATCCAATCGGCGGCGGCTTGCAGGTTATCGTTGCGCTTGAGCGGCGGCAGGCCGTTGGCCATCCGGATCTGGTTGGTCAATTCGATCACTTGTTGGCGAACGTCGGTTTGCGCTGCAAGCGGCGCCGGCGGCGTCGCTATGGTTGCGCACCACAGGCTAAGGAGGAACAGCAGGGCAACTGCATATCGAGCACGCATACGATCCTCACGCGACTGAGTTTTGCTAGGTCTACAATAGCTTAGTGTAATAGGAACTCGATGTTCTCACCAGAGAGAAATCAGTCCTACTCTGAGTCATATTGACCGGCGCAGCCGCATCTTGGCATTGTCTCTTTCTTCCTGCCAACGCTATGCAGAGAGCGCGCTATTTTTGCCTCTTTGACAGTTGCCAGCGGCATTGTATAATCAACTGGAGTTTTCACTATCCCTTGGCCCATGTTCGGCAATCACGTTACCAAGCCTGTCCGGTATGCTGTGGCATACCGTCATCTTTTACTAGTAAAATAACCTCTGTTCTTAGCTGCCATAGGCCAGATATGCTTTCCATCGCGGTTTCACCATCCACCAGTTAGAAAGGCTTGCTCACGACAATGAATCTACTCAAAAACGTCTACGTGGTTGTGGGGGTGATCATCTTTGTCTTTATCTTTGCGATGGGGATTTGGCTCGAATTTGGCTGGCGTGATTCGCTGGTAGCGGCGGCGGCCTTGACGGTAGTCGGCTTGGTGGTGGAATGGCTGCGGAATACGTTCGGGTTGCATCTCTAAATTGATCACGATGGCAACACAAAGCGGGCCGTCAGTTTGGCGGCCCGCTTTCATCTTCATTCATCCACCAGCTCTATCAGCGGAACATCAGCAGCCGCAAGCCGTTGAGCACCACGATGATCGTGCTGCCTTCGTGCCCGACCACGCCAAGCGGCAACGGCACGCCGATGGTCAATGTGGTCAACACCAGCACCACCACCACTGCCAGCGCGAAGGTGATATTCTGCCAGACCACGCGCTGGGTGCGGCGGCTGAGGCGCAGCGCGTAGGTAATCGCGCCTAAGTCATCGCGCATCAATACCAGATCAGCGGTTTCGAGCGCAGCGTCGGTGCCGGCGGCTCCCATAGCAATGCCGACCGTCGCCGCCGCCAACGCCGGCGCGTCATTCACACCGTCTCCCACCATCGCCACAGCGCCGTAGCGCTGGCGCAACTGCTCGACAATGCGCAACTTGTCGGCAGGCAACAAGCCGGCATGCACTTCATCAATCCCCAGCCGGCGCGCCATCGCTTCGGCCACCTGCGGGTTATCGCCGGTCAGCATCACGATCCGCTCGATACCGGCAGCGCGCAGCTCGGCAATGCGTTGGGCCGCGTCGGGCCGCTCGCGATCCATCACCGCCACCAATCCCAACCACTGCTTGCCGCGCCGGGCCAGCAGCACAGTGCCCCGGCCTTGCGCCATCAACTCATCGGCGCGGGCCAACAACTCTGGCGGTACAATTATGCCGGCTTCGGCAAACAGGCGCGGCGAACCGACCAGCGTCTCAACCCCGTCCCACGTGGCCCGCACCCCCATACCGGTGACGGCGGTAAACTGATCGGGAGGTGCGACCGTCATACCGCGCTCTTCGGCGGCGTGCAAAATCGCGCGCGCGATCGGATGCTCTGACGGCTGCTCGGCGCGGGCCACGATCGCTAACAACTCCGCCTCGTCCACGCCATCCGCCGGCACGAGATCGGCCAGTGTAGGCTTGCCAAAGGTCAAGGTGCCGGTCTTGTCAAAGGCGATCACCCGCACCTTGCTCAATTCTTCGAGATGCACGCCACCCTTGAACAGCACCCCGCGCCGCGCCCCAGCCGCAATCGCGCTCAGCAGCGAAGCCGGCACGCTGATCACCAATGCGCACGGTGAAGCAACCGTCAGCAGCACCATGCCGCGGTAGAAGATATCGGCGAATGGCGCGCCGGTCAACACCGGCATCGCGAGAATGAAGAGCGCCACTGCCACGATCACGCCAATCGCGTAGCGCTGCTCGAAATATTCGAGGAAGCTCTGCGACCGCGCCTTGCGCGCTTGCGCTTCGCTCACCATCGTAATAATGCGGGCCAAGGTGCTCTCGCTGGCCGGTTTGGTCACCCGCACCTCTAGCGCGCCAGTCTGGTTAAGCGTACCGGCCAGCACCGCCATCCCCGGCCCCTTCTGCACCGGCATCGACTCGCCGGTCAGCGCCGATTCGTCAAATGTGCCGCTGCCTCGCTCGATCACACCGTCGAGCGGCACCCGATCGCCGGGACGGAGCAGCACCACATCACCCACTTGCACCGACTCAACCGGCAGATCGAGTTCGCGTCCATCGCGGCGGACCGTCACTGTGTCAGGCCGCAGCTCCATCAACGCGGTAATCGCCTGCTCAGTGCGCCGCATAGCGTAGGCCTGCAAGACATTGCTCAGCGAAAAGAGGAAGAGCAAAATCGCGCCTTCGGTAAACTCGCCGAGATAGCCTGCCCCTAACGCGGCCAGCACCATCAGCAGATCGACCTCGATCGACCAATGGCGCAACGCCTCGATAATGGCGCGCACGGCGTAAAAACCGCCAAAGAAATAGGTCGCCAGATGGACGGCCAGCGTAATCGACTCCGGCGCGCCTGATCCTTCCAATATCAGACCGGTGACGATACCGATCAGGGTCAAAGCGACAAAGGCCGGTTCGAGGATCTCGTCGTTGAGCAGCAGCGTCAGGCGCTGCCGGGGTGCTGTGTTAGAAATGGTGGTCATGACAATCTCCTCTCCGCCGCCGGGTTAAGTCTCCGAGTTACGAATGCAACACCTGCCGATCTTCGGGATCGAGGCGGGCCAGCAGATCGTCGCCGAGACGGGCAAAAATGCGCTGTGCGAATAATTCCATCCAGATAAACTGGCGCGCGATCAAGACCATATTGCGGTTGGTGGTGACGGTCGCCGTCGTCGCCACATGGCCGGAAGCGATCAGAAACTCGCGTTCATCGGCCACGACGATCAGCGTCTCGACCATGCCGTGCAGCTCGGTCTCGCGTTTGGGATGGCGCACCACTTGGCCAAACGAAAACGGCGCTTCGCCAGTGAGGATCACCCCTAACGCCACACCACGCGCATGGGCATCAGCCAACGCCGGATAGAGCGCTTCGACATCGGGATCGGTCAGCACCAGCATCAACTCACGCTCAGCGCCTTCGATCAGATCGCGCGCCGCCGCCAACGCTTCGCGCCTCCCGCTAAAATTCCACAGCCGATCGCTCTCCTCGTGGCGGAAGAGCGGCATCAATTGGTTACGCAACGTCTCGGCTCGCTCGCGCGCCTCGCGCTCGTAACGGTCGAGCAGGATTGCCGGCGAGATCGGGCGATACAACGTCGCCTTCTCTTCAACCGATTTCAGCACCGCGCCGCGTGCTTCCAGCCGCCCCAACGCCTCGTAGACCATCGACCGCGGCACGCCGGCCAGCTTGCTGATCTGATAGCCGGTGGCCGGATACTCGGTCAGCAAAGCGAGATAGACCCGCGCTTCGTACTCGGTTAGCCCCAGCGCCGTAAGTTGTTCGAGTAAGTTCGTTTCTACCATAGTTGTTCATTTCCGAACTACTAAAAGTGTACCACGCGGCACGAGTTTCGTCAAGAGGATCTTTGCAAACACTGTTCACCATCCGCAGACAAAGCGGTGGTGCAGCGCGCCGAAAAAGGTGATCGGCTGGGTTTGGGCGGAGCGTTCCGGCAGCCGCCGCGATGAAGACGGTTGGCCGTGCAGCGCCTCGGCCAGAAACGCGCGCAACACCTGCCATGCCTCGCCGGCAGCGCCGCCGGCGTTGATCGCTTCGATCCCGCCGACAAACGCATGCGGCTGGCCGGGGAAGACGGTAAAGCGGGTGTCAACCCCCGCCGCGATCAGATTGCGCTCAAGCTGTTCGACCTCACTCAGCGGGATCGAGGCATCGGCCCCGCCGAAGATGCCCAGCACCGGGCCACGAATCTGGCGTAGCTCCTCAGGATCAACGTCGGCCATGCCATAGAAGATGCCGGTTGCCGCTACCGCCGGGTTGTGCAAAGTGTAGAGCAGCGACGTGCGGCCACCGTAACAAAAACCCATCACCGCAATCCGATCGGCCAGCACATCGGGCCGCGCCGTTAGCCACGCGAAGACCGCATCAAGATCGGCTTGCACCTGCGCCGGCGGTGTGGTCGACACTTGATAGATCGCACGCGGGATCCACGTCGTGCTGGCGCCGCGGAAGGTATCGGGGGCGACGACCACATAGCCATCAGCGGCGAGCGCGGTCGCCTTTTCGATGATGTCAGGCCGTAATCCCCACCATTCGTGGATCATGATCACGGCGGGATGCGGGCCGGGGGTGGCCGGTTCGGCGACAAAGGCCCGGATTGGGCCGGCGGGGCCGGGAATGACGGTGTTGGTCAATGCCTCAACTCGTCCTGCTCCAATCAGCGCGTCCAGTGGAATACTCAATGCTAGCCCTGCGACCGCCACCACGATTACGCCTACGATCCATCCCAGCACCCGGCTCAATCGTTGCATGCGCCACCTCGCTCCTCTGCTTCTCTCACCCCCAAACGTACCGCAGCGGAATGGAGCTGTCCACAAAAACACCCACTGCGTTCCTCAGCGACCGCTGCGCTAGACTCACTGTCACGTTGACAGCTCGCCGCCAATCGAGTATACTTTAGGCCGGAACGACTCCGTAGCTCAATTGGATAGAGCGTCAGCCTCCGGAGCTGAAGGTTGGTGGTTCGAGCCCACTCGGAGTCGCCAAATATGAGACCCGCCCTCAAGGGCGGGTTGCTTTATTTTTGGCAAACCTAACGGCGTGGCGCCACTCACAACGTCCCGGTCAAGATCACCTCAACCTCACCCGGTACCGCGTCGGTTGCCGGCTCGACCGTCACCATCACCTCGGTAAAGGCATTGACTTCGCGCGGCGCATTGACAACGAGCGTGGCTAACCCAGCCGCATCAACTTGGAAGGTGCCGGCGGCGATCCGCTGCACGCCATCGCTCAGCCAGAAGCGGTAGACTCGATCGGGCTGCAACGGCGGCAACCCGCTAAAGACGACCACGGCTTGCGACTCGCCGGGGTACATATACATCTCCCCCCGCGCCGCGAGATTGGCCTTTGCCGGGCGCAGCTCACGAGTCGCCACACCGGGGGCGCTGACAAACGACACCAACAGCCGCTCGTGGGCAATCTGCTCATTCAGGCGCGCAATCTGCTGCTCGGAGCGGGTCAACTGGGCGGCCAACTGGGCCTGCTGCGCTTCACTAGCCGCCACTGCTTGGCGCAAATCGTTGACCGCCGCCGCCAGTTGCTGGTTCGTCTCAGCGAGGGTCGCCACCTGCCCCTGTAGCGATACGGTCAAGCCGCCGAGAAAGAATACCACCACTGCCAATATGGCGACCATCGCTGGCGCCAGCCAACCGGTGCGGCGCGATGAAGCAGGACGGGCAACCGGCGCGCGCTGCGCCTGATCGGCAGCGATTCGCTCCATCAGCCTTGCCCGTACACGGGCCGGCGGCGTAGCCGGCGGTGCTGCATACGGCAACAGGGCGACCGTTTCGCGCAACTGTTGCAACTCGGCGCGCGCAGTGGGCGACGTGTTCAGAAGCTGCTCAAGCGCCGCCAGATCGACAGGATCAAGACTGCCTAACGCTGCGGCAGCGAGCAATGATTGTTCGTTTTCGCGATCAGAGTCGTGCATTGCCGGCTACTTTTCTAGTGGTCGTGCGGGTCTATGCCGTAGTGAAGCAATGCTTGCTTCAATTTCTGCAATCCAAGCCGGATCCGGGTTTTGATCGTTCCCAGCGGGCTTTGGAGATGATCGGCGATCTCGCGCTGCGATAGCCCGCCGAAATACGCCAGTTCAATCACTTCACGCTGATCAGCCGGTAAATCGGCCAACGCATCAGTGATCAATCGGCGCCGTTCGGTTTCAATTGTCGCTTGTTCAACATTCTGCTGCTGATCAGGCAGTGATGATAGCAGATCGTCGTCACTGCCAGCCGCCATTGGCCGTGCCTGTCGCCGCCGTAATTCGTCAATGCAGAGATTGCGCGTAATCCCGAACATCCATGGTAAAAAGGCGCTATTGGCTTGAAAGGTCGCCGAGCGTTTCCAAATCCGCCAGAACGTCTCTTGCACAACCTCTTCCGCCGGCTCAGCCGCACCGAGCATCCTCAGCGCGAGACCGTACACTACCCGCGAGTGCCGATCGTAGAGCTGCGCTAACGCTGCGCTGTCGCCAGCCGCGACTAATTCCATTAGTGCTTCATCGCTCAACCGGGCCAAACGGGCCGTATCGTGCGGTTGGACCACAGCCAACCCCTCATAAGATATACGCTCACCACCCCGGATTGGATGCCTCTCAATCCGGTGATGTGCGAAGATTCCACGCACCTATTATACACGGCGCAAACGCTTTTCGGAAAACAGCGTCTTACTGCGCATCACCCGTGCGTTTTCACCCTAGATATGGTACAGTTATATTGAATTGAGCCACATGTTTGACAGCCGTACTGAATATGTTATAGTTCAGGTTGTGGCGAATATCACAAGGTGATGATATATCACCTGTCTCTCTGGCAAGGCGCGCCACAATCGCCGGATCGTCGTCGCCTCCGGCGCCAGACCGGCTCGGCGATCCTAGGAAGGAACAGCCGCATGGCCGGCTACCAACCGCAACTCAATCCGTCGGGATCGGTTTCGTTGCCCGAGGCTCGCATACCAACAACCAATAGCCACCACAGCGCCGGCGAGTTGCCGCCACAAACTGCCGGCGGGTTGGCCAGCATCTTTCACCGCGCCAATATTTTGGCTGATCTCGGCGCGATCGAACAACGGCTCCTTGAGCGCACCCATTCGCGAGTGGCAGTGATCAGCGCCGCCGGCGCGCACACGGTGCGTTCCGGCGGCAAGCGGCTGCGCGCGGCGCTGGCCGTCTTAGCTGCCCGCCTTGGTCACTATCAGCTCGACCGCGTATTGCACCCGGCAGCCGCCGCCGAATTGATTCACGCCGCATCGCTCGTGCATGACGATTTGGTCGATCAGGCCAACCGCCGCCGGGGCCAAATCACCGTCCATGCCCGCTGGGATAACGACGTGGCGTTGATGGTCGGCGACTACTTCTTTGCCCTCGCCGCCGCCGAGATGGCGCTTAGCCCCGACCCGCGCATTATCACCTTTTACGCCGAAGCGGTGCAAACCATTTGCGAGGGTGAGTTGAGCCCGGTAACGGTTGCCGAACCGTTTGACCGCGCTCTGCGCCAGTATCTCTACAAGACCGGCGCCAAGACGGCAGTGCTGTTTGAAGCGGCTTGCAAGGCCGGGATGGTGGCTGGCGGCGGTAGCAATGAGCAGATCGCGGCCCTCGGCCGTTATGGCTATGATCTGGGGATGGCGTTCCAAATTGTCGATGACGTGCTCGACTTTATCGGCGATGAGCGGACGCTCGGTAAGCCAGCCGGCAACGATTTGCGCCAAGGCACGATTACGCTCCCGCTCATTTATGCCACTGCTGCTTCGCCAAGCCCGTTGCTGCGCGAGGTGCTTGCCCAGACCCCGCCGGACGATGCGCTGGTGGCCGACGTGATCCGCGAGGTGATCGCCGTTGGCGGCGTGGCTGCTGCCCAAACCGAGGCTGAACGCTATATCGAGCAGGCAATTGCCCATCTCGCCATCTTCCCCGCCAGCCCGGCCCGGCAGGCGCTGATCGATATTGCCCGCTTTGTGATTGAGCGCACGGTATGAGCAAGCGTCGCCGCTATTCCTGCCGCAACGCATAGCGCACGCCATCACGCAGATCGGCGCGGGTGATGATGGTGCTCAAATCAACTCCTAACGCAACCAATGTCTGCGCGACATCAGGGCGAATGCCGGTCATCACCAATTGCGCCCCCAGCAAGCGCACCGAGGTGGCGCATTGCAAGATGGCATGCGCCACCTGTGTATCAATCACCGGCACTCCGGTCACGTCAAGCACGACCACGCGCGCGTGCCGCTGCTGCACCGCATGCAGCAACGCCTCAATCAGCATCGCCACGCGCGCGCTGTCAAAGGCGCCTACCATCGGCGCCAGCAGCACCCGCGGCGCCACTTCCAGCAGCGGCGTTGAAAGCTCGGCTAACAACGCGGCTTGCGCTGCGATTACCTCTTCGCGGATCGCCAACTGCCGGCGCAGCTCTTCGGCTTGTTTAATGTCGGTAATATCGATCCGCAATCCAACCGCGCCGCCATCAGCCGTGCGCCGCTCAACGATCCGGATCCATCTCCCATCGGCAAGGCGCTGCTCAATCGGCGCTAGCTCAGCGTGCAATCGCAACCGCTCAGCAACCCACTCTTCGACCCGCCCAATCGCATTCGCGTATTGGCCCCGCTCGGCGCCCAGCCGGATAAACTCGGCAAACGGACGGCCCGGCGTGATCAGATCGGCGCTGATGGCGTAGAGTTCGCGGTAACGCCGGTTGCAGAAGACGATCCGATCCTCGGCGTCGAGCAAGAGAAAGCCCTCTTCAAGGCTATCGAGCGCGCTTAAGATTGCTTCCAACCGCTGCTCGGCGGCGCGCTGCGCCGTCAACAACGCCGTGACCTCAACCACTTGGGCTGTCAATGCTGTTGAACTGCGCCGGATCGCCACCTGCGCGTGCCGCGACCGATCGCGGCGCAGCGGTGCGGCCAATTGCAAGGGCGGATCATCCGGCGCGAGCGCTGCTACCCACGATCGGGCCGCAGCCAGTTCGTGCTCTTCCCACGCCAAGACGCTGGCGCAAGCAGCAATCAGATCATGTGGCTGATCACCCGTCTCGCTTAACTCCAACCACAAACGATTACACTGCACCGGCCCGTCCGCCGGCGCATACGCGGTAGGCAACGGCAGCGCATCTAGCATTGCATAGCTCTCGTTGGTCATAGGAAGCGATCGTGTAAGCGCGGATGACACCTCTGCATTATAACGCAGTCTACGATCGCCCGGTGTATCTGAATTGCCAGTCGATCTGGCTCGCGACAACGAGGCGAAGTGTGGTATAACCATGATAGGTTTGCAAAAGTTTTGCAAAGCTTTGACAGGAGCAACACCATGACTCTCACCGGAATGCATGCGTTAGTCACCGGCGGCGGTCGCGGATTAGGGCGGGCCAGCGCGCTCGCACTGGCGAAGGCCGGTGCAACGGTTTCGGTGCTGGCTCGCAGCGCCGATGAAGTTGCCGAAACGGTCTGGCTAATTGAAGAGAGCGGGAGGGAGGGCTTGGCCCTTACCGCCGATGTGCGCGAGAGTGGTCAACTTGAACAAGCCGTTGCCCAAGCCCGCGCCCGCTTCGGCCCGATCCGGGTCTTGGTCGCTGCTGCCGGCATTGGCCTGCGCGCACCCATCTACGAAACTAGCGAAGCGCAGTGGGATGCAGTGGTTGACACCGTGCTCAAGGGAGTGTTTCTCAGCGCGCGGGCTGTCATCCCCGACATGATCGAAGCCGGCGGCGGCAATATCATCATCGTCGGCGCGCCGCTCGACCGCATCGCCGTGCCCGGCTTTGCCGCTTACTATGCCGCCAAAGCTGGCGTTGACGGCTTGGCGCGGGTGATGGCGAAAGACCTCCGGCGCTTTGGCATCAATGTCAATCTCGTCCACCCCGGCGGCTTTGCCGATACCCAGATGGTGCGCACCACCGTTCCTGAAGTGCGCACCGGTTTGCTGAGCCCCGACGAGATCGGGCCGGCGGTCGTCGAACTCGCAGCACTACCACCGCGCAGCCAAACCGGCCAGACCATCGATGCCCACGCGCGCAAATTGGCGCAAAATTAGTCTGTTCATGGTCTTGACAAAACCTGTGCAAAGATCGAAAATATACACATCCGAAATCTTTGAGGCGGCGTATATCTAGACAGAGAATAATCAACGCCCCCCAAAGAGACAGCATCCGCGCTGTCGCTGCCAGCCGGAGACAAGGAGTACTGCCGTGAAAGCCTTCCCTCAGAATCACCCAGCCGACAGTGAAATCGAACCGGAAGAGTCCGCTGAGGCCGCCGAACTCGATGCTGAGTGGGATGGCGATGTAGAACTCGTCGTGGAAGACGAGGAGCTGATCGAGCCAGTCGAAGACCTCAGTGATGAGAGCGATTTTGAGCCGGTCGAGGATTCGGTGCAGCTCTATCTGCAAGAGATTGGGCAAGTACCGCTCTTGACCGCCGAAGAAGAGGTCGAGCTGGCCCGGCAGTACAGTCGCGGCAAAGAGGCGCGCCTGCGGTTGCAACACGAGCAGTACGCCAACAACCGCGAGCGGATGCGGCTAGAGATGGAAGTGGCCCGCGGCGAGGAGGCGCGCCGCCGGTTGATTCAGGCTAATCTGCGGCTGGTCGTTAGCGTGGCGAAGAAGTATATCGGCAGCCCGATGGCCTTTATGGATCTGGTGCAAGAGGGCAATATCGGCCTGATGCGCGCCGTCGAGAAGTTTGACTACACCAAGGGCAACCGTTTCAGCACCTACGCCACGTGGTGGATCCGGCAAGCGGTGACGCGCGCCATCGCCGAGCAGAGCCGCCTCATCCGGCTGCCGGTTCATCTTAGCGAGTCGATCGTCCATCTGCGCCGCGCCATCTACCGGCTTGAGCAAGAGCTTGAGCGCGAGCCGACCGCCGAAGAGCTGGCTCACGCCCTCAATATGAGTCTGCGTAAGGTGAAGCGGCTGTTGCGCGCTTCAACCCAGCCAATTTCGCTCGAGCAGCCGCTCAACAACGAGCAAGAGGGCCGCGTGAGCGAGACGCTGGCCGACGAGACGGCGGCTTCGCCGATGGAAATTGCCGAGCAGAATATGTTGCAGGCCGAGATCACGGCGGCGCTGAATGAGTTGCCCGAACGCGAACGCAAGATTTTGCAATTGCGCTACGGCTTGCTCGACGGCCAGCGCCGCACCCTCGAAGAGGTTGGCGCTACCTTTGGCATCACCCGCGAACGCACGCGCCAGATCGAGGCTGAAGCCCTTCGCCGCTTGCGCCATCCCAGCGTCGGGCACCGGCTGTATGGATATCTGGATTGAGACACCAGTACAGATGCACGGGCGGGTTTGCAACCCGCCCTTATGATTCACCCTATTGATACGTCGCCGGCTCCTGCTCTGCCAGCGGTTCTCGCCCGTACAGCGCCGTCAGGTAGGCCAGATGGTATGCGTGATCAAGGTTAAGTTGCTCTGGCCGCATCCGCCATGCCCAATTGCCTTCGGCCCGCCCCGGCAGATTCAGCCGCGCCCACGATCCTAACCCCAACACGTCTTGCATCGGGATGATTGCCGTGTCGGCGACCGACATCAACGCCGCCCGAATGAAATCCCATGCAATCGTTTCGTCGCGCGCGCCGAGGTAGTTGCGCACATGCTGGCGAGTATGCTCATCGAGGGTCGACCACCATCCCACCGTGGTGTCGTTGTCGTGGGTGCCGGTATAGACCACCAGATCGCGGGTGTAGTTGTGCGGCAAATAGTTGCTGGTTGCATCGCCGCCCCACGCAAACTGTAACACTGCCATCCCCGGAAAGCCGAGTTGCCGGCGCAGCTCGTCCACATCCGGCGTGATCAAGCCCAAATCCTCGGCAATGATCGGCACTGGCCCCAACTGCGCGCGCACCGCTGCAAACAGCGCCGCACCGGGGCCGGGAACCCAACGGCCTTCGATAGCGGTAGCGGCCTGCGCCGGCACTTCCCAGTAGGCGGCAAAACCACGGAAGTGGTCGATCCGCACAATATCAACGAGGCGAAACAGCAGCCGGAAGCGTTCGATCCACCAATCGTAGCCGCGTTGGGCCAAGACATCCCACCGGTAGAGCGGGTTGCCCCAGCGCTGGCCGGTTGGGCTGAAGTAGTCCGGCGGCACGCCGGCGACTACCGTGGGATTGCCGTCAGCATCGAGGTGGAAGATTTCAGGGTTAGCCCAGACATCCGCGCTGTCATAGGCGACAAAGATCGGCAGGTCGCCGATAATCTGCACGCCGCGTTCGTTGGCGTAGCGGCGTAACGCCGCCCACTGGGTAAAGAAGACCCATTGCAAGAACTGCTGAAACCGGATTCGGTCGGCCAATCGCCGGCGCGCCGTCTCGATCGCCACTGGTTCGCGCCGGGCCAGCCCTGTCTCCCAACGGTTCCATGGCTCGCCGTGATAGGCCTCTTTCAGCGCGGCAAATAGGGCGAAGGTGTCGAGCCATGCTTGCTGTTCGGCGCAGAACTGTTCAAAAGCGGCGCGTTGCTGACTGTCAGCCTGCGCGGTAAAGCGGGCAAAGGCCCATTCGAGCCGGGTCAGCTTCCATGGAATGACCGCGCCATAGTCAATCCAGTCGCTGTATGCGCCCGGCGCACCCTGCAACGATCCCTCATCGAGCCAGCCCGCCCGCGCTAATTGTTCCAGTGAAATCAGCAATGGATTGCCGGCCAGCGCCGAGAGACCGGCATACGGCGAATCGCCGTAACTCGTCGGGCCGAGTGGCATAATCTGCCACCGCCGCTGCTTCGCCGCCACTAACCAATCAACAAAGCGATAAGCTGTATCGCCAATATCGCCAATCCCTCCAGCGCCCGGCAACGCCGAGGGATGCAACAGAATGCCGCTGACCCGCCGATCATACATGGTGCCACCTCGGAAGCGCGCAATGCCACTATTTCGTTGTATGCGCAATTATAACACAAGAAACGAATTGCGTGAGGATGATCCGGCATCCATTCACAAAATCCGTTTGCCCAACGCCGACAACGCCAATTCGACGGCCAGCTCGGCGGTGGCATTGCGCTCATCGAGGATGGGGTTTACTTCAACGATATCGAGGCTACGTAACGCGCCGCTCTCGGCGATCAGCTCCATCGCTAAATGTGCTTCACGCGCCGAGATGCCGCCGCTGACCGGCGTACCAACGCCGGGAGCTTCACGGGGGTCAACTACGTCGAGGTCAAAGCTGAGGTGAAAGCCGTCGGTGCCTCTGGTCGCTATCATTAACGCCTGCTCCATCACCGCCGCCATCCCGCGCCGGTCAATCTCGTGCATGGTAAAGACGGTGATAGCAGAGGTGCGCAACGCTTCCCGCTCAAGCGGATCGAGATCGCGCACTGCGATCAACACCACTCGCGCCGGATCGAACGCCGGCGTCTTCCCGGCCAGCCCGGTCAAGAGGGGGTGACCGCGTCCGGTGAGCACAGCCAACGGCATCCCGTGGATATTGCCGCTAGGGGTCGTGGTTTCGTCATTAAAATCGGCGTGCGCGTCAATCCAGATGAGGCCAAGGCGACGACCGCGCGCGCTGCCGCTAGCCGAGCCGATCGCAAGACTGTGATCGCCACCGAGGATCAGCGGCAGCATCGCTTGCGCGGCAATGTCGCTCACCAACTCGGCGAGGCGCTGGCACACTTCGGCAATCGGTTCGAGGTAACGAAGCCGTGATTCAGGCGGCGGCAGCGGCGTTGTTTCGACCATTGGCGTGGTCAAATTGCCGAAATCAACCACCTGATGGCCAAGGTCGTGCAACCGGCGGCTGAGACCGGCATAGCGTATCGCGCTCGGCCCCATATCTACGCCGCGCCGCCCCGCGCCGAGATCGATTGGCACACCGAGAATAGCAACCCGCGTTTCGCTAGTCATGAGGTGGCCGGCTCCTCTTGCTCGTCGGTTGTCAGCGGCAATGCCTCTGGCGGGCCAAAGAAGACCTCCAGCACCCCATTGCGGAAGTACGCCCGCCGCGCTGGTCGCTCGGCGAGAGTGGTGGGCAAGAGCATATCACGCCGGAAGTTGCCAATTTCGATAAACAACTCATCGCCGCGTTTGGTCATCGAAACTTTGCCAATCTCGACGTGCGGCAACGGCAAGCGCAAGACGTATTCGTCACCTTGCTTGACAATCTCTTGCGTTTTGCCGATAAAATGCACCTTGACCGGGTCATCATCGCCAAACAATTGCTGACCAACCATTGACAAGTCTTTGATCCCGGCCAAATCACGCGCATAGTAGGGGCTTTCCCAGATCGGCAGCGGGCGGAAAAGGTCATAGACCATCTGGCGATAACCCTGCTGGATGCGGGCCAGCTCTTGCATAAACGCGCCTTCGACCTGATCGACCGGCAACACCCGGTTGAGCACAACGCCATCAACCGGATACCCAAACAGAGCCAGATAGGTCGAAGCGCGCTGCGCCTCTTTGATCACCATCCGTTCCGGGTTGACGACGAGCCGGTACGAGCTGACCTGCGGATCGGTCAGCGTCGCCCGCAACGCTTCCACACCTTTCGTCAGCCGCTCAAGTTTCGCAAAGACATCAGTCGCCGGCACCAATTGTTTGACCAGCGGGCGGGCCACTTTCAACGTGGTCGGTTCCCAGTCCATCACCCGCGCCGCATACCACTGAAAGGTCTCCGGCATCGTCAGTAAGCGCACCGTTTCCCCAGTTGGCGCTGCATCAACAATCACAACATCAAAGTTGCCTTCGCGAGCTTGCCGGCGGATGTGGAGCAAGCTCACAACCTCTTCCATGCCGGGAATGATCGCTAATTCTTCGGCAGCAACTTCATCAACCCCGCGCCGCCGCAGCAGATTGCTCAAATAGACGCGCAGTTCGCCCCAGTGCTGGCGCACTTCATCGAGCACATTAATCTCTTGCCCCCATAATCGTTCACCGATCTGGGTCGGCAGTGACCCCAGCGGGGTGTCAAGGGCATCGGCCAAACTATGCGCCACATCGGTACTCACGACCAGCGTGCGATAACCAAGCTCGGCTGCCCGCACCGCCGTCGCCGCCGAGGTCGTGGTCTTGCCGACGCCGCCCTTGCCAAGATAGAGGATCAGCCGCATTGATGCATCCTTTGTCTGTCTGTCGCCACGAAAAAGTCGCTCATCTTGCTGATGCGACGCCGCATCAATTGTATATGTTGCAATTCAGCCCGTCAATAAGCTATGGTACACTACCTACGATGATACTCGATCATCACTGCTACATCAAGGTGTAAGGATTACCAGTGCTTTCTGATCTGTTTCTTATTCGTCATGGGCAACCGGTGCATAATCCAGCCATCCCCTACCAATTGCCGCCGGGGCCTGATCTGTCCGAACGTGGCCGCGCCGAAGCGCGGCAAGTCGCCGCATTCTTAGCAGATAAAGGTGTCGAAATCCTCTTCGCTTCGCCGTTTGCCCGCACCACCCAAACGGCTGAGGTGCTCGTCGATGCGCTCGGTTTGCCGGTTACGTTCACTGCGCTAGTGCAAGAGCATGCGCCGGGCGAGTCGTTTGACCATGTGCGCGCGCGGGTGCGCGAGTTGCTGGCCGGACTGGCCGATTCGCCCTACCAACGGGTCGGCATTGTGACCCATGGCTCGCCGATCCGGGCGTTTTTGCTTGAGCTCAGCCACGATCAGATCGATCTGCGCGGCCATGTCTACCAAGGCGGCAACCCTGCCCCCACCTGCGGCGTCTGGCACGTGACCTTCAACCAGCAACGCGCCTGCCGGTTTGAACTGGCGTTTAAGCCTGCTGGATAGGGTAGCCGCTAGACCGCTGTAGGTGCGCTCGGTTCGAGACATGCATCGCTGAATCATGCGGGAATGCTGCTACGCCTGCTCTTAGCGCGAAAGCGAGGCAAAGCGATGAGAGCAACCAATCCGATGGCTGAGCGGAGCCAAACCGGGAGCGCGGAAATCTTCAGCTCGTGCTGCGTTCCAGATTGCTGCCGTCGCCTAACAGGGAGGGATAGCGATGACCGATCTTGACGCTGTGATCACTGCTTTTGCCGCACACGTGCGCACTGCCCGCCACGTGGCCGTGCTTACCGGGGCCGGCATCTCAGCCGAGAGCGGCATTCCTACCTTTCGCGATGCCCAAACCGGTCTCTGGTCGCACTTCGATCCCGAAGAACTCGCCTCACCCGCCGGCTTTGCCCGCAACCCGGCTTTAGTCTGGCGCTGGTACGCCGAACGGCGGGTGAAGGCCTGCGCCGCCCAGCCTAATCCGGCCCACTATGCACTGGCGGAATTGGCCAAGCACGTGCCGCAATTGACCTTGATAACCCAAAATATTGACGGTCTCCATCAGCGGGCCGGCAGCCCCCACGTGATCGAACTGCACGGCAGCCTGCACCGCGCCCGTTGTATGGCCGATGGCTCGGTGCATACAACGTGGGATTATGACGAGGAATTGCCACGCTGCCCGAATTGCGGCGCTCTGCTGCGGCCCGATGTGGTTTGGTTCGGCGAACTGTTGCCGCGGCGGGCGCTGGAAACGGCATGGGAGGCTACGCTTGATTGTGATGTTTTTATGTCAATCGGAACATCAGGCGTGGTCGAGCCGGCGGCGTCATTACCACGAGTGGCGCTTGGCCGCGACGCAGCAGTGCTCATCCTCAATCTCGAACAAGCCACTGCTGCTCGCCCGCCGCTCTTCACCATCAACGGCAAAGCTGGCGAGGTGTTGCCGCGGTTGGTCAGGGAAGCGTTTGGCAAGTAAACGCGAGGAGTAGCGCGCTCCCCTACCTGTCATTACGATGGGGCGGCGGCCACTCCCCCACCGGTCATTGCGAGGGAGCGGCGGCATCCAGCAACGCTGGAGCCGCCCGGCCGAAGCAATGACAATCGGAGATGCTAGACAACATGCCGCTATCCCACAGGTTGCGCCTGCGGGATAACGGTGCGAGGAGGAAGGGATCGCCACCTTATTGCATCGCGGCAGTCGCTGCTTGGCGGAAAGCATTCACCGCAGCGTCAATCACCTTTTGCGGATCGCCCCCAGCAGAAGTTACAATCGCGCGCAGCGTTTCCCCGTTGCGCAACCGCGAGCGAATAGTCGCCACATCGAGCCCGGTCTGATCGGCTGCCGCCTGAATCAGCCACCCTAGCGTGCTGCGCTCGGCTGCTTTAGCCGCCCGATCGGCCAACTGCGTACCGACGGTTGTATCATTGACCAAGGTTGTCGCCCGCTCGCGAATGGCGGCCAGCATCTGATCAGCCTCGGCCTGCGTCAATCGTCCATTACTCACCGCCTGATCGAGCCGCGTCTTAGCCGCATCCACCACCGCCTGCACCAGCGCATCACCGCTACTGCCGTAGGCAGCGGCGATCTGAGCCAAGCTACGGCCATTCTGCAACTCGGTGCGAATCGTTGCAGCATCAAGATTGGTCAGATTTTGCAGGGCTTTGATCAATTGCCCAACGTTGACCGTTCCCACGCCGCGCCAACCGCCACCGCCTCTCCCGTATGTTGCCTCGACCGGAGTCGAATGGGGTGCTACTGCTTGCGCTGCGCTCACCAGCGCCGGTTGGCTCCAAAGCAGGGTCAGCGCCAACACTGCGCCAGCGAGGCCACTGAACAGAGTTCGTTTCATGGTATCTCCTCCGTGGTGTCGTTGTGCTGCGAAGTACCCCGACTGCTCCGGGGTTAGGCGTACTTTAGCACCAGAGTTTGAAGAAATTATGAACTGGCAACGAGCAACTTGTGGAGACGGCTGCAACAAAGTCGCGCCAGCAACGTCATACAGGCAGGTATCGCGCAGCGATAGATAGCAAAGGAGAAGAGCTATGGCAACCTCTCGCTTAACGCGCAGCGCCACCGATAGTATGATCGGCGGCGTATGCGGCGGCCTCGCCCGCTATTTCGGCATCGACAGCACCATTGTCCGGCTGGTGTTCGTCTTAGCGGTGCTGAGCGGTCTCAGCCCGCTCATCTACATCGTGCTCTGGATCATTATGCCGAAAGAGGAATTGGCGCAGCCCACCCCGCCAGCCCAAGACCCCACCGGCGAATGGAAGTACGATCCGTACACCGGCCAGCGGATCCGATAACCGATCTGCGAGTGATACGGGCGGGTTTGAAACCCGCCCGTACCAGCTTCCGTCTCCCATCTCCCCGCATTGACGTTCCGGCGCAATCAGCGTATGATTCCGGCAACGCCAGTGTCTACCGCGCCAAACCGATGACCCTGCCAACAGCCGTCGCCAACCTGATCACCACCGCGCTTGGCCGCCCGATCGAGCAGGTCGATCACCTCGGCGGCAGCTTTGGCGCGCGCCTTGCCCGCGTCACGATCGGCGGACAGCGCTTTGCGCTCAAGTGGGCTTCCGGTGGCCCGCCAGCAGCAATGGTCGCCGCCGAAGCCCATGGTCTGCGCACCCTTGCCGCCGCTAACGCCATCCGCGTGCCTACGGTCGTCTTCGCATGCGAGGCCAACGGCGACCAACCCGCCATCGTGCTCAGTGAATGGATCGCAGGCGATGGCCGCCCCCCCGATCCAGCCCAACTCGGCGAACAGCTCGCTGCGCTGCATCGCCACACCGGCGCTGCCTACGGCCTTGAGCGCGATAACTTCATCGGCGGCACCCCGCAAACCAACGGCTGGATGGAAGACTGGATCGCCTTTTTCCGCGAGCGACGCCTGTGGCCACAGATCGAGCTAGCTGCCCGCAACGGCCTCTTGCCGGCACGTCGCCGGCAGATGCTCGAACGAGTGGTGAACCGGCTGGACGAGTGGCTGAGCGGCGTGCCGCGCGTTCCCTCGCTCATTCACGGCGATCTGTGGAGCGGCAATGTCATTGCTGGCCCCGGCGGCGCGCCGGCGCTCATTGATCCCGCCATCTCGTACAGCGACCGCGAGGCCGAACTGGCCTTTACCGAACTCTTCGGCGGCTTCTCATCCCGCTTCTACGCCGCGTATCAGGCAGCTTGGCCGCTCGACCCCGGCTACCGCGACCGGCGCGATCTCTACAACCTTTATCACCTGCTCAACCATCTGAACTTGTTTGGCGAAGGCTACGGCGCGCAGGTTGATGCGGTCGCACGCCGGTATGGATAGCAACGCACTCAAGGCGACGAGCGCCGCTCTAGGCATTACAGAATCATTATGGAGTGCGGCAGTTTGACTGCCGCACTCCATAACAATAACCCCCCTCAAAGAATCTTGCCGCTTAGCGCATCTGCTTCTGATCTTGCGTCCGTTTGCAGGTGTTAATGCCAAACGGCCAGTAGAGCGGGCATACCGCAAAAGCCGCCGTAGCGAACATAATCAGCGCGAGAAAACCAGTGATAACCTGCAACCAGAAGTTCTGGCCAAACAGCGAAATCAGCCCGAACGTCATCGTTAACACGAGACGAATATCGCGATCAAGCGTGCCTACATTGCGCATAGCAATAATCCTTTCCCTCGACCTTTCTCGTGCCTAGCATAACAATCTTGTCTCCTATTGTCGGTGAAGATTTCGCTACCACGTGTAACAATTGCTTATTTGCATTGTGAGGAACGAACCAAAACCATGCCATACCAAAGAGCATTGACTCTTGTGCTACAATAAGGCAGTTTCGCCGAGACTATGCTGTGGGGAGCTATGAAGGACGAAACCACCGAAATGCCTGTTGATCAAAATGATCCGTTCGGTCTGGCTGCCGTGCGCGATCTGTTGCACATGCTCGAGCAGAGTGATGTGTATGAGATCACGATCGAGCGCGGCAATGCCAAATTGCATGTCAAACGCGGCCAGCCCAGCCCCAGCGGCGTAATCTATTCTGCGCCACTACCCGCAGCACCGCTGAGCGCACCACTGGCAACCCCCTTGCCTACCACGCCAGTGACTCCCTTCGTCCAGCCGCCACCGGCGCCGGAAGGGCCGCCGGTCGAGATGCCGGCTGGCCATACCATCACTGCACCGATGGTCGGCACCTTCTATGCTGCGCCATCACCCAAAGACAAGCCGTTCGTGCAGGAAGGCGATGAGGTGCGGGTTGGCGATACCGTCGGCATTGTTGAAGCAATGAAAATGATGAACGAGATCGAGAGTGACGTCGCCGGACGAGTGGCGCGCATTCTGGTCAAGAATGGGCAGCCAGTTGAGTACGGCCAGCCGCTGATGGTGATTGAACCGCTTTGATGCGCGCTTTTTCGGTGTCTGACTTGAATAGCGCTCTACGCACTCATCTGGAAGGCGAGGGTTTGTTCTTCGACCTCTGGCTGCTAGCTGAAGTCGTGGAATTCCGTCGCTACCCTTCAGGGCATTGCTACTTTACCCTGAAAGATGAGCAAGCGAGCATTCGCGCCGTGCTCTGGCGCAGTGCCGCCGACCGGCTGGCGAAGCTGCCGGCCAACGGCGAGGCGGTGCTTGCCCATGGCCGGGTTGGCTTCTACGAAGCCCGTGGCGAAGTGCAGTTCGTCGTTGATCAGATCGTGCCGGCAGGGGAAGGCTTGCTCAACGCGCAACTCGAACAACTGCGCGCCCGCCTCGAAGCTGAAGGGTTGTTCGATGAGCGCCGCAAGCGCCCATTACCGCTCCTGCCGCGCCGGATCGGGATCGTCACCTCGCTTCAGGCAGCGGCGTTGCAAGATATGCTGACCATTTTCCGCCGCCGCTACCCGCTCGCCGAAATCGTACTATCGCCGTGTCTGGTGCAAGGCGAATTGGCCCCGGCGAGCATTGTTGCCGCCCTGCGCCGCGTCTATGCCGAGCCAGTCGATCTGGTGATTTTGGCCCGTGGCGGCGGCGCCAGCGAGGATCTGGCGGCATTCAACGATGAACAGGTGGTGCGGGCGGTTGCTGCTAGCCCGGTGCCGATTATCACCGGTGTTGGTCACGAGACCGACACCACCTTGGTTGATGCCGTAGCCGATTTGCGCGCCCCCACCCCTTCCGCCGCCGCCGAGCAGGCTGCCCCGGCAGTAGTCGATCTCCGCCAGCGGGTTGCCGAGTTGCGCGAACGTGCTGCAAACGCCATGCTGGCCTACCTCGATGAGCAACGCCGCACAATTGCCCAGCAGGCCAGCGCACTCCAACGCAACCATCCCCGCCGCCGCTTCGATGCCGCTCGCCAAACGGTTGATGAACTATCCCGGCGAGCTGAGCGCGCATTCGAGCGATGGCTGGCCCTCGAACAAACCCGCTTGCAGGGCTTGCAGGCTCGCCTGCAAACCCTCAGCCCGCAAGCGACGCTGGCCCGTGGCTATGCGATCGCACAACGCGCCGATGGGCATGTCGTTACCGATCCGGCGCAGGTGCAAGCGGGCGAGTCACTCCATCTCACGTTACGCGCCGGTACGCTGCTTGTCGCTGTAGAGGATTCCCATGAGTGAACCAACTGCCGTTGAACAATACGAAACGTTGCTGGCCGAGTTGCAGGCAGTGGTAGAACGGCTCGAGCGCGGCGAGCTATCGCTTGCCGAAGCGTTGCGCCTCTACGAACGCGGCGCTGAACTAGCTGCGGCGTGCCAGCAATTACTCGATGCCGCCGAATTGCGCGTGCGCCAGCTCGATAGCGCGTAAACGGAGCCTGAGTCGTCATGAGCGTCTCAATCGCGGAAAAAGTCTATCGTTACCCGCTTCGCCAGCGATGGTGGCGCGCGACACTAGGTAATCTGCTGGTGATCGCGAGCCTTGGCATCACTGTGTACCAGCTTCTCCGCGGTATTGTAACCGCTAGCGAACCTGTGGCGCTCTGGCTGCGCCGCACGCCATGGCTACGCCCGCTCTACGATGGACTTTCACCGCTGCCAAGCGATCTGAGCTTATGGCTTTCAGAAGCGCTAGGGATGTTGCTGTGGGCCGCAGTTGGCTTGTTTATTGCGTTAGTTCTCCTCAACGCACTGCCGGCTATCCGAACCAGCGCCCGTGGCCTGCTCGTCGAGTTTGCCGGCGGCTGGCTGCCGGTGGCTTGGGAAGACGTGCAACAGATCCACGTCACCGGCGATGAGGGCGGCCAGCGCTTTGTATTGCTAGTGATCCCCGCCAAACAAGCCAAGCGCCTGACCGGTTGGCATCGTGTGTATGGTTTGTTGTACGGCACCACGATCCGGCCAGCATTTCTCGTGTCATCATCGATCGATGAGTTTGACCATTTGCTCAACACCATCTTGCACGAAAACAGCCGCGCGATCCGCGGTGTCGAAGGAGCGCAGCCGGTGGTGGTTGACGAACAACGCCGCTCGCCATTGTTTGGCCTGTTCTTGCGCGGCGCTGCAGCCGAACCATCGGCTGCCAATGCCGTCTTGCCGCCAACGACTGCGCCAGAGGTGACGGCTACTCTCCCCCTATGGTCATTGGTTAGGATCGCTCATCTCAGCCTGATAGTGCTTGTGCTGATCTTTGGTCTGCTGCACTATCGCAGTTACTGGGATCGAGCGCTCACCCTCATGGTTCCAGAGTTGCGCAGCAACCCTTCGCTGCTGTGGGTCAGCCAAGATCCAGTTTATCGCGCGATCTTTAATGCCTATCAAGGCGCCAGTGCGCCCTTTTTCGGCTTCGCCGGACGGCCCGATCTGCCAGCCCCAATGTGGCTGCTGATCGCTGCCCATCTGCTGCTTGCGCTCGTCATTGCTATAGCCTTCGCACTGCTGATCGCTATCCCCTCGTCAGTCATTGCTGGTCAAAACGGGATGATCGTCCGCTTTCTCCCCCGCCCGTTTCGATTCGCGCACACTCTTCCATGGGCAAGTATCAATGCGTTTCAGGTGATCGATCTCGGCTTTGGCCGTAGCATCGCTTTTGTCCAATCACCGGCGCTGCCGTGGCTTAGCCGGTTGTGCGGCTTGGTGGTGACAGGGAAATGGACGCCGGGAACCATCTTGATCGGCACGATGAAGAACTGGTCAGCGTTGATCGAACGGTGCGAAGAACGCTTGAGCCATCTGCCGCCAATCCACGATACGCCCCGCTTCCAACCAGCAGCGTTTATGCCCAATCTGCAACTGATTGGCCAGCCGGTGGCAACGATCACCGCGCTGAAAGCGGAATTGGCCGCCACCGGTGCAACGACAACCGATCTGCTGTGGCGAGCTGGCAGGGCGATGATCGTGGTATCGTTGCCGCTGGGGTTAATGTTTGCCGTTCCGGCCTTGATTGACGGCGATCGCTGGCCAGATTTCGGCATGATCTTGGGCGGAATTGGCTTTTGGCTGGCTGGCTTGCTCGAATGGCCGCTGGTTGTACTGATTTCGCTGATCATTCACGGTGCGCTTGACAACGACCAAGAGCAGGCGCATATTTTCACCTTCTATCCGCTGGTGCAGATGCCGCGCCTGTTGCCGCTGCTACTGGCCTTGATGTGCCTCATTATCAATCTGCCATGGCTGGCCGCCATCCTCTGGCTTGCTTCCCTCGCGATTGCCTACTGGGTGACAGCAGCGCTCTGGGTGGATGTGTACGAGTGGGAAGGTGCGCAGGTGATTCTGGGTGGTCTGCTGCCGGCGATCTGGCAGCTTTTTGTGATGGTGGGATTCTGGCTGTTACGGTAAGATTGGCGTTGCCAAACTATTTGGTGGTATTCAGAATAATGTAGAGGGGATATTGACAATGGATCGCATCCGTATCGCTACCGAAGCTGCTCCGGCAGCGATTGGGCCATACTCGCAAGCCATCCGGGCGGGTAACCTGATCTTTGTGTCCGGGCAGTTGCCGATCAATCCGGCCACCAACGAGATGATCACTGACGACATCGGCGCGATGACCCGGCAGATCTTTGCGAATATTGCCGCTATTTTGCACGAGGCGGGCAGCTCGCTCGACCGGATCGTGAAGACGACCGTCTTTCTAGCCGATCTGAACGATTTTGCTGCGATGAATGCCGCGTATGCCGAGCATTTCGGCGACGCGCCGCCGGCCCGTTCAACTGTGCAAGTGGCCCGGTTACCCCGCGATGCCCGGATCGAAATTGAAGTTATTGCGTTGGCGTAATAATTCACGCGCATCGTTTGCCGCTGTCGCGCGGTATTCATGATGAGATGATCACATTGCCTTCCCGCAGTGGATTGGAACGACCGGATGCGACAGCGCACACTTTTTATCGCTATCTTGGTTGGGACGCTCGTCACCATCGCGTGGCTCCAGCGTCCCGACGGCAAATTGCATGTCATCCTGCTCCCGACTGCCGGCGATGCAATTCTCATCCAATCACCCGCTGGTTCGTTTACGCTAATTGACGGCGGGCGCGATCCGACCGATTTGGCGGTGGAATTGGGCACACATCTGCCGTTTTGGCAACGCCATCTCGCAGCCACGGTGCTGACGCGCGCCGTTGAGCGCAATCTGCCCGGCCAGTTGGGTGCGCTGCGGCGATACCGGCCTGCGCTGGCGCTGGCGCAAACCATACCCAAGGGGGAATGGCGCGATCTCATGTACGGCATGGCAACGCCGGTTCGCCAATTGCAAGCCGGGCAACAGATCAATCTGGGCGGGGCGCGCTTGCGCGTGCTGGCGACGAATGATGGCGATGACGGCGGTGCGGTGTTGCTGATTGAATATCGCGCAACCCGTGTGCTCATTCACCACGGCGGTAGCGCTGGCGATGCGGCCCTCGCCGCACTGGCCGGGCAAACAATTGATCTGCTCATCTATCCGTGGCAACGCCCGATCACGACGCCGGCCCTGCGCGATCTGCGCATTCGGGCCGTCGCCTTCAGCGCCGGCTACGAAGCGGCTGAGCCAGCTCTTTACAGCTTTCATGATCGGCGACAACTAGCGCCACACTTGTACCATCCCAAACTCGACGGCGCGATCCATCTGATCAGTGATGGCCGCCGCGCAACAATAACCACGCAACCACCATGAACGACCGTCTCGGCTTAGTCTTATTCCTCATCGGCGCGGCCCTCGCGCTGCTCGGCGCAGGCGCGTTTCTCTGGCAGCGGTTTTACCGCGACGATCCGGCAAATGCGGCCCGCCGCATCTTCAAAAATAGCGCCGTCACCTTTGGCTTGCGCATGTTTGTGCGCGGGTTGGACACCGTTATCCTGTTTTTGCTGGTCGGCGCGCTCGATCCGGCGGCGCTGGGAGCGTACAACACGGCGGCGCTGCTCGTGGCGCAATACCTCGCAACTTTCACTGAATTCGGCCTTGGCATCTTGCTCACCCGCGAAGTGGCCCGCCATCCCGACGCCGCCCGCCGATTATTCGGCGTCACGCTAGCTCTACGCCTACTGCTCATCATCGCGGCGGCTGCGCCGGTGGCATGGCTGGTTATCGCCAGCTACAACCTCATCGGCGCCGTTGGACTAAGCGAACCGCTCACCGCCGACGGCCAGTTGGCGATCTGGATTTTGTTGCTAACCCTCGTGCCGAGCGCCTATAGCGGTGCGGTCACGGCGCTCTATAATGCTGCCGAACGAATGGAAGTGCCGGCGGCGGTGGAAGTATTGACCGCGCTGCTCAGCTTTCTAGCCCGCATCGCCGTGCTTGTATTGGGATGGGGCGTGATCGGATTGGCATGGGCAGCGGTACTAGTCAGCTCAATCACCGCCGTGATCTTTTTCGGCTTGCAAGTGCGTACCTTCTTTGCTCCCTCCCTTAGCTTCGATGCCGCCGCGATCCGCGCTCTTGTGCCGCAGGCACTGCCGTTGATGCTCAACAACCTGCTCAGCGTAATCTTTTTTCGCTTCGACCTCTTCATCGTGCGCGCCTTTGGCGGCAGCAACGCCGATCTACTGGTGCAGCAGTACGTCTTGCCCTACCAATTGCTCAACATCGCGCTGGTGCTGCCGCCGGCCATCACCTTCGCTGTGTTCCCGCTCTTGGCGCGGCGAGCCGGTGGGGCGCGCAGCGAACTGGCCAGCGCCCAACAACGCACGCTCCGCCTGTTACTCTTCATAGCGTTCCCGCTAGCCATGGGCATGACCCTACTGGCTGATGATCTGGTCTGGATCTTCGCCCGCCGCCGCTTTGCCGAATACCTGCCCTCGGTGACGGTGCTCGCGGTGCTGGCGTGGTTCTTGCCGCTCTCGTTTGCCAACGGTCTCTTGCAATACGTCCTGATCGCCATCGAACGTCAGACCGCCATCACCCGCGCTTTCGTCGCCGGCGCAATCTTTAATCTGACCGCCAACCTGATCGCGATCCCGCTCGCCATCCGGCTGGGCCGGCCCGAAGACGCCTTGTTAGCGGCGGCCATCATCACCATCATGTCGGAAGTCGTGCTGTACGCCGTCTTCCGGCCCGTGCTGCATCAAGAAGGCTTGCCGCCGGGCATCTTGAAGCTCATGTGGCAACCGGCGCTTGCCAGTCTCGCGATGGCTGCCGCGATGCTGCCAGCCATCCTTTGGCTGCCGGGATGGATCGGCAGCCTGTGCGCCATCTTGCTCGGCCCGCCAGTGTACGGCATTGCCTTGTGGCTGATCGGCGCCATCGGCGCGGAAGAGGTAGCGCTCGCGCGCCGGATTATGGGGCGGGCATCGTGATCTGTGGTACTATGCAGCTTGCCCTAGCTATGGAGTGCGGCTGTCACACTGCCGCGCTTAATAATATAGCCGGGTGATTGCGCAACATTTCCGTTCGACCCTACAATGTCCCACGGAATGTTCCCAACCGCAACCATACTTCCACAACATTTGACGATACCCCGCCGATCGCTCAACGCTCACTTAGGATGGGAACGTAAGGCACAATAGCTGAGCGACTCGCACTTAGGACCTGCTACCGTAGCTTAGCAATGACACCTGAAACCTCCTACCCCCGCACCTCTCTTCCGCCGCCATAGTTTTTAATCTTATCGAATAAAATCACCTGCCCGACACGAATCTTCTCATTTTTTACACATCAATAAATCGCACTCCACTTCACAAATCACGAGATAAAAACCATAAAATGACATCCACAACAATTTTATTTACCAAAATCAAACAAATGAACTCAAAAAATCAATTATTTAACCACTTCTGTTATCAACTATCAGCTCATTATCACCATCTTTCTACGAAATTCTCAGCAAAACATAGGAACTTTTTTCATTTTTGCGTCGTATCCTATACGTAACAGCAGCAGCGGTCTCAGCGAAGGAGGCTTGTATGAACCGGCTGCGAATCCTCTGGAGTGCGATCACCCTGATGGTAGCGCTGATGATCAGCGGCGCGACACCACTGATAGCAGCGCCCTTCTCTGGTCGCACCACCTTTGCCGACCCGCGCTTTGCGGCAGTCTGGACCCGCACCGACGGCGAGTCAGTGCGGGGCGGGCGCACGTGGTATTGGGGGCCGGGGCCGTGGTTTGATTACGGCGAATTTTACCGGCAAAGCCCGAATGGTGTGCGCACCGTGCAGTATTTCGATAAGGCGCGGATGGAGATCAATAATCCGGCTGACGGTATTGTTACCAATGGCTTGCTGGTGAAAGAACTCATTAGCGGGCGCATGCAGCTCGGTGACGATCCCTTCGATGTGAGCTATCGCGAAGGGTCGGATGTGCCGGTGGCCGGCAACCCGCGCGCAGCAAACACGATTGCTCCCGGCTATCGTGACTTCGCCGGCATTGCCACGATCGACAATGGCTACCGTGATCCGTCGCGCCTCAACCAGCGGGTGAATGCCGTCATCTCGCGCAGCGGCAACCTCAGCGTGCGCGATGACCTCGCCAAACCTGAAACAACCATCGTGCAGTACAACAGCGTCACCGGTCACAACATTCCGAAAGTCTTTTGGGACTTCATGAACCAACGTGGGCGAGTGATGGAGAATGGCCGCGTCGTAACGGCGCCGATCGTAGACTGGTTGTTTGCGATGGGCTATCCGATCACCGATCCCTACTGGACGCGGGCAGTGGTCGGCGACACTGAGCGCGACGTGCTGGTGCAGCTCTTCGAGCGGCGCGTGCTGACCTACACCCCTGACAACCCGGCTGGCTATCAGGTCGAGATGGGCAACGTCGGCCAGCACTACTTCCAGTGGCGCTACCCGCACCTCGGCACGCCGTGGGCCGCGCCTGATCCTGTGACACCGCTGATCTACGCCTCGAATATTGACACCGGCAGCCATTGGGAACTCTACCGGGCCAATTTCAACGGTGGCGGCCAACGGCTGACCTTCAACAATGGCGAGACAGTGGCCTTCTCGTGGCGGCGCAGTTGGGAACCATCCCAACAATACCTGATCGTTGACTCGCGGCGCAATAGCCCTACCTATCGCCAGATCTACGCCCTCAACCCAATTGCCGCCGATGCGGGCGAGCAAGCGCCGGGAGCTGGCGTCCTCCGCATTAGCTACAGTAACAACGATGGCGCTTACCCGCCGCCGGATAATGATTACTCAATGATCGCCGGCAGCGAGTACAACGCAATGGCCTCGCCTGACGGCAACTTGCTGGCTTTCGTCTCTGAGCGGCAGGGCATTCCGCAACTCTATCTGCGCCGCTTCAATATCCCATTGCGCGGCTTTGCCCAACCGATCACCAACTATACCCAAGCCTGCAACGTTGAAACGCCAACATGGTCACCCGATGGCCGCAATCTGTTCTGGGTCACGAACTGCGAGGGTAACTTCGAGATCTACCGGGCTGATGTGCGCTACTACTACATCGATACACTCTATGCCGGTGTTGAGTTGATAAACATCCGTAATCTGACCAACAACGCCGCTAACGACCGCTTCGCCCGCGTCTCGCCTGACGGCAAATTGGTCGCCTTTGGCAGCGACCGCGACGGCAACTGGGAGATTTACGTGATGAATACGGACGGCAGCAATGTTCGCCGCCTGACCAACCATCCCGCCACCGACGACGCCCCCACGTGGTCGCCCGATAGCAGCCGGCTTGCCTTCGCCAGCGATCGCGACGGTGACTTCGAGATTTATATCTTGAACGTTAGCGATGGAGTCATTACGCAACAAGTGACCCAAAACGCCGCCCAAGACCGCTGGCCGTTGTGGGCCCAGTAGAGACGCACGGCTGTGCGTCTCCCACCCACGGCGGTGCGCCCCCGCACGGCGGTGCATCTCCCACCCACGGCGGTGCGCCCCCGCACGGCGGTGCGCTCCCGCACGGCGGTGTATCCCTCGGATGGCAATCCGCCCACCATCAGTGGGACCACGGCAGTGCATCACCTATGCCCCCATACGGGCGAATAACACGAGGGTACGGGCAGTTTTCACACCTGCCCATACCCTCTGCCCCGCCACCAACTACGGAGGTACTGCGATGAGAGTTATTCACCGACTGATTGCTATCCTTGTACTGGGCGCTGCGATGCTGACAAACACCACATTCCTAGCAGCAGCGCCCTTCGCGAATCGTAACGAGTTCGCCGACCCGCGCTTCGCCGCGATCTGGAGCCGTACCGACAGCGAAGCGGTGCGCGGCGGACGCACGTGGTATTGGGGGCCGGGGCCGTGGTTTGATTATGCCGAACATTATGTCGATAGTCCTAACGGTCTCCGTACTGTGCAATATTTCGATAAAGCGCGGATGGAGTTGAACCGGCCTGCCGACGGCATTGTTACCAATGGCCTTCTTGTGAAAGAGCTTATCAGTGGTCGATTACAAGCAGGAGATGCGTACAATCTGCTATATTGGCAACGCTGCTCCGATGTGCCGGTCGCTGGCAATCCGCGCAGCGCCAACCCGATCGCACCCGGCTATTGCCAATTTGGCGCCATCGCCACGCTCGACAACGGCTATCGCGATCCGGTGCGCCTCAAAGAGCGCGTCAGCGCCGCGATCGATGCCGGCGGCAATCTGAGCGAACGGCCCGATCTGGCCCGCCCTGAAACGACTATCGTGCAATACAGCACGATGACCGGTCACAACATTCCCCAAGTTTTCTGGGATTTTATGACCCAACGCGGGCGCGTGATCGAGAATGGCCGCATCACCACCGGCCCGATTGTAGACTGGCTGTTTGCAATAGGCTATCCCATCACCGATCCCTACTGGACGCGGGCAGTGGTCGGCGACACTGAGCGCGACGTGCTGGTGCAGCTCTTCGAGCGGCGCGTACTCACCTACACCCCCGACAACCCGCCCGGTTATCAGGTCGAGATGGGCAACGTTGGTCAGCATTACTTCCAGTGGCGCTATCCGCATCTCGGTATGCCGTGGGCCGCGCTCGATCCGGTCATGCCTCTGCTGTATGCCTCGAACATCGACACCGCCAGCCACTGGGAACTCTACCGGGCCAATTTCAACGGCGGCGGCCAGCGTCTTACCTTCAACAATGCCGAAACCGTCGCCTACTCGTGGCTACGAAGTTGGGACCCCGCCCAACAGATGCTCGCTGTTGACTCACGGCGCGAGCAACCCGCATACCGGCAAGTGTATCTGCTCAACAGCATCGCCGCGAGTGTAGGCGAAATCGCGTCCAATGCCAGCGCTACCCGGCTGAGCTACATTGATAGTGGCGACGGAATCTCTATCCCGCCATGGGAACGCGACGAATTCGTGAACAGGATCGTACATGAGTTCAATCCGATGATATCGCCTGACGGTACGAAAATACTGGTAATCTCAGAACGGATGGGGCGTCCGGATTTGATGTTGTGGCCGGCTTCAACACCGGAAACTGCCAACCTGATGCGTCCGACGCGCCTGACACGCGACCAACCCGCGTGTCGCTATGAAACTCCGGCATGGTCACCTGACGGCAGAACGATCTACTGGGTCAGCGACTGCAATGGGCATTTCGACATCTACAGCGCCGACCTTCGTTATATCCCATTCTTTTCGCGTGGTGTGGTTTTATTAGTGGGTTTTCGGGCTGAACTTACCAATATCCGCAACCTGACCAACAACACAGCCAACGACCGCTTTGCCCGCGTCTCGCCCGACGGCGCGCAGATTGCGTTCGCCAGTGACCGCGACGGCAACTGGGAGCTTTACGTGATGAACGCCGACGGCAGCAACGTGCGCCGGCGATTTCGAGATTTATATCTTGAACGTTAGCGATGGAGTCATTACGCAACAAGTGACGCAGAACACCGCCCAAGACCGCTGGCCGTTGTGGGCCCAGTAGAGACGCACGGCTTGCGTCTCCCACCCACGGCTGTGCGTCTCCCACCCACGGCTGTGCGCCCCCGCACGGCGGTGCGCCCCCGGAGGGCAATCCGCCCCCACCCGAAGGGACGGATAACACACGAGTACGGGCAGGTTTGCCACCTGCCCACCACCACGGAGGTGCTGCAATGAGAGCCGTTCATCGCGTGATGCCGATCCTCGCGCTGATCGCCACTATGCTCGCCAACACCACTCCGCTGGCAGCCGCACCCTTCACCAACCGCCACGAGTTCGCCGATCCACGCTTTGCCGCGATCTGGACCCGCACCGACAGCGAGGCGGTGCGCGGCGGGCGCACGTGGTACTGGGGGCCAGCGCCATGGTTTGATTACGCTGAGTTCTACGTCGACAGCCCCAATGGCCTCCGTACCGTGCAATATTTCGATAAAGCGCGGATGGAGATTAATCGGCCAGACGATGGGATTGTTACCAATGGGCTATTGGTGGTGGAAATGGTGAGTGGCCGGATCCAGTTAGGTGATCTGCCCGGCCATTCACGCCAGTATCACTGTTCAGACGTTCCCGTCGCCGGTAATCCGCGCCGTGCCAATCCGGCTGCACCCGGCTATTGCCAATTTATGAATCGCGCCACCTTTCCTGACATATACCGGCCTGCCTACCGCGATCCCGAACGGCTGAAAGAACGGGTCAGCGCCACAATCGATATCAACGGCAATCTCGGCGAACGGCCCGATCTGGCCCGCCCTGAAACTACGATTGTGCAGTACAACACCATCACTGGTCACAATATTCCGCGCATCTTTTGGGATTTCATGAATCAACGCGGGCGCGTGATCGAGAATGGCCGCGTCACCACCGGCCCGATTGTGGATTGGCTGTTTGCGATCGGCTATCCGATCACCGATCCCTACTGGGTCCGTGCCGTCGTCGGTGATACCGAGCACGATGTGCTGGTTCAGCTCTTCGAGCGGCGCGTGCTGACCTACACCCCTGATAACCCGCCCGCTTATCAGGTCGAGATGGGCAATGCCGGCCAGCACTACTTCCAGTGGCGTTACCCGCATCTCGGTATGCCGTGGGCCGGGAGCGAGCCGGTCACACCGCTGCTCTACGCCTCGAATATCGACACCGGCAGCCACTGGGAAGTCTACCGGGCCTATTTCAACGGCAGCGGCGAGCGGCTCACCTTCAACAATGCCGAAACGGTTGCCTATTCGTGGCTGCGCAGTTGGGATCCTACCCAACAGATGTTGGCGGTCGACTCGCGGCGCGATCAACCAGCCTACCGCCAAGTGTATGCACTCAACAGCATCGCTGCTAGCATCGGAGAGACAGCGCCGGGTGCGTTAGCCACTCGCATAAGCTCTATCGACGTTCGCGATCAGCTCGAACAGCCACCAGACATATTACCGGAATTTCTCACCAAACCCGTCAATGAATTCAACCCGATGGTATCGCCTGACGGCACCCAGCTTCTCGTTATTTCAGAGCGCACCGGACGCCCAGACCTCAATGTGTGGTCAGGTCCGGCCCCCGGCAGTTTGCCTATCGCTGTGCGCTTAACCCGTGACCTGCCAGCCTGCCGCTCCGAAACGCCGGCATGGTCGCCAGACGGGCGCATGGTCTATTGGGTGAGCGACTGTGACGGCAATTTCGAGATTTACCGCGCCGAGTTGCGCTACCAGCCAATTGTGCGGCGGCAGGTGGTCGTCCAACTCTTCGCTGAACTGACCAACATTCGCAACCTGACCAACAATCCGGCCAACGACCGCTTTGCCCGCGTCTCGCCCGACGGTAAGCAGATCGCGTTCGCCAGCGACCGCGACGGCAACTGGGAGATTTACGTGATGAACGCCGACGGCAGCAATGTCCGCCGCCTGACCAACCACGCTGCCACCGACGATGCCCCCACGTGGTCACCCGATGGCCGCCAATTGGCCTTCGCCAGCGACCGCGACGGTGACTTCGAGATTTATATCCTGAACGTCAGCGATGGGACGATCACCCAACAAGTCACCCAAAACACTGCCCAAGACCGCTGGCCGTTGTGGGCCCAGTAGGGGCGGATGGCAATCCGCCCCCACCGTTGATCGCTGTGCAATGCCGAAAAGCCCCGTGCTGCGCTCCCCATCACCCCTCCCCCAGCGGGGGAGGGGCTGGGGGTGGGGGCAAACACAAAGGCGCAGAGGTTTCAAACGCACAGGCGCAGTAGAGCCGGACGGCTGTCCGGCTCCGCCAAGAACGCAGTAGA
>JAUQOZ010000181.1 GCA_030550625.1 Chloroflexota bacterium | reverse complement strand
AATGACATGCGGGCCATCCCGCGCCTGATGATCATGCCAAGCATTGGTTTACAGCGCTCGTGTGGCGTGCGGCAGTTTGACTGCCGCAGTCCAACATAGTCCGCACAATGCCCGCAGGCATGGTTCTCGCTGACGTAGGAGATTGCTTCGCCGCGCTCGGCGCCCCCTCGCAATGACAAAACGCGCGCAAACCGCGCTCCAGAATGCTTCAGCGACGACATCCCTGCGCAATGCGTTGAGCCATCGCTCGCGCTGTCGCGGGAGATTGCTTCGCCGCGCTCGGCGCGGCTCGCAATGACAAAATGCCGCTCCAGCAGCGGTTCCACACCTCATCACCACTCAACGTACACCTCACTCCACTCCGCCAAGCTCACGCTATTACCGAGGCTGTAGTATAGCGGAAAATGAACCTAAGCGACACGCCGATTCGTGCTACCATGGAAGGTGTTGGATTCGCGTTTGAGCTAAGGAACCTTAAGGTATGGCAACCCCACCACAAGTTGGCGATATCGCACCCGATTTCACCTTGCCGAACGAAGCCGGCGAGCCGGTCTCGCTCAGCCAGTTTCGCGGCAAGCGAGTCATTCTCTACTTCTACCCCAAAGATGACACCCCCGGCTGCACGTCGCAGGCGTGCGGTTTTCGCGATGCTTACCCGGTGATCGAAGAGAAGAATGCCGTCGTGATCGGGATTAGCCCCGACAGCACGAAATCGCACGCCAAGTTTAAGACCAAGCACAACTTGCCGTTCATCCTGCTCGCCGACGAGCAGCACAGCGTCGCGGAAGCATACGGCGTGTGGGGCGAGAAGTCGATGATGGGCAAGAAGTATATGGGCATCATCCGCTCGCATTTTGTGATCGACGAAGAGGGCCGGATTGCGCAGGCCGAGGTGAAAGTCAGCCCCGCCGATAGCGTCAAGCGGGCGCTGGCGGCGTTAGGGTAGTGACGACCCGCTCCGCCGATACTCTTCTGGCGTTTGGCCAACCTCTTTGCGAAACACCCGGCTAAAGTAGCTGCTGCTCGAAAAGCCGACTTCGAGCGCGATATTGGTAATGCTCTTGTCGCTTTCGAGCAGCAACCGGCGCGCTTGCAATACGCGATAGCGGTTGAGATACTCGACTGGCGTGGCGCCGAGTTCTTGCCGGAAACAGTGGGTGAGGTAGTCTTCGCTCATGCCAACATAATGGGCGATATCTTGCCGGGTGATCGGGTGGTCGTAATGGCTATGGATGTACGCCATCGCCTTGCGCACCAGCATCTGCGCCTGATCGCTCAGCCGCCGCCGCCGTTCGAGCGCGGCCTGTAGGTGGGTGAGCGTTTCACTGGCGCTGAACATGCCTTTGCTGAGCACCGCCGTCACCCCTTGATTGAGGCGGGCCATATCCGCTTCGCTCAGCATACGCCCGGTAATCACAATCACCGGAATATCGCGCCACTCTTTGCGCGCGCGCATCGCCTCAAGCACCGCAAAGCCATCCATTTCCGGCATCATCAGATCGAGCAGCACCAGATCAATTTTCTGCTGGGGCAAGATCGCGAGCGCCTCGCGGCCCGAACGGGCGCGCTTGACGTGGATGGCGGCGTTGTGGGCCTGAATGAGGCGGGCGTGCAAGTCGAGCGTATCAGGATCGTCATCAACCACAAGGATGGTTGGGTTGGTCTCGGTTGGGCCGGCAGCCAGCCAGTATTGGTCGAGCGCACGGCTGAGATCGGCCAGATCGATTGGCTTGGTGAGATAGTTGAACTCCATCACAGTACCGTGCTGCTCGGTCATCGCATAACACAAGAGCGGCAGGTCGCGGGTGGCCGGATTTGCCTTCAGCACCCGGATCGTCTGCCACCATGCCCGTTCGCCTTGAGTCGCATTGAGCACAACGGCGCTATAGCTCTTGCTGAGCAGTTCAGCCAGCCATGCCGCACTCTCGTCAATCGGGAAGACGGCGACCGCAAAGCCGCGCTGTTCGAGATAGCGTTGCAGCCGCTCGTCCGGCCCCGCCGAGAGCAACAACACCCGCGGCAAAGCCGGGATAGCCGGCGCGCTGCGCCGCCGTTTGCTGGCCGGCGCAGCAATCACTGGCAACCGGAAGAAGAACTCGGATCCCTCGCCTTCGATGCCGCTCGAACGCACCCCAATCTCGCCGCCGTGCAAAGCAACCAGCCGCTTGCAAATCGCCAACCCCAAGCCAATCCCGCCGTAGCCTCTGCTCGAGCTGCGCTCCGAACGCTGAAATTCGTCGAAGATTCGCGCTTGCTCTTCCGGCGGCAGGCCCATCCCGGTATCGCGCACGGTGACTGTCACGGCATCGGCGGCAGGGGTGACGGTCAGGCTCACGCTGCCGCGCGCGGTGAACTTGATCGCATTGACCACCAGATTCAGCCCGATCTGATGCAGCCGGGTACGATCGCCCCACACCCAAGGCCCCTCGGCAGGGATCGAGTCGTGCCACGTCAGATGTTTATCGGCGGCCATCTGCTGGCCGGCCTCAGCCACCGCCCGCATCACCTGCCCCAGATCGACCACTTCACAGGCCAAGCGCAACTGGCCGGCATCGCTGCTGGCCAGATCAAGCACATCGCTGATCAGGCGGCCCAAATGGCGGGCATTGGCATAAATCCGCTTCAGATCAGCGCGCATCGCCGCCGGCAACTGGCGCTCGCCGGCAGCGCTCTCGCGCAACAGCAGATCGCTCATGCCGACAATCAAGTTCAGCGGAGTCTGCAACTCGTGGCTGACCATCGAAAGGAAGCGGCTCTTGAGCTGGTTGGCCTCTTCGGCCAACCGCCGGCCCTCGTTCGCCGCCCGGTAGAGGCGAGCGGTATTGAGCGCGGCGCTGATCTGTTGCGCGATCGCGCCGTAGAGGTCAAGCCGCGAGGTATCAAACGCGACAAAACCGGCCTCACTGCCGGCGCCGGTCAGCGGGATAAGGGTGAGTTGGAAGGGTTGGCGCGCCGGCAGCCATTGCGCTGGCGGGAAGGCGCGGCTACGAATCCGGATCACCGGCTGTTGCGGCGCCGTCACGGCCCGCAACCGGCACCACGCCGCCGGATCATCACCCTCGGCCTCAAAAAAGCCGATCCAGAGCAGCGGCAAGTGTAATTCGGGCAAATGCCGGGCCAAAATCTCGTAGATATCACTTTCCGCCAGCGCGTTCAACAACCGTGCGGTCAGCCGGCCCAGCCGGTTGTTGGTTTGTTGTTGGGAATTGAGATAGTGCCAATGCTGAAAGCGCATCGCGGCGCTAATCGTTACGCGCGCTTCGTCCAGCAGTTCTTGGGCAAGAGGGTGGAACGCCGGATCAAGCAGATTCGGTAGCGCATCACGAATGAAGGAGAGGGCAATTTGCCATTCATGGGTATCATCACCGGCAGCGGCCACTTGTTTCAGCGTCTGCGCCAACACGGCACGCACATGGGCCGGCTCAGCGCGCTGCACAGCTTGGGTAAAGGCGCTCACAAGGCGCAGGCACAGCCGGTACACCTCATCACGGGTCAGGCCGCGCGATTTGAGACTCAGCATCTCGCCCATCGAGCGCGCAAGCGCGACAGAGCGATCGGCAGCGTCCGGTTGATCAGCGTGATGGGCAACCATTTCCAACGCATCGGCCAACACCGCGCTCTGGCTACAACCGCACGACTCACGGATCACCAGCCGGGCTGGCACCTGCACCAAGTCCGGCAGCGGCTGGCGATCACGCAGGTGGTGAACCATCAGTTCAAGCGCCTGATACCCCAGCCGGAAGAGCGGGATCTGCACTGTGGTCAAGGCCGGTTCGTGCAACAACCCTTCGGGGCGGTCATCGAACCCAATAATCGCCACATCGTCCGGCACGCGCCGGCCTGCCGCGCGCAACGCCGCAATCGCCCCTAACGCCGACTCATCGTTGCTGGCCAGCGCCGCGGTAAAAGGTTGGCCGGTCGCTAACAACTGCTGCATCGCCGCGTAACCGCCGGCAAAGACGTGACGGCCAAAGACGATCAGACGCGGATCGACCGCCAAGCCGAATTGGGCCATCCCGGCCTCAAAGGCGCGCAATCGTTCACCCGAATCGCCGTCAAGATCGGTTTCGCTGCCGGCAATAAAGGCAATCTGGCGATGGCCATGCTCGACCAGATGGCGGAGAGCAGCGAGGATGCCGCCGGCATTGTCGGCAACAATGGTTGGCCCGGCTTCACCCGATCCCACAAAGATCATCGGGTGACCGGCGGCGCGGATCGACTGGATCAGGCGCGAGCGGTCGGGATGCTGGAGCGGGTTGATCACGATCAAGCCGTGGGTATTCCATGGCCCCACTGGCACAAAATCGGCATCATCGGCCACCGCCGGCCACGCCGGACGCGGCGGATCGTTAATCTGGCCGGAAGCTCCCATCCCACATGCCAGCAGCAGGTTGCACCCCAGCTCGTGAGCAGCGTGGCGCATACCGTGGTAGATCGGACTTAGGTAGCTCAGCGTCAGCGCCGTACCGTAGAATTGCCAACCGGCGATCGCCCCCACCGTGGGGCGGCGCGAGCGGTGCATCGTTGCAGATGTGGTGCGCATATCGTGTTTATCACCGCAAAGGCGCGAAAATAGTCAATGCAAAGGCGCCGAGGCGGTAGATGGCTATGCTCAAGCGCGCTTGTACTGCATATTATACCCCTTTGCGTCCTTAGGTTATCGGTTCAAACAGCACACAGGAACTATCAGCAGTTTTGCGATACCAAGTGCAAATGGCAAGGTCAAGACGATGTTGTTCCTTGAAAATGCTTAGCAAAATCAGATTCGGTTTTGCGTAATCCGTATTCCATTACATAGAGCAATTTATCAATAGTTTCCTGCGTCTTGGCTGAACGAACCCATTGTACGATATCTTGTTGCTTCATACCTTCATTCAAAATATACGAACTAATAGCATTACTCCATGTCTCCATAATCATTACGGCCAAGTCTGCATCGACGCTAGGGTCTATTTCACCATTTTGGATAGCCTGTCGAATCAGCGCGCGCAAACTCTGCATCGATCGTTCGCGAATATTGGCAAAATTCTGATAGTATAAGCCTTCAGTAAACATTACCCGGCTAATCGCCTGCACCAAGCGCGGATACGTCGAATTAAACTCCATACCCGTCTTGACCATCCAGCGAAAGTACTCGAACACATCCATGGGCTTGTTAGACGGATGTTTATCCTTAAAGTATTCCAACTTTTCGTGCTCCAACATTGTCAACAGATAGAGAAACACGTCCTGCTTGTCCTCGAAATATTGGTAGAAGCTCCCTTTGGCAATACCGCTATTGGCGACAATGCGGTTAGTAGAGGCGTTCTCTAAACCGTACTCAGCGAATTCGTCAATGGCTGCGTTGATGATCTTTTCGCGTTTCTCAACGGGAAGATTGAAAAAGGTAGGCTTAGGCATACATCCTCCAAGTGAAACAGCCAACGAGACAGATAAACAAGGAACGGCATAGGTCGCTGCCTCCGTGTTTATCTGTCTGCAAGCATGTGACTATTATCTTATCAGCATGAAGACCCCGCCAGCAATCGCAGCAATACCGACGATGCTAAAGAACAGCACTGTCCCTCTTTCAGAGAGCAGTTGCACAAATCCTTGAATCTTACCCAGCTTCCAGATAGCCTTGGGCTTGGCAAAAGCGACATACAACACCAGTAGGCCGTACCCAATGAGCGTATAGGCCAGAATCGCAAGGGTATCCATCCGCATGTCTCCGATGTGAGATAGGTTTCATTGTGCCAAGAAAAACCAATCGCTATAGCAAAAAGGTCAGGCGAGGCAGCGACCTATTGATGCAACACCTTGTGCAACCGCTGCGCAAAAACGATGGTAACGAGCAACTGGTATCCGACCGCCATCATGACATACAGCCAGACATTCGTTTCGCCTGCGTACAACATCCAGTACACTTTCATCGGCCAATACGTGGGAATGATGCCAAACAATAATTCCCATCCCGCAGGTGCAACGTAGGCAACGATAGGGGTCATCAAGATAAGGCCCGCCAGTTTCAAGAGTGCAAAACCCTGAACCTTGTTCTGCGCGGTAGAGCCGAAGAGCAGCGCCAGCATTGGCGCCATCGGCCCGGCGGCAATCGCTGAGAGCAGAATCGCCTTTGGATCAAAAGGCGTCAGATTGGCTAACGGAAAGAGCACAAACATCATCCCAACGGTCAGTAGCATGGGAACCGTCACTCGATAAAAGATATATGCGCGCAAAGGCAGAGGTGTCACTTGGAGCGCTGTTAGCGTACGGTCATCCCTTTCATCCAATAAGAGAAAACCGGTGACTACACCAAATACCATTGGGCACATGCCAATGAAAAAATACGCCAGCAGAACCGGATAGTACGGGGTAAGATCGAAGTTGTACTGCTCTATCAGCCGCGCAGTGAAAGGCGGAACCCCCCAACGTATGATGAGCGCCAGCAAAAGAGGCAGAACGATCATCCACGAGGTCAGACTATCGCGACGAATGCCATGTATGTCAATGGGAATGAGCGAACGAAACATTGTATTGAGCTTCATATTTTCCGCACCCCTTCCTTTGCCGCCACAAAGCGGTGAAACGCGCGTAGGCCAAGCCACATGATGATACCCGTCCATAAGATGGCATAAACAAGACCATACCCAATCTGCCACGCAGGCGCCGGCATGAAGGCCGCCTGAAGCAGGACAATAATGGCTTGTAACGGATGGAGGAACATCACCCAATGGCGCCAGATGTCGAAGTAGTACAACAATGGCAAAGAGAGGCCCATTGTCCACAGCGCAGAAGGCAAGAGAAATTCACTGATTGAGTCATAGCGCGCAACAACGACAAAACCATAGAGTGAAAGCATTGCCGTATACAAGACGATACCCGTCACCAACAACATCCAATTGAAATTCACACCTTGTACAAGAATGATAATGATCAGCATCTCGAACAATGAGAGCAGGCCAAGCGTCAGCACCTTCGCGCCGAGTATTTCCCATGGTCGCAGAGGGGTGACGATCTGGGCCTCCAGTGTGCCTTCGCCTTTTTCCAACAGGACGAGACCTGCCATAAAATAGAAGGAATTGATAGTTAGGTTGAGGGTGATAATCGCCGGCCACCAAGAGTTAATACTCACGGCATCGAATTGCTTGAGGAACACAATAATGAGCGCCGCCGTGAACAACGACACGTAATAGAAGCCGTTGCGAAATTGCAAGTTCACCTCCCAGCGAGCGGCAGAAAGCAGGCGAGTCATGCAAGCCTCCGTCCAGTTACTTGAATAAAGATATGCTCTAACGTCGCTTCCTGCGTATGCAAGGTACGAACATTGCCTTCACGAAGCAAGGTCAGGAACTCGGCATTGTCTGCCAGACCTGCTAACGCGAAATCACGTCGCGCAATGGCGCCGTTGGCATTGAATTCCACGCGCACATCTGCTTTGCCATAGCGCAGTTTGAGTTCACGCGGCGAGTCAATCAAGCAGATTTGACCATCGACGATGAAGGCGACCCGATCACACAATTCATCAGCAATGTGCATATCATGAGTGGTCAAGAAGACTGTTTTACCCACCTCTTTCTGCTGCATAATGAGATCTTTGATCTTACGTGCGTTAACGGGGTCAAGTCCTGAAGTTGGTTCATCCAAAAACAGTAGTTTTGGATGATGCACCAACGAACGCGCCACACTCAAACGAGTCTTCATCCCTTTTGAGAATTGCGAAACCAGCGTATCCGCATCCTCCAATAAGCCAACCATCTCTAGCAGTTCATCAGGGTTTTTGACCTCTCCCTGATACAACCCACCGAAGTAGCGCAGATTCTCGCGTGCAGTCAACTTGCTGTAATGGTTAGGCATTTCAAAACTCACACCAATCTGCTCGAAATAGTCATAACCCCACTTGCGCAGATCACGGCCAAAGACCTGCACCGTCCCTTGAAAATCCTGCAACAGACGAAACAGAATCTTTTGCGTAGTGGATTTACCTGCGCCGCTCGGCCCAAGGAAACCAAAGATTTCGCCGGGATGAACGCTAAAGCTGATTCCCTTGAGAGCAGGCTCAGCCGCGCCAGTATAGGTAAAGGTAAGGTTCTCAACGTGAATCATATACTCTCCTTGTCATTACCAACCTGTGAACGTGTATAGTGAAGCAGAAGAGCTTATGTGACCACTAAGTCATATGACCAGTTGGTCACATTATAACAAGATTCTTTCCCGTGTCAAGAAGAAGCTTGGGCTCCGCTTCATTTACGCCACTAGCAGCGACGGTTGTTATCCAAGCGGGAATGGTGTTGGGGTAAGAATACGCAGAAGACCGAGGATAGCAGATTGGGCGAGGGGAAACAACACCGCCCAATATTGCAGCGCATCAGATCTCGTAACAATGCCGATCGCCAATTGGTAATAGGAGCTTTCTCTCCTTTTCTCACTATTTCATCAGCTCCAGCGCGGTTTCGGCCCGTTGCCGCCACATACTCGCCGGCGCTTGATCGGCGACCAGCTCCAGCGCGGCCCGGCCATTGGCCCGATCGCCGGCGGCGCTCAGGGCCAAGCCGTAGTAGAAGCGCGCCTCGACCCCGGCGCCGGCTGCCAGCGCCGCAGCGGCGGCAGCTTGCGCACCGGCGGCATCGCCGCAATAGTAGCGCGTACCGGCTAGCACCGTCAGCGCTTCGGGATCGGTGGGCAACACATTGGCCGCCGCCTGCGCCGCTTGCAAACCGCTGGTGCAACGCTCGAAACCGCTGTCGAGATGAAAGCGAGCGGCCAATAGCGCATAATGGGCGCGTTCGGCGACCGGCGCCGCGATCACCGCCTGTTCATACGCATCGGCGGCGGCGACAAAATCGCGTTGGGCCAGCGCGAGGCCGGCCTGTGCCAAGGCCAGCGCCGGCCCGCCGTGACCGGCGGCGCGCAACTGTTGCAACCGCTCGCCAGCCGCATCTAGATCACCGCCGTTGAGGTAGGCCAGCGCCAGCAAGGGGCCAATGCGCGGGTCAGCAGGGTGCGCAGCAGCCAGTTGCTCCAGTTGCTCAACCCCTTGCTGCCGATCACCCAACCGCAGATGGGCATAGGCGCGGTAGATCGCCGCCGCCAAGCTGTGCGGCCCGGCGGGATCAACCTGCGCCAAAAACGCCAGCGCCAGCCGGTCGTAGCCAAGATCAAGGGCCAGTTGGCCGAGCAACTGCGGACGCGCCGCTGGTTCAGCGGCGAAGACGGCAGCGAGGGTGGCTGGATCGGGGGCCGGCGGCAAGAGCGGCTGGGTGAAGGGGTCAGGCGGGAAGGAGGTTACTGGCACAGTGAGGTCAGGGGTTGCGGCAGAGTCGACCAGCGCCGCCAAGATGGCCCGCCGGCCAATCACAAAGCTGGCCCAATCGGCGGGTAGCGCATCAAGCGCGATAGCACGATACGTCGCCGATGCCTCCGCGATCCGCCCATTGCGCAGATCATCATCGGCCAGCAGCAGATCGCGTTGGGCACAGCGATCCGGATCGCAGTGCGACAACGACTGCCATGTTTGGCGCGCCGCGGCGATGTCGCCTTCGATGGCCGCCACGCGGCCAAGGTAGAGCACGGCGAGCTGGTAGTCGCGGGGACGCAAACCGGCTTTAATAGCCGCGACCAACGCACGGCGGGCCGGATCAACCTCGCCGCGCACGGTGAGGACAATGCCGCGACGCAGAGCAGCGTCGCTGAGGGTCGCAGCCAATTCGGTGTAGGCAGTGAGAGCGGCGCGATAGTGACCAGCGGCAAAGCGGGCATCGGCCCGGCGCAGCGCATCGTAGGGGTCAGGGCGCAGAGCAATCAAAACGGCAGCCGCCGCCGCCAACGCCAGCGCCGCCCACGAACCAAACTGTCGCCAACGCCAAGCGATCACTCGTCGTTATCGTCTTCCGGGCGCGGGTCGAGACGGCGGCGCGCCGCCTGCGCCTCACGGCGATTACGGCACTTGGGGCAGCGGGTCGGCTCGTTGAGGAAGCCCTTATCGGCGTAGAACTCCTGCTCGCCGGCGGTGAAGATGAAGGTAGCGCCGCAACTGCGGCAGATTAATTCCATATCGCGGTAGAAGATCATCGCCATAGACGCCTGCCGGACGGTATGGGTTTGATTGCCGGAGTTGTATTGTACCATGAACAAGGCGGGGGTGGGGAGAAAAGAAATAGCCACAAAAAGACACCAGAGGCACGAAAACATTGGTTGATTTGGCGTCTTTTGGTGGCTGTGACGACCCGCCCCTAGCCCCACCGGGGTATTAGTTTACCGCAGAGGACGCGGAGGACGCGGAGGAGGGTGGGGCATACGTGTACTTGTAGCTCTGTCCCTAAACCCTTTGCGTGATTTGCGATGGCTCTCCCCCCCAGCCCCTTCGGTTGCCCCCCTCCCCCAGCGGGGGAGGGGGAAGGGGGGTGGGGGCCATTCCCCCCAGCGGGGGAGGGGGAAGGGGGGTGGGGGCTATTCCCCCCAGCCCCTTCGGTTGCCCCCTCCCCCAGCCCTTCGGTTGCCCCCTCCC